>JAYVKZ010000162.1:0-11215 GCA_043767985.1 Betaproteobacteria bacterium
AGAACGACATTAAGCGGGTGGTCGCTTATTCCACCTTGTCCCAGCTTGGATACATGACGGTTGCGCTCGGTGCATCTGCTTACAGCGCCGCGATATTCCACTTAATGACGCATGCCTTCTTTAAGGCCTTGTTGTTCTTGGCGGCGGGCTCGGTCATCATTGGTATGCATCACGATCAAGACATCCGAAATATGGGTGGTTTGCGCAAGTACATGCCGATCACCTGGATTACCTCTTTGTTAGGTTCTTTGGCTTTGATTGGAACGCCGTTTTTGTCCGGCTTCTATTCCAAAGACTCGATCATCGAAGCGGCACATTTTGCGAAAGTGCCCGGTGCTGGCTTTGCGTATTACTGCGTACTCGCAGGCGTATTTGTCACAGCCTTTTACTCGTTCCGAATGTATTTCTTGGTCTTCCACGGCAAGGCTCGCTGGGGCGATCACGCTGTGGCGGCTCATGGTCAAGACGCCCATGCTCATGTTGCGAAGCACGATGCTCATGACGATGGTAAACATGATGCGCATGACCACGCAAAGAAAGACGAGGCTCACGATGACCATGGTCACCACGGTCTAGGCCCTGGCGAAAAACCACATGAAAGCCCGCTGGTCGTGACCTTGCCCTTGATCTTGTTGGCAATTCCTTCTGTGTTGATCGGCCTGTTCGCGATAGGGCCTATGCTCTTTGGCGACTTCTTCAAAGGCGTGATCGTGGTGGCGGAGCGACATCCCGCGATGGCCGAGATGGCCAAGGAGTTCCATGGTTGGATGGCGATGGCCTTGCACGCCTTTGGTACCGCACCGTTCTGGTTAATGGTGGCTGGTATTGCTTTGTCCTATTACATGTACATGATCAACCCGTCTTTGCCTAAGGCAATCGCTCGCATCTTCAAACCAATTTATGTCCTCCTCGATAACAAGTACTACATGGACAAGTTCAATGAAATGTTTTTCGCTGGCGGTTCGCGGGCCATTGGCCGAGGGCTGTGGAAAGTGGGCGATCAAACCTTGATCGACGGAGTGGCCGTGAACGGTTCAGCGAAGTTGGTCGGTTGGCTATCGAGCGTCGCACGCTTGCTGCAAACAGGGCGCTTAAACAACTACGCCGTCAGCATGATTATCGGCGTTGGAGTCTTGATGCTGTTCGTTGTTCTTCCCTTGATTCGGCGCTAGGAGGAAACGACCATGAATCAGTTTCCTGTGTTAACCATCGCTATTTGGCTGCCGATTATTTTCGGTCTGATCCTATTGTCTGTTGGCAACGACAAGAATGCTCCTGTGGTGCGTGCCGTGGCTTTGATCGGCGCCTTGCTGAGTTTTCTTGCGACCATCCCTTTGTTCTTACAATTTGACCGCAGCTCGGCCGCGATGCAGTTTGTCGAAAAGGCAGCGTGGATTGACTCCTTCAAGATCAACTACCACCTAGGTGTTGATGGTTTGTCGGTGTGGTTTGTGTTGTTGACGGCCTTCATCACTATTTTTGTAGTGATTGGCGCTTGGGAAGTCATCGAAGAAAAAGTCGCCCAATACATGGCGTGCTTTCTGATTCTCTCCGGTCTGATGATCGGTGTGTTCAGCTCGCTCGATGGCTTGCTCTTTTATGTGTTCTTTGAAGCGACCTTGATCCCGATGTATTTGATCGTGGGTATCTGGGGTGGCCCCAACCGCATTTATGCGGCCTTCAAGTTCTTCCTTTATACCTTGCTGGGCTCTCTACTGACGCTGGTTGCTTTGATTTACTTGTACTTCAAGTCGGGCTCCTTCGATATCCTCACCTGGCACAAACTTCCGCTCAGCTTGCATGAGCAGATTATGATTTTCTTTGCCTTGCTGATGGCCTTTGCGGTCAAGGTACCCATGTGGCCAGTGCATACCTGGTTGCCCGATGCCCACGTGGAGGCGCCTACGGGTGGTTCGGTCGTATTGGCCGCAATCATGTTGAAGCTCGGAGCCTATGGTTTCCTGAGATTCTCCTTGCCGATTGCGCCGGACGCCAGCCATTACCTGTCCGGCATGATGATCACTCTGTCGCTCATTGCCGTCGTCTACATTGGTTTTGTAGCCTTGGTGCAAGAAGACATGAAGAAGCTCGTTGCCTATTCGTCAATTGCACACATGGGCTTTGTCACCCTTGGCTTCTTCATGTTTAACGACATGGCTGTGCAGGGCGCGATTGTGCAAATGATCTCGCACGGGGTGGTCTCTGGTGCAATGTTCCTGTGTATTGGTGTTTTGTATGACCGCATGCATTCGCGTCAAATTGCGGATTACGGCGGTGTTGTGAACACCATGCCCAAGTTCTCTGCTTTGTTCCTGTTTTTTGCCATGGCCAACTGCGGCTTGCCCGCAACCTCGGGATTTGTAGGTGAGTTCATGGTGATCCTGGGTGCCGTGAAGTTCAATTTCTGGGTGGCCTTCGCAGCGGCTTCAACCTTGATCTTGGGTGCTGCCTACTCCTTGTGGATGTACAAACGCGTCGTGTTTGGCGAAGTGGCCAACTCGCATGTCGCCGAGTTGCAAGATGTCAACCGTCGTGAATTTTGGATGCTCGCCGCGCTGGCGATTGTCAGCCTTTGGATGGGCCTTCAGCCCAAGCCTGTGACCGATATGCTCGGCCCCTCGGTAGACAACCTCCTCAAGCATGTCTCCGTCAGCAAGATCAAATAGACGCTATGGACAAAATAAATATTGCCGTTGCTCTGCCAGAAATCGCACTTCTGGTGGCAGCTTGCTTCGTGCTCATGGCCGAAGTCTATGTCCGTGACACCGGTCGGATCGCGATTGATCGCTTGGCGCTCGGTGCCTTGATCTTCCCCTTCATCGCCACCGTTCATCAGTGGGGCACGGGCACTCAGTACGGCTACAACGGCATGTATGTGGCGGATCAGTTCGCGCATATCCTGAAGATGTCTTGCTACATCGCTGTGGCCGTCACTATTATCTATGCTCGGCGCTATGCTGCCGATCGTGAAATGCATAAGGGCGAGTTTTATAGCCTGTGCCTGTTCGCCTTGCTCGGCATGATGATCATGATTTCGTCAAGCAATATGCTGATGATTTATCTGGGTCTTGAGTTGATGTCTTTGTCGCTCTACTCTCTGGCTGCTTTGCGTCGAGATAGTGCGGCGGCCACCGAGGCTGCCATGAAGTATTTTGTCTTGGGTGCCTTGGCCTCCGGCTTCTTGCTTTACGGCATGTCCATGATTTATGGTGGTACCGGTGACTTGCAGCTGGCGTCGATTGCCAAAGCCTTCACCGAGACCGGAACTAACAAGATGGTCTTGGTGTTTGGCACCGTGTTTCTCGTCGCCGGTTTAGCCTTTAAGTTTGGTGCTGTGCCTTTCCACATGTGGGTTCCCGACGTGTATCAGGGCACGCCCACTAATGCCACATTGATGATCGCGGGTGCACCGAAAATCGCAGCCTTCGCCATTGCCTTCCGTTTGTTGGTCGAAGGGTTGGTACCGGTTGCTAAAGACTGGCAAGAAATGTTGATGGTCCTGGCGGTGTTATCGCTCGGCCTAGGTAACTTGGTGGCGATTGCACAGTCGAACTTTAAGCGTATGTTGGCCTATTCCACCATCTCGCAAATCGGCTTTGTGTTTCTTGGGCTACTGTCAGGTGTCACGGATGGGCAGGCCCCTCGCCCCGAGGCCTATAGCTCGGCAATGTTCTACATCATTACCTATGTGTTCACCACGCTCGGTACCCTTGGTGTCATTCAAATCCTGGCGCGCTACGGGTTTGAATCCGAGAACATCAGTGACCTCCGTGGCTTGAGTAAGCGCAGCCCCTGGATCGCTTTGGTCATGCTGGCCTTGATGTTCTCATTGGCGGGTATTCCACCCACGGTTGGCTTCTTTGCCAAGTTGGGGGTTTTGGAAGCAGCCATCAATGCAGGTCATGTGGGCCTCGCGATATATGCGGTGTTAATGTCGCTCATCGGTGCGTTCTATTACTTGCGTATCGTGAAGACGATGTACTTTGACGATGCCGTTGATCGCGCACCCATTGAGGCCAACACTGATGCTCGTCTGGTCCTCGCACTTAATGGCGCCATGGTGATCGTTTTGGCGCTGGGATCTTCGGCATTGATCAATGCTTGCCTCGAAGCAGTGAAACAAGCTCTCGCCACTTAAGCGCCCCACGACTCTCTTACGCGGACACTCGCGAGGCAAGCATGGTTGACCGACGCGACCTCACAGAAACCAAGCTCCAATCGGAGCTGGTGTACCAAGGTAAATTTTTAAAGCTTCGGAAAGACTTGGCGCGCTTACCCGATGGCAGTACGGGCAGCCGCGAGTACGTCGTGCATCCTGGTGCCGCAGCGATGATTCCGCTCTTTGATGATGGCCGTATCTTGATTGAACGCCAGTTCAGATACCCCCTCGCTCAAGAGTTCATTGAGATTCCCGCTGGCAAGATTGATGCTGGCGAGTCTAGCTTTCAAACCGCGCAACGTGAGCTTGTTGAAGAAACCGGCTACCGTGCTGAGCGGTGGGCCTTCATGACTCGCATTCATCCCGCGATTGGTTTTACCGACGAGCTGATTGATATTTATTTGTGCAAGGATTTGGTGAAAACCGAGCAGCAACTCGATGCCGGTGAGTTCGTGGAAATTGAGATCGTGACCCTCGGTTGGTTGATGGATCAGCTCAAGGCTGGACGCTTATCGGATGTAAAAACCCAGATCTCTACCATGTGGCTGGATAATTTCTATAGTGGACGCTGGGACTGGCCTAGGTTCGAACAAGCTTAACTGTGCATTATTCTGTGCATAAAAGTGTGCAGATGGTTTGAATCGATGACATAATTGATACTGAAAGCAGGAGGTTCTATGCAATTGGTTCAATTCACTGAATTTCGCAACAATGCGAGCAAGTATCTGGACATGGTTGAGCACCACGGAGAAACGGTTCAAATTCTCAGGAGTGGAAAACCCGTTGCACAATTGGTCCCCAGTAGATTGGCGAAAAATGGGCCTGATCGCCCACCTGCCTCGTGGCGAAACCCGTCATGGAAGCCGGTGCCGCTATTGAAGCCTGGCGGATCTAGCGTCTCTGATCTGCTTGTTGAAGAGCGCGGCGAGAGTCTATAAAGGTGCGCTTGTATGTGGACACCTCGGCTCTGATCAAGCGCTACATTGAAGAACCCGGGTCAGACTCTAAGCATCTGAGTTTGATCGAGGAAGCAACGGAGATGGTTGCGAGCGTGATCCTCTCGCCCGAACTTTTAGGCGCACTACGCCGGGCGATCAGCGCAGGAAGGATATCTGAAACCTCAGCAGTCGCGGTCATTGAAGAATTTGAGCGCAATCAAAGAGATTTTCACTGGTACTTGGTCGATGAACCATTGAGGGATGTTGCGACCGCCATTGGCTGGCGCACGGGTTCACGCGGGACGGATTCTATCCACCTGGCTACGGCACAAAAGGCCGAGGCTGAATGCTTTCTTACAGCAGATAAACGACAACATGAAGCAGCGCTGGAGCTTGGGCTTCATTCGATACTGATTGAGGTGTGAAAATCGGTACTTATAGCCTATGAGTTGCGCTGTTGAGCATTTGGAGCAAATCCTCCGAAAGATGGCTGGCCCAGACGCCATCCCTCGCGAGGATCAACGCGCGGCGGTACGTGCTTTGGTGGATGATCGCGCTCGGGTATTGGTCGTGCAAGCCACAGGCTGGGGCAAGTCTGCGGTGTATTGGGCGGCGACTTCCGCTTTGCGGGCTGCAGGGGGCGGGCCCACCTTGGTGATTTCTCCGCTACTGGCTTTGATGCGTGATCAGGTCTCGGCGGCTGAACGCGCTGGCCTCAAGGCCGCCACCATCAACTCCACCAATATTGACACTTGGGACGCTACGCTAGGAGCTGCTTTAGCCGGGCAACTGGATGTTCTTTTGGTGTCCCCAGAACGATTAGCCAATCCGCGATTTGGAAAGGCGCTGCCTCAATTAATCGGAGCGGCGGGGCTGGTCGTGATCGATGAGGCCCACTGTATTTCCGACTGGGGCTTCGACTTTCGACCCGACTACCAGCGGCTCGCAAAAACACTGGTGGGGATTGCAGCCAACACGCCGGTGCTTGCAACCACCGCTACGGCCAATACTCGGGTGACTGAGGATGTCGCGCAGCAACTCGGCAGCAATACCGTGACGTTTCGTGGCTCCTTGGCGCGTTCCTCGCTTAAACTTTCGGTGATACCCCATCTAAGCGGCATCGAGCGCTATGCTTGGGTTGCGCAAGCGATTGCACAGATCGATGGGTCTGGGATTATCTATACCTTGACCGTCGCTGAGACCGAGCGCTTGACGGGTTTCCTCAGTTCGCTCGGCGCAAAGGTTGCCGCCTATTCTGGAGGCTTAGAGACTGCTTTGCGGGAGCTTGTGGAAGACCAACTGCGTCGTAATGAATTGAAGGCCGTAGTTGCCACCTCGGCTTTGGGGATGGGATACGACAAACCGGATCTGGCATTTTGCATTCATGTCGGCTCGCCTGCATCGCCGGTGGCTTACTACCAACAGGTGGGTCGTGCGGGACGCGCCATCGATGAGGCGCAAGCGATACTTTTACCGGCCGAAACAGACGACCAAATCTGGGAGCATTTCGCGACCGCAGGGGTGCCCGATGAGGGTCGCGTCGGCGCTATTTTCGAAGCATTGAAGGCTGGCCCCAAGTCGGTGATCACCCTTGAGAGCGAAACGGCGATTCGGCGTGGGCGGCTTGAGGGTTTGTTGAAGATTCTGGCCGTGGAAGGCGCGGTCAGTAAGGAGGGCGCGCAATGGGTATTGACAGGCGTCCCATGGAATTTTGATGCGCCGAGGTGGGAGGCGCTGGCGCAAGTACGTGCAACCGAGGCGAATCTGATGCGCCGCTATGCCGCTGGCCATTCGTGCCTGATGCGTACCCTTCAAACGGCCTTGGATGATCCTGACCCTCAGGACTGTGGCCGTTGTTCGGTATGTGCCGCCAAAGTACCGCCACCCGGTCTACGGCCTTCTACAGAGATGATCGAGATGGCTCGTGTTTTTGTACGAGGGCGAGATGTCATCATCGAGCCGCGTAAACTTTGGCCCGCTGGCTCGGCTCGTAAAGGGAAAATTATCGGGTGCAATGAAGGGCGAGCACTCGCCTTTGCAGACGATCCTGGTTGGGTGAATGAAGTGGGTCGCATCACTAATGCCCGCGCTGAGCAAGCCATTCTGGACGGCCTCGTCAGGGTGCTGATGCGTTGGAAATCTTCATGGGGCACGCGGCCGGTTGCCATCGTACCTATTGTCACGTCCAAGCATGGCGTCTTCACGCGATCTCTTGCGGAGCACTTAAGCGAGGTTGGCAAGTTGGCTCTGATTGAGGCGCTCTGCGTCGTCGGCGAACTGCCGCGCTCGGACGTTCCCTCGGCAGGGCAAGTCGATGCCCGTCTCAGCGCGGTAAAGTTAAACCAAGCTGCGGAGATTCCTCCAGGCCCTATTTTATTGATTGATGCGTTTTACCGCACAGGCTGGACAATGACGGTCGCGGCGGCGTTGTTGCGGGACGCTGGTGCTACAGCCATTCTGCCGCTTGTAGTGAACCAAGCGCCATAGTTGTTTAGTGAGCAATCGTAGACGACATCCAACCGATACATGCGAACTGCCTTCCTTTGGGCATCATTCATCCCAAGGCTCCACTGATATGTATTGACTTGTCAAGTTTCTACGATTTCAGTTTCTACGATTTCTGTCTTTCATGATGCCATGTGTGGGTAGCAGAACGAACAAAACTGCAACGGTTGATCAGTCTGATGGGCACGGGTTGTAGTGTTGGTTTACAAGCGCGCATGACAACCGACTCGGCGCGTGATGCCTCGCTGTATGTTCGAGGGTCATTCCGTTGCCGGATGCCTCCTAGGATTTTCGAGGATTCTCCTACCGTTGCCCATTCTGCTTTCCGACACACTGCATCTTGATCCTGGCTTCCTTCACACTGTTGCCTTAGGTTTGGGCGATACTTGGCCGATGGCCCAGATGAACCGGGGCACTTGCAAAGCGCGTTAAGTCGCCGATCTCAGCCACGACCGTGGTGGCGGCGAGTAGGTTCATCCCTCGCAAGGCCATCAGTGCTACGACCACCGGCCAAAAGACGGATTCGCTGGACGCCTTCTGGATGTGCTCGTCGAACGCTTTGAAGCGCTTGCTCAAGGCGATAGCGCAACAAGGAAGCTAAGAGCCGTTGCTTGGATTGCAGTAGCAGGTGCTTCATATCTTCGCGGACTCGCGTCAAATCACGCAGCGCTTCTTGCGCCCCATCCGGCACCCAGACCGCAGTCAGTCGGCGTGGCCAACGTCGGTGAAGTGATCTCCTCACGAGGCAAATGAATATCGATTCTTGCTTTGTTTGGCCTGGTACATCGCCTTGTCGGCACTATGGATCAAGGTATCCGCCGTGGCGCCGTCTTCAGGGAAGATTGAAATTCCCACACTGGCGCTGACATGGGCGTTGATCGTGAGTCCTTCCACAGTTATGCTGCACGGCGATTGAATCGATTCGAGTATTTTTTCTGCGACAGTCGATAGATCATGCCTGTCTTTAACCTCCGTAAAGAGGAGCAGGAATTCGTCCCCGCCATGGCGACTGATAGTGTCAACGTCTCGCACACGTTGCGAGAGTCGGGACGCAACCGCCTGCAAAACGCTGTCTCCTGCGGCGTGCCCGTGGGTGTCGTTTATTTTCTTGAAATCGTCCAGGTCAATGAACATCACGGCTAGGCTCCTCCCGTGTCGGCGGGCTTGCGCCAAACCATGTTCCAGCCGATCGTTGAACAAGACGCGGTTGGGCAGACCGGTCAAGGGGTCATGAACAGCATCGTGCCGGGCTGCCTCTGCCAGTTCCTTGACCGCCACCAGTTTGAATTCAAGGATGTGGCGTGCGCGGATCTCGTCTTTCAGGTCGACATTCACTTCCGCGAGATTATCAGCCGCTTCCTGCACCTTTTCCTCAATGGCTTCACTTTGCACAAGCACTTTTTCCATACTTTGAAGCGGGCTCTCGCTTTCAATACCCTCCTTCAAGTCCGAGTTGACCGAGGACAGATCCTGCGCGGCTTCTTCCACCAGAGCCTTGACTTTTTCAGTTTGCCCCAACGCTTTTGAAAGTCGCTTTGGCAGCTTTTTTGGGGATGGCAAAGTTGTGTCTGGATTGGATGTCATTGACGTGGGCTTGTAAAGTTGTTGTTGACTGCAGTCCACTTTGGCGGGCAGATCAGCCCAAATTTTACGCCTGGCCGCATCCTACTCAGCATAAAAATATTGAACAAGCCTGTCTGTGCAGTTGCGCACAAAGCGCGTCCATGCATGGCTTGCGCAATCAACTGTTGGCTATAACAACAACCTGACGGCGGCAACAAACACTTTGAAGGATTCGCTGGATGTGGCCAGGCGAAAGCTCGTGGTTTGCACCAGCACCACCCAATCTTTCGGGACAAGGCAATCGATCTCGGCGAGCACCGTCGCGGGCCTCACTGCGTCAAAATCGATGTAGCGCGCCTTGGATGGTGCTCGTCGGTACGCCCTGTGACGGTGTTTCGCTCTGTAAAAGCGCAAATTGCGTCGCGGACGCCCGTTTCAGCTCGAACCAGAACACGCTTCCCACCCCGACCACGCTCTGCGCACCGATGGCCCCATCCATCAATTCCACCAACCGCTTTGTCATCACTAGGCCGATGCCCGTCCCTGTCTGCGGACCCGACTCCTGGCCAAGCCGGTTGAAGGGCTGGAACAACTGCGTGAGCTTCTCCGCAGTCAGCCCCTCGCCCGTGTCGCGGACGCTGATGCGAATCGCATCGGGCGAGCTCAACGTGCACTCCACGATAACCGCGCCTTGTGCCTTGTTGTAATTGATGGCGTTGGAGAGGAGATTGATCACGACTTGTTGGAGCCGGGTGCGGTCAGCGTGCACATACTCGGCGAGCTCGAAAGAGGGAAACGTCAGCTCGATTCCGCGCTCGCGTGCCTGCGGCTCGACCATGGCCTGGCACGCCAGGATGATTTCAGCGAGCGAGACCGGCTCCAGCGTGAGGGACAACTTACCCGACTCGATCAGCGCAAGATTGAGGAGCTCGTTAATGAGATCCAGCAGGTACCAGCCGCCCTTGATAATCTGGTCGAGGCTTCGCTTCTGGGCGGGTGTTGGTGCCGGAGTGCTGGAAACCATGAGCTGGGCGAAACCGAGGATCGCATTGAGCGGTGTGCGCAGTTCATGGCTCATGTTGGAGAGAAAATCTGACTTTGCGCGGTTGGCCTTTTCCGCGGCGGCAACGGCGTGGGTCAGACTGAGCTCGATTCGCTTGCGGTCAGTGATGTCGCGGCTGATACCTAGGAGGCCGATGACGCGACCTTTGCCGTCGCGCAGGGGTGCCTTCAGGCTGAGGAATATCCGCGGCTCGCCCGCCTCCAGGATCGTCTCCTCGATCTGGACTGGCGATCCCCCGGCGATCACCGCCACGTCATTTTGACGTATCACGGCCGCCTCGTCCGGCGGGAACAAGTCCTCGGCCGTCTTCCCCACGAGCTGCTCGGGGGTAATTCTGGCCGCCGCGCCGAAAGCGCCGTTGGCCAGCAGTATGCGGCCGTTTATATCCTTCGCGTAGATCACGTCGGTCGTCCCATGCAGCAGCCCGTTCAGCAGCTCCGTCCGATCGGCCAGCGCCTGCTCGGCTAGCTTCCGCGCTGTGATGTCATTGGCGGATCCAAACCACGCGATCAAATCTTCGTTCTCATCCAGAATCGGCATCGCACGCGATAGCGTCCAACCGTCGGTCCCGTCGGGACGACGGACGCGATGCTCCAGCTCAAAAAGAGTCTTCCGGGTGATCGCTTTGCTGATCGCCTTCCTGACGCGGAGATGCTCGTCGGGCGGAATGTTTTTGTGCAGCCACGACCAGTCGGCGAGCGGATGGTCTGAACTGGCAACCAACTGGCGTCCGTCCAGCGGCAGCAACGTTGACCAGTCGGCGGACATGCGGTAGGCGACCCCGGAACTGGCAACTAATAGAGCCCGGTATTGCCTATCGCTTTCATGTCGCGCCGCCTCCGCAAGCTTGCGTTCGGTGATGTCCAGGGCGATACCTTCCATGCGGATCGGCGCGCCCATGGCGTCGTAGTAAGCGCAGCCACGGGAGGCCGCCCAGTGGATGCTGCCATCAGGCCAGACCGCGCGGCACTCGATGCCATATTCCGG
>JAYVKZ010000163.1:0-6669 GCA_043767985.1 Betaproteobacteria bacterium
GTCAGTGACTTGACAGAGGCTGCTTATATCGAACGCGAGCTGATGCTGATTAAGGTTCGGGCCGTGGGCAAAGACCGTGAAGAGATCAAGCGCTTGGCCGATATCTTCCGCGGCCGCATTATCGATGTCACCGACAAGTCCTACACGATTGAGTTGACTGGAGACGCTAGCAAACTCGATGCCTTCATTGACGCCATGGAGGGCAGCGCGATTCTTGAGACGGTACGCACCGGCTGTTCCGGTATTGGCCGTGGCGAGCGGATTTTGAAGGTCTAAGGCGGTAATGTCGCGACCTTCCCTGAAATCATTCTCATTTATTACTTATTTCATCCCTAATTTTTCCCTGGAGAGACCATGAAAGTTTTCTATGACAAAGACTGTGACCTGAAGCTGATTAAAGGCAAGAAGGTTGCGATCGTGGGCTATGGCTCACAAGGCCATGCGCATGCGCAGAACCTGAACGACTCCGGCGTCAAAGTGACTGTCGGACTGCGTAAAGGCGGTGCTTCCTGGGACAAGGTCAAGAAGGCCAAGCTCAATGTGGCTGAAGTCAAGGATGCCGTGAAAGGCGCAGACTTCGTCATGATGTTGATGCCGGACGAGCATATTGCTGCCGTGTATAGCAGCGAAATCGCTCCCAACTTAAAGCCTGGTGCAACGCTCGCGTTCGCGCATGGTTTCAATGTCCATTACGGTCAAGTGGTGCCTCGCGACGATATTGATGTGGTCATGATCGCCCCTAAAGCTCCGGGTCACACCGTACGCGGCACCTATGTCCAAGGCGGCGGCGTGCCGATGCTGGTTGCTATCCATCAAGACAAATCCAAAAAAGCGCGCGACATGGCCCTGTCCTATGCTTGCGCCATTGGTGGTGGCCGCGCCGGCATCATTGAAACCAACTTCCGTGAAGAAACTGAGACTGATTTGTTCGGCGAACAAACCGTGCTCTGCGGTGGTACTGTCGATCTGATCAAGATGGGGTTCGAGACTTTGGTTGAAGCGGGTTATGCCCCTGAGATGGCCTACTTCGAGTGCTTACATGAGTTGAAACTGATTGTCGACCTCATTTATGAAGGCGGCATTGCCAACATGAACTATTCCATCTCTAATAATGCAGAGTTTGGTGAGTATGTGACTGGCCCATCGATCATTACGGAAGACACCCGTAAAGCCATGCGCGCTGCTCTGAAAAATATTCAGACAGGTGAGTACGCTAAGCAGTTCATTTTGGAGAGCCGTGCAGGCGCCCCGACTTTGATCTCGAAGCGTCGCATCATGGGTGAGCATCAGATCGAAGTCGTAGGCGAGAAACTGCGCGCCATGATGCCTTGGATTAAGGCCAACAAGTTGGTTGATCGCACCCGTAACTAAGGAAGATTCATTTTCCTTGCCTACGGTCCGACCGTAGGCCATTCGCCCGGCCTGTGGCCTTCTTTGTACGATGACTATGTACTTGAGGTTTGCATGCTGGGCGGGTTCTAATTTAGTCATTGAATTCGCCTAAAGCTATGAGCAAAATTGCCCTCGATCAAATTCCCAGCAAGATTTCCGCCGAATGGCAGGATTGGCTAGCGAGCAATATTGTCGCGGGCTGTATCAATGTAGACATGGAAAAGGTGATGGTCGACAACGGTTTCGACCCGGCCTTCGCCCGTTCGGCGATTGTGGTGGTGCGTTCCATGACAGAGCGGGTTCAGCAGCAATCTCCGAATGTGCTGGGCGGCTATCAGGCAGAGCCCCTGCGACTGCCCAAGGGCGTGGTGCTAGATGCGGCCGGACACCAAGTCGAAGTTGCGTTTTCGATGGTAAACCCCAATATCGCCTTGCTGCACGGCATTCTGAGTGAACAGGAGTGTGATGCTTTGATCGAAGCCAGTGTGGGAAAGCTTGAGCGCTCCCTGGTCGTGGATCGTCAAAGCGGCGGCCAATTGCCCAGCAATGTTCGCTCCAGCGAAGGCGCTCATTTTCAGCGTGGCGAAACCGACTTGATTCGATCTATTGAAGCCCGGATTGCTGCCTTGACCGGTTTGCGTGTTGAGCAAGGCGAACCGTTGCAAATTCTTCACTATGGTCTAAGCGGTGAATATTTACCGCATCACGACTATTTTGACCCGGTAGATCCGGGAACACCGGTCATTTTAAAGACTGGCGGCCAAAGAGTTGCGACCTTGGTGATGTATCTCAATACGCCAGAAGAGGGAGGCGCCACACACTTCCCGGAGCTAGACCTTGAAGTGAAGGCGCGCAAGGGAAGCGCAGTGTATTTTGAGTATATGAATAAGGTGGGTCAAATCGACTCAAGAAGCCTGCACGCCGGTATGCCGGTGCTGGCCGGAGAGAAATGGATTGCCACGAAGTGGCTTCGTCAGTCAAACTACTGACATGACAGATCAAAGCAAACCCCAAGATCCACCCGCCACTGCGCACGGCGCCGACGGACCAACTGTTGTTGCCGCGCTACCGGGTGGCCTCGCACCCAAACCCGCTGCCCGCTTTTATCTTCTGCCCAATGCCTTCACTACCGCGGGCCTGTTTTGCGGCTTCTATGCTGTCGTTCAAGCAATGAACGGCCAGTTCGCCAACGCTGCTACCGCGATTTTTGTGGCGATGTTGATGGATTCCTTGGACGGCCGCATCGCCCGCATGACCAATACCCAAAGCGCCTTTGGCGAGCAATACGACAGTCTTGCTGATATGGTTTCTTTCGGAGCTGCTCCTGCATTGATCATTTATGAATGGTCACTTCGAGGCTTAGGCCGTTGGGGTTGGCTTGCCGCCTTTGTTTATTGCGCAGGTGCGGCCTTGCGCTTGGCGCGCTTCAATACCAACATCGGTGTGGTGGATAAGCGCTATTTTCAGGGGCTGCCTAGCCCTGCTGCTGCCGCTCTGGTGGCAGGCCTCGTCTGGATCATGACGGATTGGCGTGACTCGAAACTCATCACGCTGACCGGTAAGGATTTGGAGTGGTTATCCTTTGCAGTCACCCTCTACGCGGGCATTACAATGGTGTCGAGCGTGCCGTTCTATAGCTTTAAAACACTAAACGCCCGCAAGGCGGTGCCCTTTATATTTATGATTTTGCTGGTGCTGGTGTTCGTGGTCATTTCTTCCGACCCACCTAGTGTGCTGTTCGCTATTTTCTTGGTGTACGGCCTTTCAGGCTACGTGATGTGGATTTGGAACAAAAGGAAGCCAAAAAACATCACTTAAAGTGACATTGGTGGCGTCATACTTCGGCCAGTTTTGTTCTTGCTGGCATCCCAGGGTACAATCGAAAGCTTTGCTAAGTAACCCTAGGATTGAGACTGCCCGTGCGTAAACCACTTGTCGTTGCCAATTGGAAAATGAATGGCGATTTTGCGACCAATGAGTCTCTCTACACCTCATTGCGTAGCGGGATGGACGCATCGGTCAGTAAAGCGGTCGAAATTGTCGTCTGTCCGCCATTTCCCTACCTTGGTCATTCCTCAGCTTGGTTGACGGACACCAAGATTAAGCTCGGAGCCCAAGACATTGCGGCGACCCGAAACGGGGCTTTTACTGGCGAAGTGTCAGGTTCGATGCTGCAAGATGTAGGGTGCCATAGCGTGCTAATTGGCCACTCCGAGCGCCGTACCTTGTTTGGTGAGACTGATTCCGAGGTTGCCCAAAAGTTAACGCTGGCCTTGGCCTCGCAGTTAACAGCGATTGTTTGCGTCGGCGAAACTTTGCAAGAAAATGAAGCTCGTATGACTGAGGTCGTTTTGGCCAAACAACTCGATGCAGTGACGGCGATTCTTGCGCAAGCGCCTGCCTCAATGTGCGTCATTGCCTATGAGCCGGTGTGGGCGATTGGCACGGGCCGCAATGCCAGTCCTGACCAAGCTCAGGCAATACATCGCTTTATTCGTTCCTATCTCTCGAGCCAAGGGGTGACCCAGGCCGATGAAATCAGGATTCTTTATGGTGGCAGCGTCAAGCCCTCCAATATTTTGTCGCTCATGTCGATGCCAGACATCGACGGAGCATTAGTGGGTGGCGCGTCGCTCGTGGCGGACGAATTTTTAGGTATCTGCCGCGCTGCGGCTGTGGCGTAAGGTAAATACCTCAGGGAAATCTCATGGAATGGCTTTTTAGTTTACTTTTAGTTCTTGATGTGATTTGCGCCATTGGTGTGATCGTTTTGGTGCTTTTGCAGCATGGCAAAGGTGCTGATATGGGCGCCGCCTTTGGCTCGGGAGCTTCGGGAAGTTTGTTTGGCGCGACTGGGAGTGCAAATTTCCTAAGTCGCCTGACAGGAGGCTTTGCCGCTGGCTTCTTTATCTTGACCATGGCCCTATCATTTCTGGGCAACAAGAAGCCCAATGCACCAAAGAGCATTATGGATCAGGCGCCAACCAAACCGGTCGACGCAATCCCTGGGCAAGGAGGCGCAAAGCTTGAGGCGCCAAAGGCTGGTGCTGCAAAGATAGAGGCACCTAAGGTTGACGCTGCAAAGGTAGAAGCACCAAAGGTAGAAGCACCGAAGGTAGAAGCACCGAAGGTTGATGCTCCAAAAGTCGATGCTCCAAAGGCGGAGGTACCGAAAGTTGAGGTGCCGAAGGCTCCAGCAGGAGATATTCCTAAGTAAAGTTACTGGTTTTGGTGTTCTTGAAAAAAAACGCCCTAAATTCGAAGTAAAATAGTGACCTGCACATTTCCTCATGTGTAGAGATTATAAAGTTTGATTCCTGTGCCGACGTGGTGAAATTGGTAGACACGCTATCTTGAGGTGGTAGTGGCGAAAGCTGTGCGAGTTCGAGTCTCGCCGCCGGCACCAAAATATTCCTGGAAAATATTCCTGCCAAGAAATCCTGAGCAAAATACTTGCTCGGGGTTGTCCAAAAAGTGATCAGAGTGGACTTAGCCAACTATCTACCGGTTCTTCTTTTTATTCTAGTAGGTATCGGTGTCGGTGTAGCGCCCATCGTACTCGGCAAACTCCTCGGCCCCAATCGGCCCGATGCCCAAAAACTCTCCCCTTACGAATGCGGTTTCGAAGCCTTCGAAGATGCGCGCATGAAGTTTGACGTGCGCTATTACTTGGTTGCCATTCTGTTTATTCTGTTTGATTTGGAAATTGCCTTCTTGTTCCCCTGGGCCGTTTCACTCGTCAAAATCGGTTTCTTCGGTTTTGCATCCATGATGGTCTTTTTGACAATCCTCGTCGTCGGCTTCATCTATGAATGGATGAAGGGCGCATTGGATTGGGAGTAATCAGTAATGAGTATTGAAGGCATATTGAACCAAGGCTTTGTGACCACCCAGGTCGACAAGCTCGTCAACTGGACGCGCACCGGCTCGCTGTGGCCGATGACCTTTGGTTTGGCCTGTTGCGCTGTTGAAATGATGCACGCAGGTGCCGCGCGTTACGACCTGGATCGTTTTGGCATTGTGTTCCGCCCCAGCCCTCGCCAATCGGATGTGATGATTGTTGCTGGCACCCTGTGTAACAAAATGGCGCCTGCCTTGCGCAAAGTCTACGACCAGATGGCTGAGCCGCGCTGGGTCATTTCCATGGGTTCATGCGCCAATGGTGGCGGCTATTACCATTATTCCTATTCGGTAGTGCGTGGCTGTGACCGCATCGTGCCGGTGGATGTTTATGTGCCGGGCTGCCCGCCCACTGCTGAAGCGTTGCTCTATGGCATTTTGCAGTTGCAGAACAAGATCAAACGTACTTATACGATTGCTCGCTAAGAGTATCCCGACCCACTATGACGACTTCTTTAGAAACACTCAAGGCCAATCTTACTGGCGTACTCGGCGATAAAGTGCTGGAGCTCGCCGAGGCCTTAGGCGAAGTGACCCTGAAAGTTGCCGCCAAGGATTGGCTGTCCGTCACACGAAGTTTGGCGACCGACCCGACACTGACTTTTGACACCTTGATCGACCTGTGCGGTGTCGATTATCAAGGCTACGGTGAAGGTGCTTATGATGGCCCACGCTTCGCAGTTGTGCTGCATCTTTTGTCGATTCGTCACAATTGGCGTTTGCGGGTGCGGGCGTTCTGTACCGACGATGAGTTTCCAGTCATCGAGTCTATCTGCGAGATTTGGAATGCTGCCAACTGGTATGAACGTGAGGCCTTCGATCTCTACGGCATCATGTTTGACGGCCACTCTGACCTGCGTCGCATCCTGACCGATTATGGCTTTGTAGGCCATCCTTTCCGTAAAGACTTCCCTATCACCGGCTATGTCGAAATGCGTTACGACCCAGAGCAAAAGCGGGTGATCTATCAACCTGTCACGATTGAGCCGCGCGAAAATGTGCCGCGTGTGATCCGTGAAGAAGGTTATGGGGCGAGAGGATAAAAATGGCTGAGATTAAGAATTACACTTTAAACTTCGGCCCTCAACATCCTGCCGCTCATGGTGTTTTGCGTTTGGTACTTGAACTAGACGGCGAAGTCATCCAGCGCGCCGATCCGCACATCGGCCTCTTGCACCGCGCCACCGAAAAGCTGGCCGAGAGCAAGACCTATATCCAGAGCCTGCCCTACATGGACCGTCTCGACTATGTGTCGATGATGGCCAACGAGCATGCCTACTGCCTGGCCATCGAAAAGCTCATTGGCGTGGACGTGCCGGTGCGCGCGCAATACATCCG
Source organism: Betaproteobacteria bacterium (assembly GCA_043767985.1). GTDB lineage: Bacteria > Pseudomonadota > Gammaproteobacteria > Burkholderiales > Burkholderiaceae_E > JAPOKJ01. The sequence continues at coordinate 6,631 of JAYVKZ010000163.1, forward strand.
CGTGATGTTTGATGAAATCACGCGTCTGCTCAATCATTT
>JAYVKZ010000164.1:0-2024 GCA_043767985.1 Betaproteobacteria bacterium
ATCACGCGACTTGCGCGGCGTCACCATGCTCGCTTACTCGCCGCATTTGTTGGTTGTTCATCCCTCGGTCGCTGCTTCGAATCTCAGCGAGCTGGTCGAGCTGTCGAAGAAGACCCCGATGAATTTGGCGGTCTCAGGCATTGGCGGTGCGCCGCATCTGGCTGCCGTCGCTATTGCACAAGCGACCGGCGCCAAGTGGCAATACGTGCCGTATAAAGGCGGCTCGCAGGCGGTGTCGGATACGGTCGCGGGGCAAACTCAAATTCTGATGAACGGGGCGCTGGCCACCCTGTCATTCGTGCAGAGTGGCAAGCTTAAGGCGATCGGCGTGTCCAAGAAAACCCGCATGCCCCTGATCGGCCAGATGCCGACCCTGGCCGAGCAGGGCGTCAATAATTTCGAGTCGGGTAGTTGGCAGGGCGTTTTAGCGAGCGCGAACTTGCCAGCCAGTGCGCTCGAGCGATTAAACTACGAGTTGATTCGCGCGATTCGGCTGCCCGAGGTACGTGCAAAGTTGAGCGGGCAGGGCGCCGAGATTGTGACGCAAACACCGGCCGAGTTTGGCCGGTTTTTCGAGGCCGAGCGCAAGCGCTGGGCCGAAGTCGTGGCGATGACGGACGTGAAGCTGGACTAGTCCAGGCTACGCTAATTCAAAGTCTTGAGCATGTGTAACGCGTCGTCACACCAGCCTAGCCAGCCTGTTTCCGTCATTAAGCCTGCCTTCAGGCCCATTAGCTTTCCTCTGGCCACACGGCTAAGTTTTGCCTCGTCTTGGTAATGGCGTTCTAGTATCCTTTGATAGAGTGCAAGCCTTTCGCGGTGCTGCTCACGTCGCTGCACGACTTGAGCGGTGAGCGCGCTGATATCGACACGGTCTAGCGCGTAAAACTTGAGGAGAAATTCTTCTTTGATCGACGGCAACTCCGCCTGAAAACCACTCCAGGCATAGAGCTCGGACTTTCCCTGCTCGGTAATGGCGAAGATCGTTTTGTTCGGGCGCCCATCCTGGGCAACCGTTTCACCCGACACCCAGGCCTTCTCCCCAAGCAGACGAAGCTCGCGATAAATTTGCTGATGGTTGGCTCGCCAAAAAAATCCAACCGAATTGTCGAATCGTTTGGCGAGCTCATAGCCGGTCATCGGCTCGTCGGCGATGCAAACCAGGATAGCGTGCGCGATTGACATGCTGTGCTCTAGCTTTCCTTCGTTGGCACGCCGATCCGTTTACCTTAGGCCAGCAAACGAGCCTTTGCCTCAGCGTATTCGAGCCGCATTCTTGCGACCATCTCGGCGGTTGAGGTAACTTCCTTGATCGAGCCAATGCCTTGACCGCAGCCCCAAATATCCTTCCAAGCCTTGGCACCGCCACCGCTCCCGAAGTTCATCTTGCTCGGATCACTTTGAGGAAGATTGTCGGGGTCCATACCGGCATTTTTAATGCTGCCCTTGAGGTAGTTGCCGTGGATGCCGGTGTAGAAATTACTGTAGACGATGTCATCCGAATTGCTCTTGGTGATCATCTCTTTGTAGCCTTCGGCTGCGCGCGCTTCATGGGTGGCAATAAACGCACTGCCGATGTAGGCTAAATCTGCGCCCATGGCCTGAGCCGCAAGCACCGCGCCGCCGGTGGACATGGCTCCCGACAAAGCCACCGGGCCGTCAAACCACTCGCGCACTTCGGCGATCATGGCGAAGGGCGATTTGACACTGGCATGGCCACCGGCCCCTGCGGCGACGGGAATCAATCCAGTGGCACCTTTCTCAATGGCTTTATGTGCGAACACGTTGTTAATGACGTCATGCAAGGTAATGCCGCCCCAGGCCTTGACGGCTTGGTTCACATCTTCACGGGCGCCGAGCGAGGTGATGACGATTGGCACTTTGTATTTTTCGCACACGGCCATATCGTGATCGAGGCGATCATTACTTTTATGAACAATTTGATTGATGGCAAACGGTGCGGCCGGGCGATCTGGGTTGGCTTTGTTGTAGGCCGCCAAGGTCTCGGTGATTTCGGCCAGCCA
>JAYVKZ010000165.1:0-6280 GCA_043767985.1 Betaproteobacteria bacterium
AAAATTCGGCCTCGCGTTCAGACTGTAGGCCGTAACGCTGGATCTCGAAAAGAAGCCGCGAACCCCGAATTACCCAAGAGCGATTTGGCAGGCGCTGACATGATGAGCGTGCCGGCAGAATACGCCACCGCCTTGGGCGACCTTGGATGGCAGGGGCCGAACGGAGGCATGGAGGCCGGGCAGACGATGTCGGTCCCGATGGCAGCCGAAATGTTCGAGCGCCTTGCTCAGCAAATTGCTTCAGGTCAAACCTCAGCGCGGTTTCAGGCCGCCAAGTTGCTGGCTGATCCAACCATGTTTGGTGTGGCCGATTTACCCCTGCCCGCTGCGCAACCGCCTCTCTTGGGCGCGCTTGCTAGCCTGCAGGCAGAGTCGCAGCATCAAGTGCCATTAAGTGCTCAGTTGCTCGGTGAGCTGAGCAGTGAGGCACGTGACAAAGGAACGCCGCTCGATCAAGTGACGGTTGAAATTGTTTCGCTGATTTTTGACTATATTTATGCGGATCGCCGCTTGGCCGACCCGGTCAAGCAGCAATTACTACGCTTGCAAGTAGTGGCTATTAAAGCTGCGCTATTGGATCGAAGCTTCTTTGCGCGTCGGCAACATCCCTTACGGCACTTGATCGACACGATTACTGAGACCGCTTGCGACCCAGAAATGGACGCCTCCAATGAGTCGCCCCTGGTCCTTGAGATTAATACAATTGTTGCGGATTTAATTTCAGGTTTTGATCGCGACTTAGCTATTTTTGACCAAGCGCGTGATCGCCTCGTCAGTTTTGTGCGTAGCGAGCAGGAGCGTCGCTCGGCCGAGCTGGCTGAGCATGATCGCGACTCAGAGCGTGAAGAATCACTAATGTGCGCCCGCGAACTTGCGTTGGTAGAAATCAACTCAAGGATTGACGGATCGACGCCAGATTTCGTGAAGGAGTTTACGCAGCAGTGGTGGGCCGACGCGATGGCACACGCTCAACTAACGGCCACGCCTGAGGGGCTAGAGTTAGCGCGCTCATTGGCAGTCTGCGAGCAACTGATTTGGAGCGTGGCGCCCAAGGGGCCGGAGGACGTTGCGCGTTTGGCGGGCATGTTGCCCAAGCTGATCGACGGGTTGAAAAAAGGCTTGGCGCCCACAGCCATTGAACAAGAGGTTCGCGAAACCTTTTTCAATGAGTGGTTTAAGTGGACGACTAACCTATTAACAACGGCCAAAGCGCAAACGGCGAAAAGCACAGAAACCAGACGCAGCTCTTCGGTGAGAATGCGCTCGGATGGCACGATTCATTTTGATAGCAAGGCCTTAGCTAGTACAGCCCCTGTGGCGAGTGCCCAGGCTCAAGACGGCTTTGACATGCCACATGATCCTTTGGCAAACATTGTGAAAGCGAGTTTGATTGATTTAGATCAAGAAGGTGCGGAGGCGATGAGAGTAAAGGTTTCTTGGGTGAGCCCAAGCCGTAAACTGTTCGTGTTGCGCCGCTATCCCGATTTTACCCAGTCGGTCTCTCGTGAGGATTTTACGACATTGATCGTACAGGGTAAGGCCAGGATCGCTCCTCTGGGGACGGCCCTTGATCGTGCGATCGAAACACTTTCCGCACAGTAAGGTTCCCGCTCGAAAAAAATATATTGAAGTCTCTTGGCATAGGAGCAAAACTCGTCTAGCATCCCCAGGTGCTTAGACGAGTTTTTTCCTAACACCTGAGCGAGTAAGGGAGTAAAGATGACCGCATTGAGCAATATGCCGCTTCAAGCTGTGCTGCCCCTCAGCGCATACGACCTGGACGATTTAAAACGATCTGCCGAGCGTTCCGATCAAACGTGGCTTTATGCCAACTGTTTCAAGGCTAAGGATAAGAGCGCTGTACTCGCCGCGATCGCGGCAGGGTTTCCTTTGCCGAAGCATTTCGGACAAAATCTTGATGCTTTATATGATTGCTTGACCGACCTTAAACCCACGCCGATTGCGGATAGCCCAGGGCTGGTGGTGGTATTAGAATCGCTGCCTGAAAGTCCGCTGTTCAGTCCAGACGAGCGTGATGCCTTGCTTGATGTATTTCGAGATGCTTCTGATTTTTTCTCTGAGCGGAAGATTGCCTTCCGAATTTTTTACTCAGTGAATAAAATCAGTAAGCATTAGGCGGCTGACAGTATTAAGCGGTTTACCTTAGCCGCCTTTAACTTTACTTAGCGCTGCTGCATCAATCCACCGATCATCTTCATGATGTCTTCGGCGCCGCCAAACCCCTGTGCCGGTGCTTGGCCGTGCGGCGTGAGCTGATCGATCAAACCGGGTAAGACTTGGGCCAGTTGACTGGCGGCATCACCATGAGACAACCCTAATTGACTGGCGATTTGGCCGATTTGACCCGAGCCCAGCACCTGCATTAATTGGTCGCCAGAGATCGGAGAGTTCTGACCGGCGCCGACCCACGAGCCGATGACATCGCCCATGCCTTTATTCTGAAAGAGTCCTAAGAGGCCTTGCAAGCCGCCCAAGCCACCCACTCCGCCTTGGGCGCCACCATTACTCAATAAGCTGAGTGCTACTTGTAATAAAGGATTGCTTTGTGACTGTGGTTGACCCGTCATCGCGCCAGCTGCGGCACCAAGAATTGATTGCAATAGACTCATCTTTAGTCTCCTAAGTTGTTTAAAAGGTAAATGCTTGGGAGGGGCCCAAACGATTCGTAAGTATTATAGGTTGAGACAACAGCGCTTACCTCAAATGACTTCGAGCCAAGCCTGTATCTTGGCGGTAGCGACCAAAGCTGCTGTTTCGGTTCGTAATACCTGAGTGCCCAGGCTGACTGCGATGAAACCGTTGCGCTCTGCGAGCCACTTTTCGCGATCTGAAAATCCAGACTCGGGTCCGATCACGATCTTAATGGGAGTGATTGAGGCAGCCTGATCTTGCGGCTCGGGGCGTTCACGCTTAGATGTACGTAAGGCGTCAAGTAAGCTCAGCTTAGCGCCGGGGTCTAAAAAGTACTGAAAGGCGGGGCCGCTCGGGCGAGTCAGGCAAAGCTCGGTGGTTTGAACCATGTCAAGTAGCATCAGGTCGTCGCGTTGGCTTTGCATGCAAGCCGCCTCAATTTGAGCTCTCCAATGGGCCATTTTTTTGTCTAGCCTGGGGCCGCTCAACTTAACGATGGATCGTTCGCATTCCATTGGACTCAATCGGCTCACACCAAGTTCGACCGCCTTCTCGATAATCCAATCCATCTTGTCGCCAGACGGGAGTCCCTGAAAAATCCAGATGTTTTCAGATCGCAGCGGCGCTTGACGCCTGCCAGGCTCGGCCAAAAGCATTGCTGACTTTGCCTGAATGGCGGTGATCTTGGCCTGAAAGCGTAAGCCTCGCCCATCAAAGATCTCTACCTCGTCGCCCACATTCAGTCTCAAGACTTGTAGCAGATAGTGACTCTGCTCGACGGAGGCGCTTACTGGCCCGCCCGAAGCTGGGAGTTCACAAAGAAGTCTTGGGGTCATAGAAGGCTGCTCTTCAATTTACTAACTTCCAAACCCCAGTTCGTCGCTAAGGTAAAATTTCGTACTCAAAGATCTATTCTACCGAGTTGCTCCCCGCTCGAAAACCAGTCAAGGATTCACGATGTCCGCAATGCCCCCGTCTTCCCCCGCCTCTCCGGGCAATGCCGATATGGCCAACGCAATTCGCGCCTTGTCCATGGATGCGGTGCAGAAAGCAAACTCGGGTCATCCCGGTGCGCCCATGGGTATGGCGGACATGGCTGTGGCTTTGTGGGGTCGCCACCTAAAGCACAATCCTAGCGACCCGGCCTGGTTTGATCGTGATCGGTTCGTGTTGTCTAACGGCCATGCCTCAATGCTGCTCTATAGCGTTTTGCATCTGACAGGCTATGCCTTGAGCATCGACGACCTCAAGTCCTTTCGCCAGCTTCACTCCAAAACTCCCGGCCACCCGGAAGTGGGCATCACTCCAGGCGTGGAGACAACGACCGGCCCGCTTGGCCAAGGGATTGCGAATGCAGTGGGTATGGCCCTCGCAGAGAAGCATCTGTCCAGTGAATACAACCGCCCAGGTTTTCCTCTGGTCGATCACTTGACCTATGGGTTTACAGGAGATGGCTGCTTGATGGAAGGGGTGTCCCATGAAGCCTGTGCCCTGGCGGCCAGTTTTCAACTCAGTAAGCTGATTGTTTTGTATGACGACAACGGCATTTCAATCGATGGCCAAGTCGGCCCCTGGTTCTCTGACGATACCGTCAAGCGCTTCCAAGCCTATGGATGGAACGTGATCCCGAATGTCGATGGTCATGATGTCTGGGCAGTCGATCAAGCGCTCGCGATGGCGAAAGAATGGTCGCTCGGACGTAGCGGCAAGTTTGCCCCAACCCTGATTCAGTGTAAAACGATCATTGGCAAAGGCTCACCGGCCCGCGCGGGTACATCGAAAGCCCACGGTGAGCCTCTTGGCGATGCTGAGATTGTGGCCACTCGGGCCGCACTCAACTGGCCCTATGCCCCGTTCGAGATTCCACAAGAGATCTATTCGCAGTGGGACGCTCGCGTCAGTGGTGCTCAACAGCAGGCCCTATGGGAAGGCTTGTTTGAACAGTATCAAAAAGCGTTTCCTGATTTGGCGGCGAGCTACGAACGCCGCATGCGCTCGAAAATGTCCGGCGCTTTTGATGACGCGCTAGATTCGGCCTTAGATCAGGCGAATACCAAAGCCGAAAAAATTGCGACCCGTAAAGCTTCTCAAAACGCGCTGAACGCCTTCGGTCCGGCCCTACCTGAACTACTTGGCGGCTCCGCCGATCTTACGGGGAGTAATCTCACCGACTTTGCGGGTGTGAAAGCCCTTCGCCCGAGCGTTGAGGACGGCGTCGCCAAATTAGAAGGTCGCCATATTAATTATGGTGTGCGTGAATTTGGCATGGCGGCGGTGATGAATGGCATCGCTCTGCACGGTGGGTTCATTCCGTATGGCGGCACATTTCTGACCTTTTCTGACTATTCTCGCAATGCACTGAGAATGGCCGCTCTCATGAAGTTGCGAGTGGTGCATGTCTTTACCCATGACTCGATCGGTTTGGGCGAAGATGGTCCGACCCATCAAAGTGTTGAGCATGCCGCCAGTCTTAGACTGATTCCTCAGCTCGATGTGTGGCGTCCTGCCGACCCTATTGAAACCGCCATGGCTTGGGCCGTGGCCATCGAACGCAAGGATGGTCCTTCCGCCCTGTTGCTCTCACGCCAAGCCGTACCTTTCGTCACGCGCTCTCAGGGCCAAGCCGACGCCATCTTCAAAGGCGGCTATATCTTGCGAGATGCAGCCGAGGCGAAAGCGGTCATTATCGCGACCGGCTCCGAGCTCGGCCTCGCGATGGCGGCGCGTGAGCTTTTAGCGGCCGATGGTATCCAGGTTCGCATCGTGTCCATGCCCTGCACGAGCTTGTTTGATCGGCAAGATGTCACATACAAACGCAATGTCTTGCCCGATAATCTACCTCGCATTGCTGTTGAAGCGGGGGTGACTGACGGCTGGTGGAAGTACGGTTGTGACGCCGTGGTGGGGGTTGATCGCTTCGGAGAGTCTGCCCCGGCCGGACAAGTGTTCGACCTGTTTGGCCTGAACCCTCGCAATGTGGCTGATACTGTATTAGAAAGCCTGCGTCGTCGTTCATTGAAGTAGATCGGCCACGGCCGGACAGATTCGTTTATTTTGTAGATTTTGTTTTTTCTTAGGACCTTTTCATGACCATTCGTGTTGCCATTAACGGCTATGGCCGTATCGGACGAAACATTTTGCGCGCTCACTATGAGGGCGGCAAGAAACATGACATTCAAATCGTGGCGATTAACGATTTGGGCGACGCTAAAATTAACGCCCACCTCACCCAATACGATACGGCCCACGGAAAGTTCCCTGGCACAGTGACGGTCGACGGTGAGAACATCGTCGTCAACGGCGATCACATCAAGGTAATTGCCGAGCGCAATCCCGCCAACATCAAGTGGGGTGAGATGGGTGTAGATGTCGTGCTCGAGTGCACGGGTTTCTTCACCACCAAGGCGGATGCCAGTAAGCATTTAGCGGGCGGCGCCAAGAAAGTCATTATTTCTGCGCCTGGTGGTAAGGATGTAGATGCCACCATTGTCTATGGTGTCAACCACGGTGTATTGAAAGCCTCAGATACGGTTATCTCCAATGCGTCCTGCACGACGAATTGCTTGGCACCTTTGGCTAAGCCTTTGAATGACAGCATTGGTATCGAAACCGGCCTGATGACGACCAT
>JAYVKZ010000166.1:0-10130 GCA_043767985.1 Betaproteobacteria bacterium
TTTCTGATCGGGTGGTGGGTCTGTTCGACGAATGCGTGGAGCACACCCCTCGGGACACAGTGGTTGCTGTCGCCCAGGCGCTGCGCGAAAGTCAGGCCGATCTGGTGGTTAGCATGGGTGGCGGTACGGTGATTGATACCGTCAAAATTGCGTTGCTGTGTTTGGCGGGGGGCGTACATAAGGCTGAAGAGTTAGACGATTGGCATATGAAGGTCAAGCCCGAGGGCGGCCTGCATGTGCCGGTGGTTGGCGTGCCACCATGCCGACAAATCGCGATCCCTACGACGCTTTCGGGGGCGGAGTTTAGCGACCTTGGCGGAGGTACAGATACACGAACTGGCGTAAAGCATGGTTTCACGGGCCGCTATCTCGGTCCGGTCGCCGTGATTCTTGATCCGCGTGTCACGATTCATACGCCCGATCGCTTGTGGCTATCCACCGGCATTCGTGCGGTTGATCATGCCGTGGAGGCGCTGTGTTCCATCAATGCCCAGCCCTTAGTTGATGCGACGAGTGTTCGGGCACTGACGCTTCTCAAGCGATCTTTAGAGCGCTACCGGGTCGACCCCTTGGATATCGAGGCTAGGCTAGAGGGCCAACTTGGAGCATGGCTAGCCTCCACCAGTATTCGGCGCACCGACTATGGCGCAAGTCACGGTCTGGGACATGCCTTAGGGGCGGATACGGGCACGCCGCATGGCATCACCTCCTGTGTGTTGTTGCCGACCGTCATGCGCTTTAATGCTGAGATCTGTGCCTCGCCTTTGAGGGAGATCGCTACAGCCTTAGGCGATGTGAATACGCCAGCGGCGGATCTGGTGGAGTGCTTAATTGCCAACCTCGGCCTACCGACAAGACTATCTATGCTTGGGATGGATCAAGCCCGCCTGCCTATTATTGCTGAGAAAGGCATGGCGAACATGTGGGTTCGAACCAATCCTCAGCCCATTAAAGATGCCTCGCAACTGCTGGAGATATTGAATCGTGCGTGGGCTTAAGCGCTGCGCTCTTCAATCCTGTGCCGTGACGGGCGGGGAAGTCTCTTGACAACTAAGAAAGCTGATTTCCCAGAGATCCTCGCCATCGGCGAGCCGATGGTGGAGTTCAACCAAACCGGCGAGGCCGAGGGTCGGCTGTATTTGCAGGGCTTCGGTGGTGATACCTCGAACTTTGTGATCGCCGCGGCTCGGCAAGGCGCTCGCACTGGCTACCTGACGGCGCTCGGCAATGATCCTTACGGTGCGATGCTACGTAAGCTCTGGAGAAAGGAGGGGGTTGATACTCGGGACGTGAGGACCAAACCTGAAGCTTTTACCGCAATTTATTTTGTGACACATAGCGAGCAGGGTCATCAATTTGATTTTTTTCGAAAAGGCTCTGCGGCAAGCTTGATGGTGCCCGGTGATTTGAGCGCGACAAGCATTCAACTGGCCAAGGTATTACATCTCTCGGGCATTTCTCTTGCCCTCTCAAAAACGGCCCGCGACACTTGTTTCGCGGCCTGTGAAATCGCCAAAGCGGCGGGCGTCAAAGTTTCTTTTGATACCAATCTTAGGCTCAAGCTCTGGTCGCTTGAAGAGGCTCGTCCGGTGATGCAGCGAGCCATTGCTTTGAGCGATGTTTGCCTACCCAGCTATGAAGACATGACGGCATTGACTGGCCTCGATGACCCCGAGGAGATTGTTCAGTATTGCTTGAATCTTGGTGCAAAAACTGTGGCCTTAAAGCTTGGCGCGGATGGCGCTTTGTTGGGTCAGGAAGGCTTTCGCCATAAGGTGCCTGCTTTTGCTTGTAAGCCGGTCGACGCGACTGGTGCGGGAGATGCGTTCGGCGGTGCTTTGATCGCAAGACTTGTGGCGGGCGACTCACTCCTCAATGCCGGGCAATACGCGGCAATCGTAGCTGCGCTGTCCACCGAAGGGTTGGGTGCGGTTGCGCCGATACCTTTCGCTCAAGTCGTAAAAGAAAGAATGACCCGCTAAGAGACTAGGCAAAAAGATTAGAGCAGTTTGAGAGGAGACATGAATGAGCACATCCGAGAAAACGAATGCCACGGCTAAGCCGAGCAAACAAAAAATCGGCAAGACCTTAGCCGATTCTGTGCCGTGGTGGCCAGAAGCGGCTCAGCGCTCCGCAGGCACGCCTAACATCTTGATCATGCTCTTCGATGATGTGGGCTTTTCCGATTTCGGCTGTTACGGCTCGGCGATTCCTACCCCAACTATTGACGACATCGCGGCCCAGGGCGTGCGCTTCACGGGTTTTCATACAACGGCCATGTGCTCGACGACCCGAGCGGCGTTACTCACCGGTCGTAATCATCATTCGGTCGGCATGGGATGCCTCGCCAATTTCGACAGTGGCTTTCCAGGCTATCGCGGCAAGATTTCACGCGATGCGGCCACGCTTGCTGAGATGCTGCGCCCCCATGGCTACAACAACTACATGGTCGGTAAGTGGCATGTCACCCCAGTCACCGAAAGTGGTCCCAGCGGCCCGTATGATGGCTGGCCGCTGCGTCGCGGCTTTGACCGCTTCTACGGGTTTATGGACGCGGAGACGGATCAGTTCAGCCCTGAGCTTGTGCAAGATAACACCCTGATTCCCGCGCCTGGCACCTTCGAGACCGGTTACCACTTGACCGAAGACTTGGTCGATCACGCCATTCGTATGATTGCCGATCATCAGGCGGATCGGCCGCAGCAGCCTTGGTTCACCATGCTTTCGCTCGGTGCCTGCCACGCGCCGCACCAAGCGCCGATGCACTTGATCAAGAGCTATGACGACAAGTTTGCCCACGGTTGGGATGTGGAGCGCGAGCGTCGCTTGCGGCGTCAGATAGAAATGGGTATTGTCCCCAAAGGCACCCAGTTGCCTGAGCGTAATCCTAATGTTGCGGCCTGGGATGCCGCGCCTGATGAACATAAGCGCTTGTTCACCCGTTTGCAATCGGCCTACGGTGCCATGCTGGATCATTCTGACCAGCAGCTTGCGCGCTTAATGGCGTTTCTCGAGCGTGCAGGCTTGCGGGACGATACCCTTCTCATGGTGCTCTCCGACAATGGTGCCAGTCAAGAAGGCGGGCCTCTCGGCATGATCAATGCCATGGGGGCATTCAATTTAAAGCCTGAGGCTCTCGCGACCAAGCTGGCGCGGATTGATGATATTGGTGGGCCGGATACCCATAGCAATTTTCCGTTAGGTTGGGCGATGGCCGCCAATACGCCTTTGAAGCGCTATAAACAAAATACGCACGGAGGCGGCATTCGTGATCCGCTCGTGGTGTCTTGGCCCAAGGGGCTGACGGCACGCGGTGAATTGAGTCACCCGTTTTGTCATGTGAGTGATCTTGCCCCAACCATCTTGGACTTGCTAAAACTTAGCCCGCCCAAGAAAGTTGAGGGCCACACGGTAAAACCCATGACCGGCGAGAGCTTTGCCGTCAACCTTCTCAAGCCCACTGCGCCGCGCCAACGTGGGCCTCAGTATTTTGAGATGTTTGGTCATCGTGGCATATGGCATGGTGGCTGGAAGGCGGTGGCATTTCACAAGGTGACAACCCCTTTCGAGAACGATGTGTGGGAGCTCTATCATCTGGACGAAGATTTCTCAGAGACTCGCGATCTGGCGACCGCCCACCCTGAGAAACTCAAAGAACTTCAAGCCCTCTGGTGGAAGCTTGCCAAGGCCAATCAGGTCTTACCGATGGATGATCGCTTCGCGCAGCGCTTTGCCGAAAATGGGCGTCGCTTTCATGGCAAACGCACCAAGTTTGAAATGCATGCGGGGATGGGGCATCTCCCCAATGAAGTGGCTCCCGATGTGCGTAGCCGAAACTATTTGATCGAGGCTCAGGTCCGAATTGAAAGCGCGCAAACGCAAGGTGTTCTCGTCGCCCATGGTGATGCTACGAGTGGCTACAGCTTCTATATTAAAGATGGTCGACTGGTGCACGATATGAATATTGGCGGTACCCACTATGTGCTGACGTCCGCATGTGAGGTGCTCCTCGGCCAGCATGTGCTGGCCCTCAAAATGGAGCTCGAACCCTGGATGAAAATGATCTTCCCCACCATTGGTCCAGCGCTTATCCCTTCAACTCGCCTGGCTACCTTACTGATCGATGGCCAACCGGTCGGCCAACTCGATACCAAGATGGTGGGCTTTAATTCTCAGGTGTCCTTCTCTGGGCTCGATATTGGCCTGGATCGTGGCAGCCCGGTGTCGCACTACGAGGCACCGTTTGTTTTACAGGCGGAAAGCTCTACAAAGTGAGCTACAGCCTCGATCCGATGCAAAAACTGGATTACGCTAATCTGGCCCAGGTCGCGTTTGCTCGGCAGTAGTCAATTCGATTCGCTTAGGTCTCAGCTTAGGAACCTTAAAATGAAGCTCGTGTGTTGCTTTGCTTTTCTCAATTCAGAAATGACACGCTGGAAAGGTTTAGTGAAGAAGGCACCGTAATCTCCGGCCTCGACCTTGCGAATTCCTATTAGACCGATCCATGTCCAGCGATATTCCCGTCAGAACTTTTCTCGAAGCACCTAGTGCGCCAAAGCTGAAGCTACCCGGCATGAGCTGCGACAGTCATGTGCATGTGTTCGGACCAGCCGCGCGTTTCCCGTTTGCTGCCGACCGAAAGATAACCCCTTTGGACGCACCGAAAGAAAGGTTGTTCGCCTTGCATCGCCAACTTGGGATCTATCGTTGCCTGATTGTGCAATCTGTCGTGCATGGCTTCGACAATACGGTTGTGGAAGACGCGATTTTAGCGGGGCAGGGTCGATATTTGGGCGTTGCCCTGGTCCGACCAGAGGTGAGCGACCAGGAGCTACAGCGTTTGGCTAACATTGGCTTTCGTGGCGTGCGCTTTCATTTCATCGCTCATCTAGGGAGTGGCCCAAACGTTCAGCAAGTGGTGGACATGAGCCCCAGGCTGGCCGCTGTGGGCATGCATTTGCAGGTTCATTTTGAAAGTCAATTGGCGCATCAATTGCTGCCAGTCTTAGCTAAGAGCAAGGTGCCGGTAGTGATCGACCATATGGGGCGAGTTGATTCTCGACTGGGACCTGATCACGTCGATTTTCGTGCTTTGATGGCTTCGCTAGAGAACCCTCATTTTCATGTCAAGGTGAGCGGCATCGACCGTATTGACTCGCTGGCCCAACCCTCTGAGCGCTATACGGGTGGCGTTCATTTGGCGAATCTGTTGGTCGAACGATATCCTGAACAGTGTATCTGGGGGACCGATTGGCCCCATCCTAATCACACCCATATCCCGGATGATGGCGCTTTGGTGGACGCCTTGTCTCAGATCGCTCCAAGTCAGGCACTTTTGGAGCAAATTCTTGTCCACAACCCGCAGCGCCTCTACCGTTTTTCGGCCTGAGGGAGGAGAGCTTAGATGTTGTGGGTTGGTCACTCTCGTAGGTTGTTCAGCAATGGATGTTAGTAAAAGCCTAAGCGCCGTGCAGTCCCTACCGCGTCGTACTAGCATGAAGAGCACGCTGCTAGCTGCGCTAGGTTGGGCGGGGCCGCTTCGTGCTCAAACTCCGCCTAGCTTTCCGGTGCGCCCGATTCGCGTGGTCGTGCCTTTCCCAACCGGCGGGGGTACAGATGTCGTCGGTCGAAGCTTGATGCAAAACATGTCCGGCCTGCTGGGTCAGCCGATCGTGATCGAAAATAAAGCGGGCGCGGGAACCGTCATTGGCTCGGATGCGGTTGCGAAATCTGCCGCCGATGGGTACACCTTGCTCATGACGACCTCGGCGCTTGCAATCAATGCGTCCCTGGTCAAAATCTTCCCTACAACACCTTACGAGATCTGTTGCCTGTCGGGCGGATCTGCCATGGTCCGAATGTCATCGTCGTCCGTGCGGAAAGCCCCTTCACTAGTTTGAACGACATTATTCAGGCGGCAAGGGCGAAACCCGGTGCCCTGACTTATGCCTCGTCGGGCACGGGCTCTTCGGTGCATTTGGCCGCTGAGATGTTGAAGAGCATGGCGAAGATTCACGTGCTGCACATTCCTTATCGCGGTGCGGGGCCAGCCTACACTGATTTGATCGGCGGGCAGGTGGATTTCCTGGTCGCAACTGCGGGTGGCGTACATAAGCTGGTGCAAGGCGGGAAAATGCGTGCCCTTGCAGTGACTTCGGCCGAGCGATCTGGAGCCTATCCTGGGGTGCCTTCAGTGGCTGAAACACTGCCTGGATATTCGGCCAACGTTTGGTATGGTCTATTCGCTCCGCGTGGAACGCCGACCGGCATCGTCGACCTGCTTAGCGATGCACTCAGGCGCGCCGTCGATGTGCCTGGCCATCGACAGTCGCTTGAACGAGACGGACTGATGGCTTCCGTGAATTCGCCTGCCGAGATGCAGGCTTTCATGCGAACAGAAACCGAGCGCTGGCAAAAAGTAGTGAAAGAGCGAGGTATTACCAGTGACTAGTACCCATGAAACCTGAAAGTTGTGAATGAATAGATTACAAGGAAAAATAGCCATCATCGTAGGGGCTGGTCAACAGCCAGGGCAAACCATTGGCAATGGTCGGGCCGCCGCTGAGCGCTATGCCCAAGAAGGAGCGAGTCTTTTACTGGTGGATGTCAATGTCGCATGGCTGCAGGATACGGTGGATGCGGTCAAAGTTCATGGTTATCCGGTGAACTCATTGGTCGCCGACATCACTGATGAAGGCCAGTGCAAGACCATTGCGCAGACGTGCAAGAATTTGTTCGGTCGTATCGATATTTTGCACAACAATGTAGGTTTGTCGAAAGGCGATACTCGCACGCGCGATCTTGAGGTGACGACTTGGGAATACATCATGGATCGCAACTTGAAGGGTATGTTCATGACCTGTAAGCATGTGTTGCCCGTCATGATTGAGCAGCGCTCCGGTTGCATTATCAATATCTCCTCAACGGCTTCAATGGCAGCGCGACCTAGCGTGACTTACAAAACCAGTAAGGCCGCGGTGAATGCGATGACTCAGCATATTGCGATGGAGAATGCGGCCTTTGGGATTCGCGCCAATGCGATTTTGCCGGGGTTAATGGATACCCCAATGGCGATTAACCGACGTGCACAAGAGCGCGGCGTATCTACCGATGTGATTCGGCTAGAGCGTAATGCCTTGGTGCCGATTGGGCGCATGGGTTCGGCCTGGGATGTGGCCAACGCGGCGGTGTTTCTCGCCTCGGACGAAGCCAGCTATATCACCGGTGTGCTGATGCCGGTGGATGGTGGCTTACTCGAGAAACGTGGCTGATGCTTGAAACCGTCTATTCAGGCTTAATGCCAATCGCCTGAACAAGCCTAGCCCAGCGCTCCCGTTCCGACTTCATAAACAGCACGAAACCATTCGTATCCATACCGGATTCGGCGACCGACCCGAGTGTTGCGAGGCGTTGAATCATCTCAGGCTGACTCAAGGCATTATTGAGATCGCGATTGACTCGGGTAAGAATTTCAGGCGCAGTCCCAGTCGGTGCGAACAATCCATTCCATCCGGCATATTCAAAGCCTGCAAAGGTGTCCGCAAGAGCGGGTACGCCGGGCAAGTTGGGCGCACGCTTTGCGGTGCTCACGGCGAGGGCTTGAATTTGGTTACTACGGATATAGGCGGAAAGTGCCGCGTCGGGCAGGCAAATTAACGCAACTCGTCCACCGATGACATCTTGAATCGCATCGGTGGCCTTGGTGTAGGGGACATGATTTAGTTTGATCCCCGCGATCGAAGCAAAGCTATCGGCGAGCATGCCCGAGAAGGTTTTTGGACCTTCGGTTGCGATCGCGATTTTCTCGGGCTGCGCTTTGGCTGCGTTGATCGCATCGGCAAGGGTTTTGAAGCCGGCTCCGGGATTCGCGCCGATCACAAAAGGGCTGCGACCAATCAGGGCAACCGGTACGAAATCTTTCTCCGGATCATAAGGAAGGGTTTTGAAGGTGAATGAATTGGTCACCATGGCGGCCGTGGTGCCATAGAAAAAAGTGTAGCCATCGGCTGCGGACTTTGCAGCGGCTTGGGCACCAATGACGTTTTGCCCTCCGGGGCGATTTTCGACGACCACAGTTTGCCCCCAAGCGCGCGACATTTGCTCCGCCAAAAACCGGGCCAGAATGTCGGGGCCTGCGCCAGCGGGCTGCGAGACAATCCACCTGACCGGCCGGTTGGGCCAGGCGGCATTTTGCGCCATCACTTTACTTGATGTCAGGGTGGACATGCTCAGTCCTGCGAGATTCAATAGGGTGCGCCGTTTGAGTGGCTTGTGCGATATTGACGAGCTAGTTTTCATATCGTACTTTGTTGTACTTTCATTCATTGCGGTCGTCCATTGACTTGAGTTGATCCAGAATATCGCTGAGTTGTGAGCCGGTGGTCGCGACGCCGAAAACATAGTGGTCTGGTCGCAGCAATGCCGCCTCACAAGCCATGGATTTGAACCAATTGCTGAGGATTGCGTCCGCCTCTATCCAGCTAGGCGTCCCGAGCTGAATCACGGCGAGCTGGGGTGAAATTGCCTGAGTGGCAACGAGGCGCATGGCGTCGCTGGTATCCGCCTTCAAAATGAGTCGCCAACCCCAGCCGAGAAGGTCGTCCATGCGATGAGTTTTACTTTTTCGCATCATCCACGGCTGTGGGAAGAGCGTGCCATTCGCTGGATGGTTGTTGTTTGCGCTTAGGCCCGGGCCCAAGGACGGCTGGACGTTCTGTCGAGGCGTAGGCTTCACTTTGCCCTGATGTTCGCTCAAAAGCTTTTGATCGCGGCTACGCGCCTTGTCCTGGTCGCGCTCACCCACGAGTTCGCCAATATGTTTGATACGCGAGGTCAGCTCGGTGACGTGGGCCTTACGTTCACTTTCATAGCTCGCAAGAACCGCTTTCGGGGCGTTTTCCAGCAAAGCAGCGGACAACTTCCAGGCCAAATTAGCAGCGTCGCGAACGCCCTGACACATGCCTTGTCCGAGGAAGGGTGGTTGCTGATGAGCAGCATCTCCGGCGAGAAATACCCGCCCCACGCGCCAACGCTCGGCGACAAGCGCGTGGAAGCGGTAGCTGGCCTGTCGCCAAAGTTTTGCCTCAGTCGGTTGGAGCCAGCGAGACAGTAGTGCCCAGGTACCTTCGGGGCTAGCGAGATACGCTGGATCCTCGCCAGTATTGATTGCAAATTCCCAACGCCGATGAACACCTGGCCCAATGACCATGGTGCTTGGGCGCGCTGGCTCACACATTTGGAAGCTCACACGGGGAAGTTTTTTGAGTCCCTTTTTGTTGACGAGGGTGTCGACCACTAACCAGGCTTGGTCGAAGCCGAGATCCGTCCAAGCAATGCCAAGCGCTTTGCGTACCGTGCTTGAGGCACCGTCGCAAGCGATGAGATAGTTGGCCTGAATACTTTTCTTAGTTGAGGCTGAGTCAATAATTTCGAGTTGGACCAGATCGTCGTTTTGAGTAAGCTTGGTGAGGGTGGCACCCAGGGCGACGTCGACACTGGTAAGTTTGCCGACGGCCCGTCGCAAAGCGCTTTCGATGGCGGGTTGAGTAAAGACTAAGGACGGTGGAAAGCCTAGAGGGTAGGGCGGCGGCAAGGTCGACATGATTTTGATGAGTTGCCCCTCGACACCAAAAAAATGCGAATCGGTGAAGGGTTCAATGAAGGGTGCGATCTCCTCCAAAATTCCAATTTGCTGAAACACCCGCATGATTTCATGATCAAGAGCGATCGCGCGTGGCTTGTCGTAGACCTCGCTTTGGCTATCGCACACGAACACTTTGAGGCCATACTGCCCAAGCAGTGCAGCTGCAACGGCTCCCGTGGGGCCGAAGCCGACAATGGCGACGTCGTAAATACTAGTACTTTGCAAATTGCACCATACGTTGTGCAGCCTTCAGCGCCACCGAGGGCGCTTGAGAAATACCCCAATGATCGGTACGCCCCGGGCTCCAGGCCCACTGCTCCGGTGTACCCGCTTGATAGCGATCATCGACTTGTTGAACATCGGCGGTGTACTCGATCACCACGCCGAAAGGGTCGATGAAGTAATTGAAGGTATTGTTGCCTGGTCCGTGGCGCCCAGGCCCCCATTCGATGGGGTAACCGGCATCTTTCAGTCGGCCGCCACCACG
>JAYVKZ010000167.1:0-11933 GCA_043767985.1 Betaproteobacteria bacterium
GTTTGCCAAGTTGCAAGTGTATGAAAGCGGTAGCTTGGGGAGTTTCAAAACCCGCCCGCCTGAGCGCCCCATGATTATTCTCGATTTACTGCGCCATACCTCGGGCTTCACCTACGGGTTTCAGGCGCGCACGGAAGTGGACGCGGCTTACCGTGCGCTAGATCTCGGCGGAGTAAATCGCAATGGCAGCCTTGATTTGATGATCGAAAGGCTTGCCAGCTTACCGCTTGAATTCTCACCGGGAACTGCGTGGAATTACAGTGTCAGCACCGATGTGCTGGGCTACCTTGTGGGAAAGATTTCTGGGCAAAGTTTTGAATCGTTCTTGCAGACGAGATTGCTTGACCCGCTCGGTATGGTCGACACTCATTTTCAATTGCCCGCGAGCAAGATCGCCCGCTTTGCGAATTGTTATGTGGCGACTCCTGAAGGCGGCATGAAGCTGGCCGATGCTGCCGCAACCAGCGCCTACCTGACCCCGGCTGAGATGGTCTCAGGTGGCGGTGGCCTTGTGTCCACGACCGATGACTACTTTCGCTTTTGCAAGATGATGAATCAAGGCGGGCATCTTGAAGGCAAACACTACCTGGGTCGAAAAACCATTGAGCTGATGCAAAGCAATCATTTGCCTGGCGGCAAGGACTTGCCAGAGTTATCGATCTCGATGTTCTCGGAATCAGTCTTCAACGGGGTTGGCTTTGGCCTCGGCTTTTCGGTCGTCAAGGACCCTGCCAAAACCATGATCCCAGGCAGCGTCGGTGAAGCGGCCTGGGGGGGTATGGCGAGCACGGCCTTTTGGCTAGACCCGAAGGAAGATCTTTTTGCGATCTTTATGACGCAGTTGATGCCCTCGAGTGCTTATCCCGTGAGACGGCAATTACGGACGATGGTTTATTCGGCTTTAGCTTAAATGGTTCAACGCTATCGTCAAATTTTTCGACAGAATTTGGATGTGAACGAAGTCACTGCTTAATGAGAAAAAGTTCTGTTGCCCAATGAGAAAAGGGCACCCTGTCGGGTGCCCTTGATACGGCATGCTTAATCGAGATTAAACTGTTTTGCGACGAGCACGAGAGGCGGCAAGGGCTGCACCACCGAGGGCGAGTAGTGCCAGTGATGTCGGCACAGGTACATTAGCAGTACCCACAACCAGGAGGCCCATTGGGTTCACTGGGTCGGAGTTCTTGCCGTTGGTGACGGTAGCGGTCAGGATCGAGTTCACATTAAAGGTACCTGACAGTGAGCGAGGCGCGCCAGCTGCGGAGCCATAGCAATCAGTAAGGTCTGGGTTACCGACGCAGGTTGTTGTACCCAACAAGGAGCCGTTGCTGATTGACCATGACACGATGTTGTCCGAAGCGTACTGAAGGTCGAAGGTGCCGATGCCGCCTAAGGGGCCGAGGTTCAAGGTAAATATGTAGGTTCCGGGGAGTATGCCGCTGCTCAGTGAACCATCTGTTACTTTCGTTCCAACCCATTTTCCGTCGCCGAAGTTGCTAATCCAGTAAGGGCTGGCAATCGGGGTCTCGATGACTGCTGGGTTGCCGTTCACTAGCCAGCTAGCGATACCGGTGCTGATGGAGTCAGCTGAAGCTTCGCATACTGCAAACATGGCCATAAGACCGACAAGTGCTGATTTGAGTTTCATGATAGGTTCCTGAAGATTAATTGAGAGTGTGGTTTGGATCGAATTACTGTCCATGCAACACTATCAGCAAGCACCGTGCCAGAAGCCTAACTCATTGATTTATATAGAAAATTCTCCGGGAATATTTTTTAAGTGTTAATTTCTGCGACGTGCAATCCGTCACATTTAGCGCTTTTATGCGGCTTCTGCCACACGGCGAGCAAATAAAGCCTCCCGATCTTGCGCAGCTTGATAGGTTTCACTAAAGGTCTTGAACTCTTGGGCGGCTGTTGCAGGATGTTGATCCTCTGCGAGCTCGAAACTATCAAAACCGCAGCGTGCCAGGAAAAAAAGTTGATCTCGAAGTAAATCACCGATCGCGCGAAGCTCTTTGGTCCAGCCCAAGCGACCGCGCACTAAGCGTGCTTGCGAGAAGCCCCGGCCGTCGACGAACTGAGCGAAGTCGATTGCGATGATCTCGAGCTTGCTAAGAAAAGGTGTTAGCGCATTGATGTCGTCGGCAGCACTGAGCACAGCGCCTAGTTGCGCGCCGGTTTTTTCGGCATGCCCTAACCAAAGGTCGCCATTTTCCTTAAGCACTTCAAGCGGTAACAAAAGGTGAGTGGCCTGCGCAACTGAACCGGCATCACCTGTATAGCGAACCCAGGGGTTGGCCGCACCGATCAGGCCTTGACGATTAATAAGTGTTGGCATAGACAGCCTCCTTAAATGGGATAATTCCAGTGCGACGAACGACATCAACGAAGCGTTCGTGCTCCGAGTCGCGGATCGAGAGATAGGTCTTAATTAATTGCTCGACAACATCGGGCACATCTTCTTGCTTGAACGAAGGGCCGATGATTTTGCCGACCAGGGCGGGTGAGCCTTGATTGCCACCAATCGTGACCTGATAAAAAGCCTCACCGGCCTTGTCCACCCCTAAAATGCCGATGTGTCCGACATGATGATGGCCGCACGAGTTAATGCAACCGGAGATGTTGAGATCAAGCTCACCGATCTCATGCTGATAGTCCAGCGCGTCGAAACGCTCATATAAAGCTTGGGCTACGGGCAAGGAAACCGCATTGGCGAGCGAGCAAAAATCGCCTCCAGGGCAGGCGATGATGTTGGTAATCATGCCGATATTGGGTTCGGCCATACCTAGCACCTTAAGCTCGGCAAACAAGGCAGGTAACTGATTTTGTTCGACATCGGGGAGCAGGAGATTTTGCTCATGAGTAACGCGCAGTAGGCCTGAGCTGTAACGCTCAGAAATATCGGCAATGGCCTCCATTTCCACATCGGAAGCATCGCCTGGCGCAATGCCGTTACGCTTAAGTGAAATAGATACCGCCGCATAGCCCGGCGCAATATGACCATGGACATTGCGCTTCGTCCAGCCCAAAAAGCCAGGAGTAGCGGCTAGCGAGTGCAGGTCCAAATGAGCGAGAGTCTTGTGTTCAGGCTTGATAAAGCGTGATTCGATACGACGGATTTCAGCGGCGGGCATCAGTGCATGGGTGCGCTGCATCCGCTCGAACTCTTCGTCGACCAGGGCGCGGAACTCGGTGAGTCCTAATTCCTTCACCAGAATTTTGATTCGAGCTTTGTACTTGTTGTCGCGACGACCAAACAAGTTGTACACGCGCAGAATCGCCTCTAGGTAATTGACCAGATCGGCTTCTTCAACAAAGGGCTCAATTTCTTGGCCGATTACCGGTGTGCGGCCCATGCCCCCACCGACGAACACTTGAAAGCCCACAGCGCCATCGGGTGCCCGCGTGGCTTGCAAGCCAATGTCGTGAAGCTGAATGGCGGCACGATCAAGCTTGGCACCACTGATCGCGATTTTGAATTTGCGCGGCAGGAAAGCAAACTCAGGGTGGAAGGTAGACCATTGGCGCAAAATTTCAGCCCAGGCCAAGGGGTTCACAATTTCGTCGGGAGCAAGCCCGGCAAAATGATCGACAGTAATGTTGCGGATGCAATTGCCACTGGTTTGAATCGCATGCATTTGCACGGTCGCCAGATCGGCCAGGATGTTTGGCACATCTTCTAGCTTGGGCCAATTGAACTGAATGTTTTGACGGGTGGAAAAGTGCCCGTAAGCGCGGTCGTATTTACGCGAAATTTCAGCGAGTTTGCGCAATTGATAGGCGCTGAGCAAGCCGTATGGAATCGCCACGCGCAACATTGGCGCCTGGCGTTGGATATACAGGCCGTTTTGCAGGCGCAGGGGGCGGAACTGCTCTTCGGTGAGTTCCCCGGCCAAAAAACGGCGGGTTTGCTCCCTAAACTGAGCAACGCGCTCGTCTACTAATTGTTGGTCTATGTCGTCGTAACGGTACATGCAAGGCTCCTCGAGCGCGAATCATGCGCGAGGAGGCCGGGATGCGGAACGATCTAAAATCTTTTCTCTTAGATTGTTTGGTGATAAAGACTTTTCGGTCTATCTAAAGCATTTTGGAGTCTATGAAGAAAGCATGTTACTGATGGCGCGGCCTGTCCAGTTGATACTTTAGTTGCGCTTTGGCCTCCGGCCATTCACCAGCGCGCATGCTGTACATCACCGTATCTCGGACCGTGCCGTCCCGGCGAAGGGCATGTCCACGAATCACGCCATCTTTATGGGCACCTAAGCGCTCAATGGCTCTCTGGCTGGCATAGTTGAAGTTGTCAGTGCGCCAGCCGACCACTTTGCAATCCAATGTTTCGAAAGCATGGGTCATCAGCAAGAGCTTGGCGGTGCTATTGACATGCGTTCTTTGCATGCTTTTTGCATACCAAGTGTAGCCGATTTCCACGCGACGCACAGACGGCACCATGTCGTGATAGCTAGTCGAGCCGATGACGCGTCCACTATTCTCGTCGATCACTGCAAAGGCGAAACGGGTGCCTTCGGTGTACATGTTGAGCGCGGCTTCGATGTAGCGCAGCGTGTTTTCGGGCTCGGGTACCGAGGTGACGCGCACCTTCCATAGTTCACCGTCGGCAGCGGCTTGGCGCAAGCCTGCTTCGTGGGTGAGGGCCAAGGGTTGAAGGCGGATGCCTCGGCCGGTCAGGGTGACGGGTGTGATGAAGGCTGTCATGCCTCTAAGGATACCTCAGCTGAGGTTAACGTTCACGCCCGGCGCGACGTAATACCTGTGTCACAGGCTCAATCAGATACTGAAGAGGCGTGCGTTTTTCGCCTTGAATATAGACCTCAGCAGGCATGCCCGCCTGTACTTTTAATTCGCTGGCCTGGGCAAGCGAGGCCGCATCGGCTTCAACCATGGCAACGTAGTAAGGCTGATTGGTGGCGCGGTCTAGCAGGCGGTCTGGTGAGACATAGAACACCTTGCCGTCAACTAGACTCGTGGTTCGATAGCGAAAGGCGGTGAAGCGGATCTTGGCGGCCTGTCCTTGGACAACGCGACTCACATCTTCTGTGCGAATGTGTGCTTCCACCAGCAGCCTAGGATCGGCGGGCACAATGTCGGCGATGGGTTCACGGGGCGAGACCATGGAGCCGGGAGACGTGAATTTTAAATTCATGACATCGCCCGACGCTGGCGCCAAGATGACCTGGCGCTTCGAGGCATCGCTGGACTTGCGAAGCTCTTGCTGAATTTCAGACAAGCGGCCATTGGTTTCTTTTAGCTTGTCACTGGCTTGTTGACGATAGTCGCCTTCCATTGATTTGATGCGCAGGTCCATGTCAAACATACGTTGCTCAGACTTGGCCAATTCGCCCCGACGCTCCTCCAACTTCACACCATAGTCGGCCACGGTGGCCTCGAGTTGCGAGACCCGGGTGGCCGAAATAAAGCCTTCGCCTTGCAAACGGCGATTACTTTCGAGCTCGACTTTTTGATGCCGAATAGATTCACTAGCCTGGACGATTTGAAGCTTGAGAGATTCTCGCTCCTGCGCAATCTTGTCGCGCTGCGATCGTAACAATGCGCTTTGGCCTAGCAAGGCCTCACGCCGTGCGGAGAATAGCGCTTGCTCTTTCTCGATTTGCTCTTTAATACGGGCATCTTTTTTAGCGGCAGTTTGTAGATCCGTAGGCCACTTGACGTTCGCAGCCAAGACCTGTTCGGCTTCAAGGCGGGCAATCGATGCACGCTCGACGTTGTAGCGATAGCTCAGGCGGTTTTGGTCGGCATCGACGGCGACATCACCCAACACCAGCATTGGATCGCCTAGCTTGACACGCTGCCCGTCGCGCACCAACACCTCGCGTACCGTGCCGCCTTCAGCATGTTGTACCGGACGGCGATCCAAATCGACCTTGACGAAGGCGCTCGCCACCACGGCAGAGGATAGAGGTGCAAAGCCTAGCCAAGCCAACACCGGGAGCAGGCCGAGGATTAGTACCCATAGTGCGCTGCGCCCCAGTCGCTGCACCTCGAACATCTCTTCGCGCAAAGGCGCTAGTGCTGGGTTGCCTGCGGTGATCGCCATCGCTTGGGGTGGTGCATGGACGACTTGATTCACGAGTTGCCGCCTCGCTGGTGAGTCGCTGCGCGTTGCACGGCCTCGGCCATATTGACGACCTGGGCACGGTTGGGGGTTTGAGTGGTGACGGGTGCTTGAGTGGCAGCGGCTGCGCTTGCTGATGCATTCGTCGAGGCATTCATTGCGGTGTTCGTTGCGGTGTTCGTTGCGGCCGTCATTGGGCTGGCTGGACTGGTCTTCTGAGCGCTATTAGGGCCAGGGCCAGCTACGGCAGCCGGGGGTTGCAGAGCACGCATCACTTCGGCGGTCGGGCCGTAATGTTTGGCGCGCCCGCCTTCTAGCACCAACATCTTGTCGACGTGCTGAATCAGCGTTGAGCGATGGGTGACAACGATCACAGTCACCTGCCCACGCAACTTGGCGAGGCTGGCCGCCAAAGCCAACTCGCCTTCACCGTCCAGATTGGAATTGGGCTCATCAAGCAGGAGCAGCTTTGGGTCACCATAAAGGGCTCGAGCCATGGCGATACGCTGGCGTTGCCCAGGTGAGAGCATGGCGCTGCCTGGGTCGATCATGGTGTCGTAGCCATTGGCCAGGCTGAGAATCATTTCATGCACGTGAGCACGTTGAGCAGCAAGTACGACTGCGGCGGGGTCCACCGCGCCGAGGCGAGCAATGTTTTCACCGACGGTGCCAGGAAAGAGCTCGACATCCTGAGGCACGTAGCCGATGTGTGGGCCAAGCTCGGAGCGTGCCCATTGATTGATATCCGCATCATCCAGACGAACCACGCCGGCATTGGGTTTCCAGACGCCGGTGAGAATGCGCATCAGCGTGCTCTTGCCCGCAGCGCTCGGACCCACCACGGCCATGATTTCGCCTGCCGCCAGTTGAAAGGAAATTCCTCCCAAGATCACTTGGTCACCCTGCGGTGCCCGATACACCAGGCCTTGCGCGGACAGGCGGCCAGTTGGCGCAGGCAGGGCCATAGGCATAGGAACAGTGTCGGCGAGGTCAAGCATACGACCCAAGCGACCATAGGCCGCGCGACCCTCGGCGAGCACGCGCCAACTACCAATCACTTGTTCCACAGGTGCCAGTGCACGCCCCAAGAGCGTCGTGGTCGCGATCATCACGCCCGCCGTCGCTTCGCCCTTAATCACCAGCCAGGCACCCAGCCCGAGCATTAACACTTGTACCGATTGCCGCACGGTGCGGGTGGTTGCGGCCATAAAGACCGACTTGCGAGCGGTAGGCCGTTGCAAAGCCGAAGCTTCGGCGTTCTTGGTGCGCCAGCGGGCCAGCAAAGCATCAGTCATACCGAGGGCTTGAGCCACCTCCGCGTTATTGAGCGAAGCTTCCAGGTAGCGCGAGGCGCCTGCTGCGGCCTTTTGCAGGGCTTCGATATCGCGGCGAGTAATGAAGTCGTTAAAGAGTGCCAGCAGCAGCATCACCACGGCCGCAATCGCAGCGCCAATGCCCAGCACAGGATGAGCCAGCCAGATAACGGCGACATAGACGATCACCCAAGGTGCATCAAACATGGCCAATAGGCCTTGCGAAGAAAACAAACTACGCAGCGTGGAGATATCGCGCAAACCCTCTTGCGGCGCGCGCCCAACCCGCCGCGCGCCTTCGGCAATGGTGATCCGCGCGATGGCCGGGGACAGGGCCTCACCGACGACATTGCCCGCCAAGCCTTGCATGCGACTGCGTAGGTAGTCCAGGCACAGTAGGAGCAACAAGGCGACCGCGACGCCGAGCGTCAACATCAGCAAAGTGTCTTCGCTTTGGCTGGTCAACACCCGGTCGAAGACCTGCAACATGAACAGCGCAGGCACCAGCATGAGCAGGTTGACGAAGAAAGACAGTCCCGCTACGTAGAGTAGAGGGCGTCTTAGGAGGATTAGGAGGGGTTTCATTTGTGCGTTAGCTTGCGCAGGACGTCAGACGATCTCCATGACTGGGAACGGATGAAATGGCATGTTTTCAGTCATGGAGTCAAAGGCCCGTGGGGTGATTGCCTACCACTATATCCGAAGCTGATATGCCAGGGTGTGAACTGTTGCCCAATGTTGCGAACTGTACGGCAAGGCCACTGCCCGTGCCGTCTGCGTCGTTGTACAAAGCACCGGTTACCGGGTCGTAAACCACCCGGGTGGCAGCGGTCTCCGCGCTGGTGTCGCCGACAATATCAAAACTCTGAGCGTTGAGGGCACCGGAAGCAAGCGCATCGAACATTCCTGCATCGTTTTCCAGCATGATCTTGTCACCCTGGGCGGCGCTAAAGTCCATGATGGTGTCGGACGAGCCGCCAAGGGAGCCCGTGCCGAACACGAAGGTGTCTGCGCCTGCGCCGCCAAACAGATGGTCTGTGCCGCCGTAGCCACTCAGGAAATCATTGCCATTGCCTCCGACCAGGCCGTCATTGCCGGCTCCGCCGACCAACAGCTGATCGGGCGTTGCGGCGCTGTAGGTCACATCCGAGCCCCCTGCTGCATCGGCCATCACATGGAAGCCCGCCGAGGTGTACTGGCCCTGGACGGCCATTTGAACGGTATGAGCTCCGTCCGCGACAGTCAGTGTGCCACCTGAGGCATTCGCATTGGATGCATACGTGATTGTTGTGCCCGCACCGAAGACCAGATCGGCAAATTCGAGCGTGTCGCCGGCGTTGAAGCCGCTGATGCTAGCCGAAGATGCAGCACCCTGATCCAGGATGAGCACGCCGTTGCCGGTGGCACCGAACACCGTGTCCTGCGAGTAGGTGCCGCTGACCTCAAGCGTGGCATTACCGTCGATGATTGCAAGGCCCGTACCACTCACATCGCCGTGGACCGTGATGTTGCCGCCATCCGCATGCAAGGTGCCAGTGTTGGCCACCGAGCTGTTGACCACCAGACCACCGCTGCCGGTGGCGTGGAGGACGCCGCTATTGGCGACAATATTGGCGCCGGTGTCGATCACCAATGCGTTGGTGCCGTTGGCAAGAATGGTGCCCTCATTGATCAGCGTCAGCTGACCCGCACCCAACTGGCCCGCACCGGACAAGGTGTTGTCGATGTTATGCAGGATGGCCGACGAGGCACCACCGAAGATCACGTTATGGCTATCGTCGGACAGGATCACCTGACCACCACCTTGCAGGTTGACACTTTCCACCAGAACTTCAAGGCTGGTATTGCCACCATGAGAGGCCAGGCTGATCGTGCCGCTGTTGATGATGTTGCCACCGAGCGGCAGAATCGCACCGTCGCTGATCTCCATGGTGTCGGTGTTGGTCGTGGTCGGCGTGACATTGAACTCGAAGTTGCCGGCATGCAGGGCGCTCGCGTGGACACCCAGCACCGTGATCGTCGAGCCATTGGCCAGCGTAACCACTGCGTTGCGGTTGGCATCATCAGCAATGACCAGATCACCGTATGCATTGGCACCGGAGAAGCCGATCAAGTCGATCTTGTCTGCTGCGGCATCGAAGTTGTGGACGATGTCGTTGGCGATCGGCTGGGCAAACACCAGGGTGTCGGCTGCACTGGAGGCTGTGAGGTTGTCGTCGCTGGACACGGCGAAGATGGGGTTGCCGGGGGCGTAGGCTTCGAGGTTGTTGGCGATGAATTGCGATCCGCTGCTTCCGTCCGGGTTGGTCCAGGTCATGGTGATGGCCAGGAGCATGGCGCCGGAGTAAGTCGCCGGTGTAGTGACCGTGAGGCCGCTCGGATCTGTGGTCTGGACGAGCCAGGTGCCGTCGGCCTGACGGTTGCCAGCGTTCAGGGTCCAGTTGTCGGGGATGTTGGCGACAGTGATCGTGATCGGGTCAAGAGGATTAGTCGACGGGTCGGCAAGCGCCAGATTGATCGGGCTGCCTGCCGTGCCGGCCGGGAATGTACCGTCGTAGACGACGAAGTTCGAGTTCGTCAGTGCTGTCACTCCGCTCAGTGAGGTGATATTGCTGAGCGTCGCAACTTGAGTTCGGTTCCCTGCGGTGTTCCAGTTGTCATCGAACCAGATCTCGGCCTTGCCCGTGTCGGAATTGAAAGCGACGACGTACAGGTTGCTCGCAGCAATGCTGACGTTTGCGGTGATTTGCGAGGTCGTTTGCGCAGTCAAGATGATGTCGACGTGATTGTCATCGGCTGCACTTATGGTAGCGATCGACGTACGTGAGCTGAAATCCGAGGCGCTCATGGTAGCTCCGCCGGCTGTGCCCGTGGTATTGGTGAATGTGATTCCACCGGCGGCGCCCGCGCCGGCAAATCCGATCGTGTCTGTGCCTGCGACAAAGTCGTTGATGGTGTCAAGGCCGCCATTTGTTTGAAGGCGGAATTGGTCCGGACCAGAACCACCGGTCAGAGTGTCATTCCCGACTCCGCCTCTGAGCACGTCCGCCCCCGCACCGCCGTCGATGGAATCGGCTCCGGAACTGCCTGTGATTGTATCGGCCTGTGCGCTACCCGTAATCGTGAACCCGTCACTTTGGCTGCCCAGCAGGATAGTTACGCCGGCGGCTGCACTTGCTGCCGAGATGGACTCCACTCCCACCAGATTGCCATCGGCCAGGGCATTGAGTCCTGTTGATGTCGACGTCAGGTTGACAGTGTCGGTCCCGCCGGCAAGGCTGACGCTCGTAAATGCATTGAACTGAACACCTGTCAAGGTGATGCTGTCAGCGCCTGCAGATCCCGTCATGTTGACATTTTCGACGTTCGAAAATGTGGGCGCCGCTAAAGCAGAAACGTTGGTCGTGCCGCTGACGGCAACGTTGATGGTGTCACTACCGCCGCCCAAATCAACGGACGTGAAGGTCATGAGTTGTTGCGCTGTCAGCGTAACGGTATCCGCCGTATTGCCGGCTGAACCGACAAGTTTGACGGTTTCGATATTGGTAACTGTCGGAAAGCTTGCGGCCGACAAGTCGGTGGTTCCTGGCGCGTTGACCGTGAGAGTGTCGGCTCCGCTCCCGAGGTCAACCGTGAGGAATCCGGTGAATTGACTGGTCGTCATCGTTACCGTATCGATGCCGGCACTTCCCGTCAGGCCTTCTACCGCAGCAATTGTTCCGCCTGACAGATCGACTACCGTAGCATCTGTCAGGATGATTGAATCTGTATTTGCACCGCCGTCGATCAACTCGCCCGCAGCAAAGTCACCATTGGCAAGGAAGAATGTGTCATTGCCGCCAGCGCCTGACAGCGTGTCGGCGCCCGTTCCGCCAACAATAATGTCGTTGGCTGACCCTCCGGTTAATGTGTCCCCGGCCGCAAAGCCATACATTATGTTCGGTGCAGCCGCTAGTGGAGCGGAGACATTGGGGTTGCCAGTGCTCGTTCCCAAGTAGAGCCCGATCACGCTGGCAACGCCAGATCCGTCGGTTACCTGCAGGGTCCCCGACACCGCCGAGGACTGTTGCGTAGCTGGCAGAGTTGTTGTGGCACCGCTGGTTATTACTGGACTGCCGAATGCTGTGGCGAACGGTGCCGACAGGCTCAGAGTTGCGTTGTCAGGATCAGTTGCGACAAAGCTGATCTGGGTGCCTGTCACTACAAGTCCTGAGATTGTCGGCGAATCATTGGTGCCGTTGACCGTCACCGTCACGGTTTTCGCCGTGCCGTCCACTGTGGTGACGCTGAAGCTGTCGCTCAGCGTGCCGCCCAAACTGAGCGCTTGCACTGTCGTGTTGCTGTTGTCCAGCGTGTAAGTCCAGACCCCTGCGGCCGTCATCCCGTAGGTGCCGAAGTGGTTGGTCGTGGCCGCCCCGGCAGCGACCGCGGTGAAGGTGTTGGCCAGGTTGTCGACGTCGGTGTCGGTGAGGGTGCCGGTTGCGGTCGGAGTTCCAGGGATCGCATTGGCGAGGCCACCGGCTTCG
>JAYVKZ010000168.1:0-6778 GCA_043767985.1 Betaproteobacteria bacterium
TGATTGCTGCAGCAGTGCTGGCTTACCAAAAAAATCAATTACCATTAGCCAGTGTAGAAGGTTTTATTCGGCAAATTTTGGGTTGGCGAGAGTTTATGCGTGGCGTCTATTGGCTGGACATGCCCAAGATGAAAGCCGCAAATCATTTTGTCTACTCGCGCGCCCTGCCCTCCTGGTATTGGAGCGGCAACACTCACATGCAGTGTATGAAACAGGCCATCGACCAAACCTTGACGCATGGCTACGCACACCACATTCAAAGGCTGATGATTACTGGTAATTTTGCACTGCTTGCTGGCCTAGCGCCCCAGGAAGTGTGTGACTGGTACTTGGCAGTGTATGTGGACGCCGTCGAATGGGTAGAGCTGCCCAACACCGCAGGTATGGCACTCTTTGCAAACGGCGGACGGTTCACCTCGAAGCCTTATATTGCCTCTGGTGCGTATGTCAAACGAATGAGCAATTACTGTAGAGGGTGTCGCTACGACCCACAGCAAAAAGTCGGCGACAACGCGTGCCCAATGACCACTCTGTACTGGGCTTTCCTAGACCGGCATAGCAAGGAGATGGAAAAAAATCCGAGAGCCGCGCTGATGATGAAAAATTTCAGTCGACTAGACGCTACTGAAGTGATCGAGGTGCGAGCCCAGGCTGAGATACTGCTTAACAACCTGAACTCGGTTTAGTGAAGGAGAAGTTTTTCCCTAAATCTTAAGACTCGGCAATCGTGACCGAGTGGATCACGAGATCAGTCACAGGACGATCACCCGATTTTGTCGGCACTTTTTCCATAGCATCAAGTACGTCCAGGCCTTGAGTAATTTTGCCGAACAAAGCATAGGAAGGCGGCAATTGCATGCCACTGCGGCCCGAGATCAAGAAAAACTGGCTGCCATTCGTATTGGGACCAGCATTGGCCATGGCCACAGAGCCAAGCTCATACTCGCCAGCCTTCGGAAGTTCATCCTCGAATTGATAGCCTGGACCTCCACGGCCGGTGCCGGTTGGGTCACCCCCTTGGCACACAAAGCCTTGGATGATGCGGTGGAAAACAATACCATCGTAGTAGTGATAACGCGCTAGAAAAACGAAACTGTTGACAGTTTTGGGGGCTTTTACAGGATCCAAAACGATGGTGAGTGTACCCATCGAAGTGACCATCGTTGCGGTGTACTGCTTAGCAACATCAATCACCATCGGTGGGGGACCAGAAAAAGTCTGGGTTTTGGGGCTCGAGCCGTCAACGGCCGGGGCTTGGGGTGTAGCCATGAAATTAAACCTTAGAAGATAATGAGATGAGGGCGAGAAGATTGCCTTCACCCAAGTATATCGTTATGGCCATTAGCCCCCGAAAGGAACAAAATGATTGGGACAATATGATTGAGACGCTAGCGCTGAAGGTCAACAGCAATACTTGGCTAGTGCATCGTGGCCGTTTTTTGTCCACGCAGTTTCTGCTGGAGGTCGGCCCAGTCTCGTACGTCATCAAAATTCATCAAGGTCAGATCACATCGGTCACCCAAGGCCCGTTGGTGATGCCGCGTTGGGTTTTTGCACTACGGGCTGAAGCGGAAACTTGGGCCGAGTTTTGGAAGCCGCACCCAAAACCCGGTTTTCACGATCTGATGGCCATGCTCAAGTTCCGCACACTCAAAATTGAGGGCGACCAATATCCCTTCATGTGTAATCTTCAATACATAAAAGATGTGCTCACAACCCTGCGTGGGAGTGGCGTATGAACGGCAAAGTTGTGATCGAACCCATTATTGGCCGGTATTTGCGGATGGATATTCTTGGCAAGCCACATCGCCTGTATGTTGAGGAGGCAGGCCACGGCATCCCTTTAGTTTGCCTGCACACGGCCGGAAGCGATACGAGGCAATTTCGCGCTGTCCTGAATGATCCGGAGATTCTTAAGAACTTTCGGGTAATTAGTTTCGATCTTCCGTTTCACGGTAAATCTTCACCGCCCGAAGGCTGGCACCTGCAAGAATACAAACTCAGCACGCAAGACTATACCGATATCGTGCTAACAGTTTGCGATGCCTTGGCGCTCGAAAAGCCAGTGGTGATGGGCTGCTCAATCGGCGGTCGCCTCGTTCTACATCTTGCGCTCAAACACGCGAAACGCTTCGGAGCCTTGATCGGCCTGCAATCCGGTGCCCATGTCGACCCCTATTACGAACTGGAATGGTTACATCGGCCGGATGTGCACAGCAATGAATTGGCCGCCGGACTCATGTCCGGTCTGATTGCACCATCCGCGCCAGAAAAGGACCGCTGGGAAACACTTTGGCACTATATGCAGGGAGGTCCTGGTGTGTTCAAGGGCGACCTCTATTTCTATAAACTCGATGGTGACATGCGGGGACAAGTCGCCAGCATCCGCACAGATCAATGCCCCTTGTATTTGCTGACAGGGGAGTACGACTACTCCTGCACGCCAGACGATACGCGAGAGCTGGCCCGCTTAATTCCCGGTGTAGAAGCGACCATCATGAACGGGGTGGGGCATTTCCCGATGAGTGAAGATCCCACGACTTTCCTGCCCTACTTGCACGGTATTCTTGAGAAAATTCTTAAACAGCAACGGTCCTAGACGTCAAATCATCTTGTCGCGGGACCGTTGTAACGCTCGCCTTAGGCCTTCTATATTCTTCGCGACACCCTGCATCGTCGGGTTGATGGCGTAGGCTCTCTCAAAAAAAACAAGGGCCTTTGCGGGTTCGTCGAGTTGCAGGTAGATTTGCCCGTAGCCCGAGAGCGCACCAAAATGAAGGGAATTGCGTTTCAACACCTCATCGCAATCGGCCCGAGACTTTTCCCATTCGCCGATAAAGTAGTAGACGGTCGCGCGCTTGTTCCAGGCCTCGGCGAAGGCGGGTTTAAGCTTGATAATTTCGGTAAAGGTGCCAATCGCCTCTAGCGATTGCCCGGCGGACATTTCGCTCGTGCCACGCTCATAGAGCTTGTCGATCATCTTGTCGCCGGAGCGCGCCCAGATTTGCCACAGCGCCGCGTTGGCAGCCCCGCGAACAGTATCGTCAGCGTCCTTCAAGCGTGCGGCCAAGGCTTCACTGTCTTGCATCAAACCAATGTCGGCCAGTCGCAGCACAGCCTCGAAGCGGTTCTCGGCTTGACTGCTATTTAAGGCTTTTAACGCCTGTGCACGACTACTCGGCGCCGCGGCGCTGATTGAGCCCAACAAGACAAACGCTTGGGCCACGACAAAAACCATCAAGAGAAAGATCCGACCCATAGCTTCCCTCGCTGAATATGAAAACTCGCATATCCAAATCTTAGCGCGGATTTTTTCGCTCTGCCATAGGCGAAAGCAATTTTGAGGGTCAATGGCTCAAGAGCGGATGTTTGGGGATTTAACGCTTGGCGGAAGCGGTGAGATTCGAACTCACGATCGGGTTGCCCCGACGCCAGTTTTCAAGACTGGTGCATTCAACCGCTCTGCCACGCTTCCATTCGAGGGTCGGTTTGAAGCCACTATTGTAATAGAACTTTGATTCTTGCAATTTCCGGTCGTCGGAAAGTCCAAAACAAGCTACACGAGAGAAAATAGTTGGGCTATTCCCGTTCCACACACTTTGTACCGAAAACAATGAACGTTCTCATCGTCTTTGCCCACCCCGAGCCTCAGTCTTTCAACGGCGCCTTAAAAGATCGAGCCCTGGCTACCCTAAAAGCGCAAGGCCATGAGGTGGTGATAAGCGACCTTTATCGGATGAATTGGAAGGCAGATTTAGGAGAAAACGACTTTCAGGGAAGCCGCGCCAATCCCAGCTATCTCGATGTCTCTAGAGAGCAAGAGCACATGATGAGCACTTACGGCCCTAACGCCGAGGTTGGCGCGGAACAAGCCAAGGTGCTGTGGTGCGACCTCATGATCTTCCAGTTTCCCATGTGGTGGTTCGGCATGCCCGCGATTCTGAAAGGCTGGGTCGACCGAGTGATGGTTCGCGGCTTTGCCTATGTCAAGGGCCGCAAGTACGATACCGGCATGTTTAAGGGTCGACGCGCCATGGTGAGCATCACCACCGGAACCGCTGCCAGTTTGTATGAGCCCGACGGTATTGACGGCGATCTCAATCACATACTTTGGCCGATTCATAACGGCATCTTTCGCTATCTTGGCTTCGACGTTCTTCCTCCGGTCGCCTCCTGGATGCCCGGAGCAGTTTCGGCCGCAGAGCGCGAGGGCTATCTAGCCGCCTATACTGATCAACTCAAGAACCTGAACCGCATCAAACCTCTGTTTTTCCACCCTAGCGACGACTATGGGCCGGATCAAAGACTCAAGCCAGGCGTCGCCGCAAAATCGGGTTTTCAGTGGAATCCCTAGGCCAGTAAAACAAGTTCACCAGTACCAAGCCTTAATGGCCTAAACTTATCGACTAGACAGGAGAACGCCATGTCGCTTGCTGAACTACCCGTCCACGACATTCCCGCGCTGAACGGTAACAATGCACCGATCGCAAACGAGATCGATACCCAAGAGCTGACCGTGCTCGGGCACCTGCCCGCCGACTTCAGCGGTATGTATGTTCGCAACGGTCCCAATGCTTATTATCCGCCCAATTGGCGCTATCACGCCTATGACGGCGATGGCATGTTGCATGCGATTACCTTCGATAAGGGCCGGGTGAGCTATCGCAATCGCTGGATTCGCACCCAAGGCTTAGAAGAGGAGCAAAGTGCGGGCCACGCACTGTGGAAAGGCTTAAAGGAAGCGGGCCGTAAAGACACTCCACTTCAACCCTTGAAAAACACCAGTAATACTGACGTCAAGTACCACGCCGGTCGTCTTATTTCGATGTGGTATCGCTCAGGCATGCCCTACTCGATTGACCCACATACTTTAGAGACTCTTGGCACCGCCGATTTCGATCAAGCCGTTAGCCGCATCTCCGCACATTCGAGACCCGATGAGCATACTGGCGAGTTGCTTTTTTTCGACTACGATGTGAAACCGCCCTACATGCAATACGGTGTGATCGGACCGGACCGCAAGCTAAAAACCAAGGTCGATATTCCCCTGCCCGGCCCCCGCCTTCCACATGATATGGCGGTGACTGAACGCTTCACGATTCTGCATGACTTTCCATTGCTACTCGACGAAGAAGCGCAAAAAATAGGTCGCTACAAAGTTCGTTTTCATGCCGACATGCCGACCCGCTTTGGGCTGATTCCTCGCCATGGCACGGCCGAGCAAATTCGCTGGTTCGAGGCTAAACCCGCCTACATGCTGCACGTTGTCAATGCTTGGGATGAGGGCGATGAGGTCGTGATGATTGGCACCCCGTACCGCTTGCATGTGTTGGACGATGGCTCGATTGATTCTCGCAGACTGGAGCGCACTATCAATCAACGGCAGCGCGACTTTTTGCTGTACGAATGGCGCTTCAATCTCGCCACCGGCCGCACCCATGAGCGTGTGCTCGACGATGTGCTCAACAGCGAGTTCCCGATCATCAATAGCGCCTATCAGGGACGCCGCACCAAGTACTCCTATCACATCCTTTTTCCGCACGGCGGCAAAGAAGAGCCGCGCTTTCCGGGGCTGGTGAAGTACAACTAGGAGACCGGCGGCTATCTTGCTTATAGCGAAGGCTTTCACACCTTCTATAACGAACCCGGTTTTGCACCGCGCGACCACCCAAAAAGTGAAGATGATGGTTACCTCATCACCCTTGCCTGGAACGATCAACAGCAACGCTCAGAAGTTCAGGTGTTCGACGCTAAGGGCGGCGGACTTGGGGCGGGGCCGATAGCACGGATACTCCTGCCGCAACGCGTGCCCAACGGTTTTCATGCGACATGGGTGAGCCAAGCAGTGATGCAGCGTTGGCCGGGAAACACATGAACATGGACAACCGACGCCGCACCTTCTTGACTGCTAGTGGTTACGCCTTAGGGAGCACGCTATGCCTCAACAGCCTCAACATAAAGGCTCAATCGTATCCCGACAAACCTGTCAAAATCATCATGCCCTTCGCGACCGGCAACACCTTAGACGTGTCACTTCGCCAAGTGGGCGAGCTGTTTACAAAATCCACCGGTCAACCCCTGATCATCGAAAACAAACCTGGGGGTGCAGGCTTCATTGCAGCCATAGCTTGTGCCCAGGCGGCGCCCGATGGCTATACCTTGCTGCTGGGCAACACCAGTATGCTCACCATCAACCCGCACACCTTTAGCAAGCTCCCCTACGACCCGGTAAAAAGCTTTCGGCCCGTCACCAATTTTCTTGGCGCGACCATGGTGTTCGCGGCCAATGTTGGCGTGCCAGCCAACACCTTGCAAGAGTGGATTGCCTATGTCAAAGCCAACCCCAAGAAGACCAACTTTGCATCCTTCACGGCCGGTAACTCTTCTCACTTTGCGGGGGTATTACTTAATAAGCATGCCGGCCTAGACATGGTGCACGTGCCTTTCAACGGCACCCCACCGGCCGTGCAAAATTTGGTGGGTGGCCAAGTGCAAACGGCCTTCTTACCTTTGATGGCAGTTAAGGCCCAGGTTGAAGCAGGCAAGGTCAAGGTGTTTGCCGTGACCAGTGAAAAGCGTTCGCCCTTGATGCCCAATATCCCAACCTTTCTAGAGCTGGGTGTGCCTGATTTGAACATTTATATTTGGTCGTCCTTGATGGCCCCCGTAGCAACACCGGATGCGATCATTAACAAGCTCAACACTGAATTTACAAACGCCCTCAAGACTAAAGAGATTCAAGACAAATGGCGCATGGTGGACTTCGAACCCTTACCGA
>JAYVKZ010000169.1:0-57401 GCA_043767985.1 Betaproteobacteria bacterium
CAGGAGCAGGAGCAGGAGCAGGAGCAGGAGCAGGAGCAGGAGCAGGAGCAGGAGCAGGAGCAGGAGCAGGAGCAGGAGCAGGTTTGCGCGCACTGTCACAAGGTGGACCAGATCCGCATGCCAGCGCGGCGTTCGTTTCACGTGAAACTTTTGTGCCTGCCTACTTCGAACTCACTCATAAATACCCAGTCATGTTACGTGTAGACGCGGAAAGTCGAATTTTGGACCGTTATCCATTTGGCGGACTCACTGGCCTATTACAACCGACCGTGGTCCGAGTCCCCTCACCGCCGCACACGGTGTCTGGGTCTACTCCCGTGGGCTCGACGACGACCGAAGTGCCATCCGAAAAGGTGGGCTCAGAGCAGCTTCTCGCATTCTTTCGAAGAAGTCAGGCCTTGCCTCAAGCAAAAGTCTTTATGTCAATGTCAAACGATAACGGTCAGACGTGGACACCCGCGCAAGTCATTGGCATCCCGAATGGGGATGCATCGGTGGTGGCCTGGGCGGACATTGACCACATATGGCTAGTGGCCAACCCTGAGCCCAATCATCGAAGATCTATCGCAAGCTTTCAGTTGCCTCTCCCTTTAAGCGAGGGAAGTCCAATCTTCCCCGCTCGGGTATTAGACGAAGTCACCGCAAACGCCCCTGGTCCCAAGGAGTTCTCCTATCCAAGCTTCGCCAAAACCTCGGACGGACGACTGCATCTCGCTTACACCGCTGATGGCCGTTCAACGATTCGGCACCGAGTTTGGTCCCCCTTGGTCCCGAATTCTCCTTTGACTTCTAAGCAACCATGAGCGCGACAGCAATCCAGGAGATATCGGCTCATTGGGCTGAAGCCGCCATGGCGTTCTGTATGTCCGCATTAATCGCCAACGCTTTAAGCCGCAGACTTACTAAGCTGGGGAACCCTCCCTTAACCGCAAGCGCATCGATCACTAAGTTGGGAGCGAGTCCGAACAAAACTCGCTCGCCAGTGCTCAAAAATAAGCTGACGATCATGGCTCTTATCTTGATGCTTGTCAGCTTACCGATCATCCCGGTCGGACAGGAAAATCATTTGTCGCTCGCCGCTATTCTCGCTGGTGTGCTTGGCGAGCTCTCTAGTTTAAGTGTGCTGTTGGTCTTGGCTAGTCTTTCTCCCGGCGGGCTCCCAGTGCGAGAGCGAAAACTCTTGCTCCTTCCAATCGCATCTGGTTTGCTTCTTTACTGGACAGTCCTGACCTACGGTCCTGTCGATCTCTATCGGCTAGGTTACCTCTATGCCGCTACCGGTAACTTGGGAACCATCCTCCTACTTGCCGGTTTAACGGTCAGCAGTCTCATGCTTCCCCTTCGCTTTGTTGGCCTAATCACCGTGGCTTGCATGAGTTGGGCTCTTGGTCTTCAAGCCTCTACCAATCTTTGGGACTATCTTTTGGATTTGCCAAGCGTTTTTGTGTATCTCGGTCTCTTTGCGAGAACTTTCCGTCGACCCGTCGCCTTATGACTTCCTTGCGCCTTGCTCTTTCTAAAGTGACTAGCCTACTGAATTGGCGTGGACGCACCCTATGGCGCTACTTTTTTCGACTCGTGCTGATCTTTACGGTGCTGCAAGTGGGGGCTCGAGTCGCACTACAATTCGCATTTTTTGGAAACTTACTTACCCTAAGTCAGGCCTCGATTGCTCATTTTTATGGCCTAAGGTTCGATTTACGATTGGCCTGCTTGGTTGCAGGTGTGCCCTTACTCGCAGGATCAATCCCTTGGATAGGGCGTTGGCTCCATCCGATAACGGGCCGCCTCCTGGGCTCCAAGGCTAGCCTCTGGTGGTTTTGGCCTGGCCTTGGGGCGCTGGTGGTTGGCCTATGGAGTCTTTTGATTTACGCCGACTTCGGCAATATGGCTTATTGGCAGCAAAGATTGAACGTGGGTGTTCTTTACTTGCTGCAAGATCTCGAAACCAATAGCAAGGTGCTTTGGGATTCCTACCCTGTACTCCTCCTCTCGACGGGCACGGTCGTGTTGGTGATTGCTAGCTTCGCGCTATTCAAACGGAATGCCAGCAGCCTTGCGTCCGATGTGGCGAGCCTAAACTCGCCTTCAACGAGCACCAGCAAGCGAGGCCAAAGATTCTTGATCAATTTTGCCTTGGTCGGCGTGGTCATTTTTCTCGTCCACGGACGTTGGTCGCAGTATCCCTTGCGCTGGAGCGATCTTGTGCGCGTGGGTCATCCACCTGCTGAGCAACTGGCCATCAATGCTGTCCAGAATATTGTTGATACGCTTGCTTACCGAAAACCACAATTTGATCGTCAGGCAGCGGAGGCGGCTTACCCAACGATGGCGCCTTGGCTAGGTGTTCCGCCCCGGCAAAACTCGACGAGCCCGAGCCCCAAGCTCCTCAGCTATGCAAGAACGCCCCTGGCTCGCGTCGAACCCATCATTGCGAAAGATACCAACGTCGTTTTGGTGGTTCTCGAATCCTTTTCGGGTTACAAGTCCAGCTTGCACGGGAACAAGCTGAACCCCACCCCCTATCTGAAGCAGCTCGCCGACCAAGGATGGTGGTTCAACCGGTTTGGGAGTGCCCACCCACTAACTGCACGAGGCATTTACTCGATCATTACCAGTCGACCAGATGTCATGGCGGGTGATACCGCGAGCCGTAACCAACAGGCCATTCTTCATCAGAGCTTAATTGCCGCTTGGAGCGAACATCAGCCTTTCTACTTCATCGGGGGCAGTACCTCGTGGGCCAATGTTCGAGGCCTCCTCACGAAAGCGGTGCCTAAAGTCAAAATCTACGAAGAAGAGACTTTCAAGACGCCCCGGACCGATGTATGGGGTTTGTCCGACCGAAATATGTTCTACGAGTCGCTCGCTATCTTGAATCGACATCATTCTGAAACCAAGAAGCCCTTCTTTGCGGTCATTCAGACTGCCGCAAATCATCGACCTTACACCATTCCCAGCGATGATCCTGAGTTCAAAGTGGACCCAAAGCCCGAGGCGGAAGTCCTCGCACACGGCATTGGTGGAGGTGCAGCCGAATATAATGCGATCCGCTTAATGGATCACAGCGTCGCTAAGTTCATGGAACGAGCCCGGCAAAGTCCCTGGTTCGATAACACGGTGTTTGTTTTCCTCGGGGATCACGGCACGATTGGCGAGGTGCCCAGCTATATGCCGGATTGGATGCAGGCCAAAGAAATGGCG
Organism: Betaproteobacteria bacterium; assembly: GCA_043767985.1. Lineage (GTDB taxonomy): Bacteria > Pseudomonadota > Gammaproteobacteria > Burkholderiales > Burkholderiaceae_E > JAPOKJ01. Next base: position 3,205 of record JAYVKZ010000169.1, read on the forward strand.
ACCATCCATACACCCTTGATTCTATTTGCCCCGAAGTTTCTGAAGCCACAACAATTTGATACGCTTGGTCAGCAGGCTGACCTGCTGCCGACCTTGCTCGACATGAGCGGTCAGACGCACGAACTGCGGGGCCTTGGTCGTAGCCTACTCGGTGACCGCCCTGGACAAGCCGGCCTCCTCTATAGCATCCACGTCGGCGGCTCACAGTATGGATGGTTTGATGGTCGCTATTTCGCCAAGCTCTTGGACGGAGGTCAGCCCGCCAAGGTTTCGAAAGCCTTGGACCAGGCCGGTCGCGATGCAGCGATCATGGCCCGTGTGCAGCTCTTTGATTTGAGCGAGCGTAGTAAGCAACACCTTGATATTGCCGCGCAAGAGCCGGAAAAGGCAAAGCGCCTGGGCGCTTTCCTGGAGGCCTATTATCAAACAGCACGTTACCTCCTCATGAACCCATGAGGCGGCAAGGTACTCGCTCTACAAACCAGCCAAACAAATGTACTTCACTTCGAGGTACTCATCAATCCCGTATTTCGAACCCTCACGCCCCAGGCCAGACTGCTTAACGCCACCAAACGGCACCGTCTCATAGCTGAGGATGCCGGAGTTCACCGCGACCATCCCTGTCTCCAAAGCTTCCGACACTCGGAAAATTCGGCCAATGTCACGAGAATAGAAGTACGCGGCCAGCCCGAACTCAGTATTGTTGGCCATGGCCACCACTTCGTCCTCCGTTTTAAAGCGGAACAAAGGGGCTAGCGGACCAAAGGTTTCCTCGCGAGCGACTTTCATGTCGGTCGTCACGTCAGTCAGAATCGTGGGTTCAAAGAATAGCCCGCCAAGGGCATGAGCATGTCCACCGGTTAAAAGCTTGGCGCCCTTGGCCAGTGCATCAGCAACATGCTCTTTTACCTTTGCAATCGCCGCTGGCTCAATCAGAGGCCCAATCGTGACACCCGTCTCAATGCCCGAGCCGACTTTGAACTGCTTGACCTTGTCGGCGAGTTTCGCTGCAAACTGCTCGTAGACGCCTTCTTGGACAAAGATACGGTTCGCGCAAACACAAGTTTGGCCGGCATTGCGGTACTTGGAAAGTAATGCGCCTTCAACCGCTGCATCAATGTCAGCATCATCAAACACGATAAACGGTGCATTGCCGCCCAATTCTAACGACAGTTTCTTGATCGTGTCGGCTGATTGCCGAAGCAAGATTCGACCCACTTCGGTCGAACCGGTGAATGACACTTTGCGCACCACGGGGCTGGTACACATCTCTAAGCCAATCTCGGGCGACTTGTCACCGTTGCCCACGATCACATTAAACACGCCAGGCGGCATGCCCGCCTCGATCGCCAACTGAGCGAGTGCCAATGCCGTCAGCGGTGTTGCTTCTGCAGGTTTGACCACGAAAGTACAACCGACGGCAAGCCCTGGGGCGACTTTCCGCGTAATCATGGCGGCCGGGAAATTCCACGGTGTGATGGCCGCGCAAACCCCAATCGGCTGCTTGATCGTCAGCAAGCGGCGATCACCAAGGGATGAAGGGATCACATCGCCGTAGGTGCGCTTGGCTTCTTCGGCAAACCATTCGATAAAACTGGCGGCGTAGACGACCTCGCCCTTCGCTTCCGCCAGAGGCTTACCTTGTTCCGTGGTCATCATCAAGGCCAAGTCATCTGCGTGGGCAAGCATTAAGTCGTACCATTTACGCAGAATCGCCGAGCGCTCCTTAGGCGTCTTTTTGCGCCAAGCAGGCAGCGCCTTTTCAGCAGCGGCAATGGCGCGGCGGGTTTCTGTGGCACCCATATCGGCCACTTGTGCCACCACGGCGCCAGTAGCCGGATTGGTGACCGCGAAAGTTTTACCAGAATCAGCAGCGACCCATTGGTTGTCGATCAAGCCTTGATTGCGCAGGAGCTGCATGGCTTTCAGTTGTAAAGTCATTGTCTTGTCCTATTTACTTCATGGTGGGCATAATGAATTCAGCGCCTGCACGAATCCCTGCAGGCCAACGTTGCGTTACGGCCTTGTAACGTGTGTAGAAGCGAACGCCCTCTGGGCCGTGCATATGATGATCGCCAAACAGAGAGGCTTTCCATCCCCCAAAACTGTGGAAGGCCATCGGCACAGGGATAGGCACGTTAATGCCAACCATCCCAATTTGCACACGGCTGGCAAACTCGCGAGCCGCATCGCCGTCACGCGTAAAGAGGGCGCAGCCATTGCCAAACTCATGGTCATTGACGAGCTTGAGTGCGGCTTCAAAATTCTCTGCCCGCACAATCCCGAGCACCGGGCCGAAGATTTCTTCTTTATAGATCTTCATCTCAGGCTTGACATGATCAAACAGGCAGCCTCCTAAGAAAAAGCCTCCGGCAACGTTGCTGTCAACGCCAGCCGCGGGTGCGCTAGGTTTCAAAGCGCGCCCATCGATCACCAAGCTTGCACCTTCAGCAACACCGGTGTCGACATAGCCGCGCACCCTTTCCATATGCACCTGGGTGACCAAGGGGCCCATCTCGGCGGCTTTGTCCATCCCGTGGGTCATCTTGATCTTGGGTACGCGATCTTTCAGTTTGGCCACTAAGGCGTCGGCGACGGGTCCAACGGCCACCGCGATTGAGATGGCCATGCAACGCTCGCCGGCTGAGCCGTAAGCCGCGCCGATCAAGGCGTCCACGGCTTGATCAAGATCGGCATCGGGCAGCACCACCATATGGTTTTTAGCGCCGCCTAAGGCTTGCACTCGTTTACCAGCTTTGGTGGCCGTCTCGTGAATGTACTTGGCGATCGGTGTTGAGCCGACGAAACTAATGGCCGACACTTGCGGATGGGTGAGTAAAGCATCCACCGCTTCCTTGTCGCCCTGCACCACATTGAACACACCGTCTGGCAAGCCTGCTTCCTTTAGCAGCTTGGCCATTAAGATGGACGCTGAGGGATCACGCTCGGAAGGTTTGAGAATGAAGGTATTGCCACAAGCAATCGCGACGGGGAACATCCACATCGGTACCATCACCGGGAAATTGAAAGGTGTTATGCCTGCGCACACGCCGAGCGACTGGCGAATGGAATACATATCAATGCCGGTGCCGACCTGCTCAGAAAACTCGCCCTTCAAAAGTTGCGGAATGCCGCAGGCGAATTCAACCACTTCGAGGCCGCGCTGAATTTCACCATGCGCATCGGTAAATACCTTGCCATGCTCATTGGTAATCAGTGCAGCCAACTCGTCGGCATGTTTTTCCATCAGTTCTTTGAACTTGAACAACACCCGTGCGCGGCGCAGCGCTGGTGTGGCGGCCCAGCCCGGAAAGGCTCTTGCCGCTGATCTTACTGCTGCATCGACGTCTGGCACGCTCGCCAGTGCGACTCGCTTTTCGACCTGACCGGTGGCTGGATTGAACACCGGTGTGCTTCTTGGGCTACTACTCTCCACGGCCGCGTTATCAATCCAATTTGGAACGACTGTCACTGATTGTGAACTTGCAGCAAGACCCTGCTGATCTGAATTACCCATAGTCATATCCTTGATTATTATGGAAAAAAGAGTGCCGAAGAGAAGCAACTGTCAAAGCGATTTTACTTGACGTTCAATAGGTTGAACATGTATTCTCTTGGCTGAACAATTGGAATTGTAATGCTTAATAGAATAACTCGCAAGGATTGGTCGATTAACCCCGCGCCCGCAGACGATCTCGTCAATCGAATTGGGCTGAAGCTGCCCAGCCAGGCACTCAAGCTAGGTACTGTAAAACAAGCGGCTAATCCCCCCCCGAAGCCTTCGGCCACAGGCTCCAAAGCTGCAACCACGATGACGACAAACTCGCTGGCGTCCGCACTTGTGCCGGCCGTCGAGCGAGCCGTTGCACTTCTCGACGTCTTGGCCGAGGTAGAAGAGTCGGTCGCGCTGGCGGACTTGCAACGCCGCACCGGCTTTCCCAAAAGCAGCTTGCATGGCCTGCTCAATACCCTGACCCAACTCGGCCTCATCTATAGAAATGATGAGCAACGCTATAGCTTGGGCAGCAAATGTCTACAATGGGGCGATGCTTATGCCCACCAAACCCGGGTGATCTTGGCCTTCAATGAGGCGACCAAGACACTTGCTGCACTGCAAGAAGAAACCGTGATGCTGGCCGTTTTACAAAAAGCCAACGTTCAGTACCTAAGTTGTCGTGAAGGCAATCGAGCGCTCGCCGTCAAGTTTCGAGTGGGTGGAAGTTTCCCGGCGGCTTGTACTTCAACCGGTAAGGCCATCCTTGCGACGCTTTCCAACGATAAGGTCAAAACCCTGATGGGCGAACATGGCTTACAACGCCAGACGCGATTTTCTGTCGCAAGCGTCGATGCCTTGCTTAAACAATTGGAACGTTTCCGCCATGCTGGCTATGCTGTGGACGATGAAGAAATGGCGGAAGGCATGCATTGTTTTGGTGCGCCGGTCTTTACCGCTGGCAAGTCGGAAGCCATTGCAGCCGTCGCCGTCAGCCTGATCAAAGCCTCAACCAGCGTCAAACGAAAACAAGAAGTGATTCAACAAGTCGCTGATCTTGCCAAAGAAATCTCTCGTCGTCTAGGAGCCCTCTCTTGAACCAGCCTGTCACTTTAGAACAACCCGTGCAGCGCCCCCCGGACCTTGCGATCCAGCCGGACAGGCTTTGGGACGCCCTCATGTCCTTAGCAAAACTCGGAGCGACCGAAAAGGGCGGGGTCTGTCGCCTGGCCCTCACCGAACTGGATGCTCAGGCACGCGGCCTCTTTATCCAGTGGGCTCGTGAAGCGGGATGCAGTATTCGGATCGACGCCATCGGCAATATTTTTGCGAGACGAGCCGGAAGCGATCCGCGCCGCCGAGCCATCGCGACCGGCAGCCACATCGACACACAGCCTTCGGGCGGCAAGTTCGATGGCAACTACGGTGTGTTGGCGGGGCTAGAAGTGATTCGTACCCTCAATGATCACGGCGTCAAAACCCTCGCGCCGCTTGAGGTCTGTGTTTGGACCAATGAAGAAGGCTCGCGCTTTGTGCCCGTCATGATGGGCTCTGGCGTGTATTGTGGTGCGTTTAGCTTGGAGCATGCGCTCAAGGCTCAAGATCGCGAGGGAATTTCCGTCCAAGAGGCTTTGCAAAAGATTGGCTATGCCGGGTCGCCAACGCCAGCCGAACCGTTCGAGGCCTATTTTGAGGCGCATATTGAACAAGGCCCAGTCTTGGAGGATCGCGGCATGACGATTGGTGCTGTGACCGGTGCCCTGGGCCAACGGTGGTATGACGTCGTCGTGACCGGGCAAGAAGCTCATGCGGGCCCGACCCCTATGGCCCTCAGGCGGGACGCCTTACAAGCCGCCCTTGGCTTGATGGCCCAGGTTGACGCGATTGCGCAAAAAGAACAACCAAATGCGCGTGGCACCGTAGGCTATGTCAATGTCTTTCCTAATTCGCGCAATGTGATCCCCGGTAAGGTCACCTTCACGGTCGACTTTCGTCATAGCGACGATCAAGGCCTGGAGCGGATGGATCAGGCGCTTCGTCAAGCCTGCAACAGCCTGGAAGCCGCAGGTCGAGTGCAGGTCAGCATCGAGCCGGTGGTGTACTTCCCGCCCACCCAGTTTGCCGCAAACTTGGTGCAAGCCGTGCGAGAGGGTGCTCGTGCGCAAGGCTTCGAGCCACTCGACATCGTCAGCGGCGCTGGCCATGACGCGGTGTACGTGGCACGGGTGTCGCCCAGTGCCATGATCTTCATTCCCTGCAAAGACGGCATTTCCCACAATGAAATTGAAGATGCCAAGCCAGAACATCTCAGTGCGGGTGCTAATGTCTTACTACACGCCATGCTGAAGCTTGCGGTTCAGTCCGCCCCCTAGAAAGTTCAAGAACACATGATCACGCTCAAGACCTTTTTGCCACTCGCCTTGGCCGGCCTTCTCGGTGCCTGCGCCACGCCTTTTGATATTCAAGCGCATCGCGGTGGTCGCGGCCTGTCTCCCGAAAATACCCTGCCGGCCTTCGCAAAAGCGCTCAGCCTCGGCGTCACCACGCTGGAGCTCGATGTTGGGGTTTCTGCCGATGATGAATTGGTCATCGCTCACGATCCTAGGATCAATCCCAATTTGAGTCGCGATGCCAGCGGCCAATACCTGTCGGCCCTAGGTCCAAGCCTGCGCAGCCTGAGCTATGCCGAGATTCGTCAATATGATGTCGGTCGTCTCAAACCAGGCACCAGCTACGCTGCCCAATATCCTGCCCAGGAATCGTTCGATGGGACGGCAATGCCCCGATTGGTCGACTTGTTTGCAGTGATCAAGGCGCAGGGGAACCGCCAAGTACGCTTCAACATCGAAACCAAGATTCGCCCAGATCGCCCCGAGGAAACAGCCGACCCACAAACCTTTGTGAGGCTCCTGCTCCAAGCCATTGAACAATACGAACTCAAAAGCCGCGTGACCATCCAGTCCTTTGATTGGCGCACCCTCAAACTGGTCCAAGCGCAAGCCCCTCACATCCCTACTGTTTACTTAACAGCTCAACTGCCAACCTTCAACAATCTAAATAATAGTGGTCCGAGTTGGACCGCGGGACACCGCTTGGAGGCGGCCGGTTCGGTGCCCAAGCTGGTCAAGCACGCAGGCGGTGCGGTGTGGTCGCCCTACTATAAAGACCTGACCCTCGCCGCTACGAAGGAAGCCCAGGCCCTAAAGCTGAAAGTCATCCCCTGGACCGTGAACGATCCCCAGGAAATGCGTCGACTCAAAGCCATGGGTGTGGATGGCCTCATTAGCGACCGGCCTGATCTACTGATCAACCTTCTCAAAGAATAAATGTCGACGGTCCCCGCATCGCCAAAATCGATCACGCGCTCCGCCGAGCCGCCCCCTGATCGTTCACTTCCGCTGGCGATTAGCCTAGGCGATCCGGCGGGAATTGGTCCGGAGATCGTCATCAAAGCCTTCCTGGCACAGCCAGAACTGCTTAAGACATGTCGACTCTTTGGCCCGCGCCACTGGCTCTTAGCTGAGCTTGATCGCTATGCGCAGACGACTCAAAAAGTAAAGGGTAACTCGCTTCAAACCATACGCGAGGCGTTCGAGTCTCACCTCATTGAAGACCTAGTGTCACCTGGGCCTTTCCCGCCCGGACAAGTTAGCGCGGCCGCAGGCGAACTCGCTTTTCGAAGCATCGTCGCGGCGACGCAGGCGGTATTGCAAGGTCGAGCGCGTGCACTTGTCACAGCACCTATTCACAAAGAGGCAATGCAGCGGGCTGGGCATCTCTATCCCGGACACACCGAACTTCTCGCCGAGCTGGCCGGTGGCGTCCCGGTGCGCATGATGTTGGCCAACCCCGAGCTGAGAGTCGTCTTGGTGACCATTCATATGAGCTTGCGTCAGGCGCTTGACGCCATCACCACAACCTCCATCGTTGAAACTTTAAAAATTACCGACGCCAGCCTGCGCCGCTTTGGCATAGGTCAACAACGCCCAGGGCGCGCTCCGAGCATTGCCGTGGCGGGGCTCAATCCCCATGCCGGTGAAGGTGGCCTCTTCGGTCGCGAAGAAATTGAGATCATTGCTCCTGCGCTCGAACGTGCGCGCGCACTCGGTATACAGGTACAAGGCCCATTTGCGCCGGATACCGTGTTTATGCGCGCCCGCGGAGGTGTTGAGTTCGACGCAGTGATCGCGCTCTATCATGACCAAGGCCTCATTCCCGTCAAATACCTAGGTGTCGAGGAAGGCGTCAATATCACACTTGGTTTGCCCTTTGTGCGCACCAGCCCCGATCATGGCACGGCCTTTGATATCGCCGGTCAAGGGCGTGCCGACCCGAGCAGCATGCTGTCCGCCCTGAACATGGCCCACCAACTCTCGAGCCTATGAACCCGATCACCTTCACGCTTGCCTTTGGCAATTTTGTGATCGCCACCGGTGCGCTGATCGTTACCGGCATGTTGCCTGCTCTGGCCGAGGGGCTCAATGCCTCGATTACGAAAACTGCCTATCTCATCACTGCCTTTGCGCTTGCCGTGTGTTTTTCGGCGCCGTTTCTTGCCGCCGTCACGGCCCGCTTTGAGCGTCGCGCTTTGCTTACGGTGGTGATGCTGTTCTACGCGCTCACCCATATTGCCGCAGCCCTGGTCAGTAATTTGGAGCACATGATTGTGGTACGGGTGTTGTGTGGTGTGGCCTCAGCCCTGTTTACACCCCAAGCCGCCGCGACGATTGCACGACTCATGCCGCCTGAACGTCGAGCCTCGTCGATTGCCGCCGTCTTTATGGGTTGGGCAGTGGCGTCCGTTGTCGGTATGCCTCTTGGCGCCTATATCGGTGCTGAAATCGGCTGGCGAGCAGGTTACTTGTTAGTCGCGGTCGGCAGCCTAGTGTCGGCACTAGCGCTCTATCTGGTGTTGCCGAAAGGCTTAAAAACCCAAGTGGCTGGCTTCGAGATGTGGCGTCAATTGCTTGGCAATGTGCCCTTGATGTTGGCGATCTTCTTTACCGCCGTACAGGCTTCCGGCCAATTCGTTGCCTTTGGCTTTATGGTGCCTGCCTTTCGTGCCATGGTGTCCGCCACTCCAAGCCAAGTGAGCTTTTTGCTGGCGGGGTTTGGCTTGATGGGCGTCGTGGGTAGCTTGATTGCAGGGAAGCTCTCAGATCAATGGGGGGCATCGAAGTTACTCATGGTGTCGACCGGCTTGGTGATGATTGGCATGCTGCTGTGGCCTCTCGGTCAGTATTCCTGGCCCTGGCTTGGGCTTGCACTGACCTTCTGGGGTCTCGGTGGTTTTGCGATGAACTCTACCCAACAAGGTCGGCTCGCCAACATGGCGCCAGGGCTGGCCCCCGTATCCATCGCTTTGAATACCTCGTGCATGTATCTCGGCCAGGCGTTGGGCACACCGATTGGCGCGGCGGTGCTCGAAGCGCATGATGGCTCCTTGGGTTATCACTGGTTAGGTTGGTTTGGTGCACCCTTCATGCTCGCCGCGATAGCACTCTCGCTGTATGTAGATCGCTTGGTTAAACGTCAATCTTAGAAGCCAATGAAACAGACTTCAAACACGCACCCCCTGCCCGGCCCAGGCACGCTTGCCGGACCCTCTGCTGGACCCCTTCCCGGACCGCTCTCGGGCTTAAAGGTCCTCGAACTGGGCCAGCTCATTGCCGGCCCCTTCGCCGCCAAAACCCTCAGTGATTTTGGGGCCGAGGTCATCAAAATTGAACCTCCGGAGGGAGGCGATCCGTTGCGGCAATGGCGCCTGCTCAAGGACGGCACCTCAGTGTGGTGGCAAGTGCAGTCCCGCAATAAGCGCTCCCTCGCGATGGACCTCAAGTCCCCCGAGGCGCAAGACATCGTGCGCCGCCTGGCAAGCGAGTCCGATGTGCTCATCGAAAACTTTCGGCCGGGTGCCATGGAAGCCTGGGGGCTAGGACCGGCGACTTTATGTGAGCTCAACCCAAGGCTCATCATGCTGCGCATCAGTGGTTATGGACAGACCGGCCCCTACCGTGACAAGCCGGGTTTTGGCGTGGTGGCCGAGGCCATGAGTGGCCTGCGTCACCTAAGCGCCGAACCGGGCCGAGTACCGGTGCGAGTGGGTGTGAGTATTGGCGATACCTTGGCCTCACTCCACGGCGTAATCGGCATCTTAATGGCCCTCCATGAACGTCAACAAAGTGGGCGAGGCCAAGTCATTGATGTCGCGCTGTACGAGGCGGTCTTCAATTGCATGGAAAGTTTGTTACCTGAGTACAGTGCTTTTGGCGCCGTGCGCGAGGCGGCCGGCAGCGCGCTACCGGGTATCGCACCGACCAATGCTTACCTGTGTCGGGACGGAGGCTACGTACTGGTTGCAGGAAATGGCGACAGTATTTTTAAGCGCTTGATGAGCGCCATCGGTCGCGACGATCTCGGCCGAGACCCAGACTTGGCCAATAACAAGGGGCGGGTTGCCAGAGTGCAAGAGCTGGATGGCGCGATTGGCGTTTGGACCGCACAGCACACGGTTGAAGAAGTCCTCGCGGTACTGGACAAGGCCAAAGTCCCGGGCGGCAAAATCTATACCGTGGCGGATATTGCAGTCGACCCGCACTACCAAGCGCGCGGCATGATCGAGCACGTGACCATGAATGATGGCAGTCAACTCGCCGTGCCGGGCCTCATTCCGAAACTTTCTCGCACCCCTGGGGCACACCGCAGAAATGCGCCTGGGTTGGGGCAAGATAGTGATGCCGTGCTGACCGAGCTTGGGCTGAGCGCTGAGCAGATTCGGACGATGCGTGCACGTGGGATTATTCGCTAAGGGCTATGGGTGGTACGGCCAATCGTCTTACTCATTCGTCAAATTTACTTCGTGCCGCTTTTAGGTCCGAACGTACGCTCTTCGCCTTGAGACGACGCTGCTTCGCCCCATAACTGGGTTGACTCGCCCGTCGCGTCTTAGGCGCGCGCGCGACCGAATCGACAAGCGCTTGCAAGCGCGCCAAAGCGTCGCTCCGGTTCATCTCTTGGGTGCGATGTTGTTGCGCCTTTAGGATGAGGACCCCGTCCTCCGTAATCCTACTGTCTGGCAAAGCCAATAAACGGGCCTTCACATCTTCAGGAAGCGATGACGCAGCGATATCAAAGCGCAGGTGAATCGCAGTCGATACTTTGTTGACATTTTGCCCGCCCGCGCCCTGGGCACGAATGGGATTGAGCTCACATTCCGACTCTAAAACCAGTGTGCGAGGATCGACAGGACGAGTGAAGGCGAGGTTCATTCAAGTGCTTGCAACAGCGACCCCCGAAGTAGGCGTAAAGTAGAGGTCCGTAAGTTAAACCAGATCAGGAGGTAGTCATGGCCAAAGGACAACAAAAAACCAATAAAGAAACCAAGAAGGTGAAGAAGGATACCTCGCCTGCCAAGCAAATGTCTGCTGAGCCGACGCGCGCACCGCCGATCACGGCCGTGATGCCCAAGGGCAAGCTCAAAAACAAAGTCGGCTGAGAAAGCAAAGTCGGCTGAGAAATAGCGGGGCGGGCCAATTCGCCCGGCCAATTGGCCGACAGCAACCCTCCCTCACGAGAGTAAGGCGTCGGTTTAGACCAAGGCGTCTTCAGCCGCTGCAGTGGCGCTAGTTTTGTCGGGGGATGCGGTAGGCTGCACGCGCTCCGTTAACCACCGACCAAAAGGCTCTGCAGTGAGGGGTCGGCTCAGAAAATAGCCTTGCATCTGATCGCAACCGTGTTGTTGCAAAAACGAGCGTTGCGCCTCATTCTCCACACCCTCGGCGACCACCTTGAGGCCCAGCCCATGACCCAGCGCAATAACGGCGATGGCAATGGCATTGTCTTCCGTATCCTGGGGGATGTCTTGAACGAAAGAGCGGTCAATCTTTAGGGTGGAGACGTCGAAGCGTTTGAGGTATCTCAGCGAAGAATGGCCGGTACCAAAATCGTCAACCGCCACGCCGACCCCCATCCCTCGAAACGCCTTCATGATTTTGACGACGGCTTCGCTGTCCTCGACTAGGGTGCTCTCGGTGAGTTCGATCTCGAGAAAGCCCTGAGGCACGCCGGTCTCGTAAATGATTTGCTGTATTTCCTTGAGCAAATCATGTTGCCTGAACTGCCGGGCCGAAAGATTGACTGCCATGGTTAAGTTGTTCATACCTTCTGCACGCCAGCGCATAAGTTGCAAACAGGCCTCGCGCATGACCCACATGCCGACTGGTACGATCAGGCCGGTTTCCTCGAGAATCGGAATAAACTTATCCGGCCCCACCGGGTCTGCGCCCGGACGATTCCAGCGCAGCAAGGCCTCTACACCGCAGACTGTACCGGTTTTCAAATCGGCCTTGGGCTGATACACAATAGAGAACTCGTTACGCTCAAGTGCGTAGCGCAGACAAGTCTGTAGTTCATGCTGCTCAGAGACGACGTCTTCAAGATCCTTGCTAAAGAAAGTATAGGTGTCGCGTCCAGACGATTTAGAGCGATACATGGCCAGATCGGCCTGTTTGATCAGCACGTCCAAATCATCGCTGTACTTCGGCATGATCGTGATGCCAATGCTCACGGAAATAAAAAGTTGATGTACCCCGACCTGAAAAGGCTCAGAAAGCGCAGCGAGAATTCTCTTGGCAATTTCTTCAGTGACCATGAGGTTCGGAAGATTTTCCACCAAGACGGTAAACTCATCACCGCCAAGACGATAGACACCAACATCATCTTCACGATTTGAGTAGTGGGTGATAAAGTCAGACTGACGCAGGCATTTGTTAAGTGCGGTGGAGACTAACTTTAAAAGTTGATCGCCGAAATCATGGCCCAAGCTGTCATTAATGGTTTTGAAGCGATCAAGGTCTAAGAACATCAGCGCGGCCATTTGTCGACGACTTTTACAGCGGGCGATGGTGGCCTCTAGGCGAGAGCGGAATAGGCTTCGATTGGGCAAACCGGTCAGACTGTCGTAATTCGCCATATGAGTCAGACGCTCCTGGGCTTGATGGCGCTCAGTAATGTCCCGCAAGATAGCAATGCGTCTGGATTTGCCGCTGGCATGGGATTCGCTCATGGTGACCTCCACTGCGACCAGTTCGCCAGTTGCTCTGCGCAGCACCGTTTCGTACTGGTTCGCTGAAAAGTCTTTCCCGTCCTCGACGATCTGTACGTGGGGGATCAATTCATCGAAACTTCTGCCACGTAGTTCGCGTTCTCTGATCCCCAACATTGCGCTGGCGCTAGGATTGCAGGAGGTAATTCGACCCTGCTGATCTGAGATCACGATCCCATCGAGCACTCTTCGAAAGATGACCCTCAGATTCGCTTCGGCCTCAACCCTTGCCTTACTTTCGTTTCGTTTGAGCGCCTGTAAGGTGCGACGTAGCGCTCTAAGAGGCAAAACTTGCAACGAAATGTAAATCGCTGCGCCTAGGAGTGCTGAGACTATTGCAACCCAGAGCGTACTCTTCAGAATAGGGCGTAAGGATCGCTTAACAATCACCTGGCCGACCGGGCCGTCCGCGCCATTCACTGGCGCGTTGCTTACGATGAGCCAGTACCCTTGAAGCGCTACACCACTTTGATCAATACGAAGACCTTGGTTGTCTCTCAGCTCCCGCTCTTCTGGAAGTGTGCTTTTGGCAAGATCGGCACTGATTAATCCGGCAACCTGTTTGCGCCAATCACCCTGGGCTCCCGCGATGGCTACGCTCACAAACGTTGCGTGCAGCCTCGCTGCGACGACACTTTCTTTGACTTCCGCCTCGCGGGCTAACTGATAATACCCAAGGGGAACAATCATCCCAGCAAAAATCGCGATGCTCAGAGCGATGAAGGTGAGTAGCCGCGCGAGGCGTTGCTCGTCTTGCCCTGAGATTCTCGTGGCAGTTGTTAGGGTGGGTGGGCGGGAACGGGTCATGAGATTTGGCTAGGTCATTCTCGAGGTCGAGCTGCCTTACGTAAATTGGCCAAGGCCTTAGCGCTCGATGACTTTGACCGAGGCATCGAGTTGCGATGATCGGATGTAACCCACGGCATTACGATTGGTAGCAACTAAACGCCTCATCTCCGTATCTAACGACACCACTTTGGGCGGGAAGCCTTTGCCGGTAAAGATATTTTGAGACCAAATGGCGCGCATATTGGCAACACTACGATTCAAGACTTGAGTACTAAATTGACTGCGTAGGTCGCTTTCTTCTGCAAGATCTAAGGCGAAGACGGGGCTGCCATCGGGCCAGGCTTTGAGTGCGCCAGAGTAGATCTTATTGATGTACGCAAGGTCGACTATGTTGCTGTTGTCGCGGTTCATAATCACCACAATGCTGTCGCAGTAAGTTGCCGTGTGCCATAGCAATGGCATAGTCACGAGTGAGGCGATGAGCCCACGGCGTTGGACAAGAGTGGCTCGATCACTTGGCTTTGAAGATCGGCTCATTTCAAAAAACCTTGTCAATGCTCAAGGTAAGCACTTTCGAATTGCCATACATGGATCCAAAACCTGGGCCTGATTTATCGGTCCAGATGTCGTATTGAACCTTAATGGCCGTGGTGCTATTCAGGTCGTAGCGCAGCACCGCCGACGCGCTACGATGGCCTTCCGGCACCGCTGTTTTATCGTTCAGGCGTTGCTGATAGTTGGAGTAGGACAGCAGTGGCGTAAATTTATTGATGCGATATCCCATCGCGTAAAGCTGGGCGCGGTCGCCACCATAATCATCGTCGCGATTAATATGAAGGAATTCCGCGCTAGCAAAGGGCCCGCCGAAATCGGCGTTCAAAGACAGGCCTAGAATTCTTTGCTTATTAGGATTGCTATAGCCTGTGCCTGCGCCGACCAACTCGTTCTGAGTGTCCGATTGCATGTACATCCCTCGTACTTCGAACCACGCACGGTTTGCCTTCAGCTCAGCACCAAGAATGTTGCTCCATTTGGCGCGAGTCTGAGTGTTCTTGCCGTTGTAGATCTTCCAGAAGCCTGAATTATTGGCAGTTTCGGTGCCAAAAAAGCCGTGCGCAGTCATCGTCCAGGGTCCGAAATTATCCCGATAGGTCAGGCTGGCCCCGTTGTAATTGACGATTTCCCAGCCGTACATTTGTGGTGGGAGATGAATCCAGTTCAGGGCATGGCCGATATCTTGGCTGTCAGAGTGTTGAAATAGCGGGAGGCGCTTACGGCCGACTTGAAGGGTGAGTTTGTTGGAGAGCTCCGCAGTGGCGTAGAGCCACTCCAAGTTGGTTTTACCGTCGGCCGCACCTCGTGCAACGACTTGCGCCGTGACGGAGTAGCGCTGATCCTGGCTGGCGTACCTACCTTGCAGGCCGACTTTGGAGTCGGGGCGCACTTGCACACCTTTGCTCTCATAGACACCGTTTTGCGCGTAATCTGAGATATAGCAAGGGCAGTCGTAGCCTTGATTGACTGAGGGGTCGTGGGTGCCGCTCAGCACTTTTCCCGCCGCCACCGTAGCAAAGCCAGAAAGCGTCAAGCTCGCGCCAGGTTCCGCTGCGACGGTGAACGACGTAGCGAAATTTGAAAGGCTCAAAAGCCATAGGCTAAGCGCCCAGAAGTGCTTGGTGACATACATTGTGAGTCACCATAGAGCTGATGTCGACGCTCGACTACCGCGTGTCGATCAACGGCCCGGAGCGCCAGACTAGCGATAAGATTAATGTATCAATAATGCGCTCTAAATAGCTATTGACGGATAAAGCCAGTATTGCCTCGCTTAATGACCGCTTCTATCGCTTGTTTGTGTAATTTGTAAGGCTACGTACTAAGGGCGCCTAACTGTAAGGTCAAGGCTGCAGCGGAAATTTCCTTGCAGCCCGAAGTGTTTTGCCCAGCCCACATCGATGTAAAGTCACCTGAACCGGCTGCTTCGGCCTGGGCTCGTAGCGGCGCCAGCGCAGCCGAGGCGAGTGGAAACTCGGGAGCGTAGGCGCTGATCGGGCCCAGCTCACGCATCAGTCGGTTGACGATACCGCGTGCTGGGCGGCCCGTGAAAAGATTAGTGAGGGCGGTGTGCTGTGCAGCGCCGCTCTTTAATGCCTGGCGATGCACGCCACTGGTCGTGGCTTCATCGCACAGCAAATAGGCCGTGCCGATTTGCGCGGCCGCCGCCCCAAGCTGAAGCGCCGCCTGAACCCCTCGTGCGTCGGCGAGCCCACCAGCGGCAATCACGGGCACCTTCACCGCCGCCACAATCTGAGGGATGAGTGCGAAGCTACCCAGTTGGGTGGAGAGGTCTTTGCCTAAAAAAATGCCGCGATGTCCGCCAGCTTCCAAGCCCTGAGCAATGATGGCGTTGACGCCTTGTTGTTCCAGCCATCTTGCCTCAGCGAGCGTGGTCGCCGAGGACCAAATCTGACTCCCCCAGGAGCGCACTCTGGCCAGTAAATCGTCCTTTGGCAGACCAAAGTGAAAGCTCACCACAGCGGGCTTGTAGGCCGCCACGATATCGGCCGCTGCATGGCTAAAGGGAGCGCGCCCTGGGCCGGCCGGAATACTTGCGGCATCGATGCCGTACTCCTGAAAATAGGACGCCAAGGCGTGTCGCCAAGCGGCCTCACGAGCTGTATCGGCAAGCGGTACCTCATGAACGAAAAAGTTGACATTAAAGGCCCCTGAGGTTCCTAACTTGAGGGCCTTCAACTCTTTGTCTAAGGCCTCCAGACTCAAGGTTGCCGTGGGTAAGGAGCCAAGGCCACCGGCGTTGCAGACCGCGCTGGCCATGGCGCTTGTTTGTAGGCCAGCCATCGGTGCTTGAATGATCGGCAATTTGATCGACAGTGCGTCGCAGAAGGCTTGGGTGTTTGAGTTCATTTTGAAGATTGATTGAGGTCAAAGACATAACCAGAATACTCCCAAACATCGTGGCCTACCTCCAATGGCAGCTCGAGCGCACCTTTGCCCGGCGTCTGCCAACGATCGATGAGGGCGTAGCCGAGTGCGCTCATCTGCGCCATGAAGGCTGATTCACTGGTGACCCGGTACGGGCAGTAGGCAGTGCCAATGCTATTCAAGGTGAAGTAATCCAAGCTTGGGTGAATGGCCGTGGTGTTAAAAATAATACGACGGGGTTTCGTTTGAATAGGCGATAACCATTCAAGTAGGGTCATCGGCAAGTACTGAAGCACACCAGAGGCAAAGAGTATGTCCTGAGCCTCAACCTGCCCGTAATCACTCGTAAACGAGAGATGGCCTGCGGGATCGCGTTTGGCCGCCGCCGCTTTGCCGCGTTGAACCACGGCGGGTACATCGCAGACCAGCCAGCGCATCCCCCGAGGGGCGCTGAGCAAGGGCTTAAAGGCATAGTATTTAATGCCGATATGCCCCCCCACATCAAAGACAGTTTGCAAGCCTTTTTGAAAGGATTTTTCTAGCCAATAAATGGCCGGGTAATCGAACGAGTCTGGCCCCATGTGATTGAAATACATCGCGGCAGACTCTTGATTGTCATAACCCAGGGCGCGATCCGTCGGCGCGCTGCGCTGCGCAGCCTCATAGCTGTCGTATACGCCGCGAAACAAATTTCTCGAAGTGTTAGATCGGAAACGTCGCTCATAGTGTGCATGTAGGAGCCACGCCACACCCGGTATCCAAGCGAGTTTTTGCGCTATTCTTAGTCGCCTCATCGTGTTTTCGAAGGTATCGTTCGTATCTTGTTTTTGATTCATGTCGCGCTCTTCATTTCGCAGCCGGTGTTTTTATGCTGTCATTTCGCAGGCCTTAGTCAATGCATTAATTCACAGGCATGCAAACGTTTCCGTGACCCAGACCGTGACGCGATTGTTATGGTCCGCGTTCGGAAGACGCGGAGACCCGTATTTTCGCAAAGTCAATCGGCGACTGCTGCCTCGATAAAAGTTTTATGGGCGAAATGCGGCAATTTCCTCAGCGCGCACCTCGAATATGAGGCTAAATTTAGATCTAGCGGCTGATACCCGCGCCCACCAGGTAGTTGTGAGTTGAAATTAGATCCCTCTTTTGCCGTCCAGCATAGCGCAGAAACTGTTGGTCTTCTGGCCGATTGCTTTACTGCGTCGGTGGGCGCGCGAACTGGTCAACGACAACGGACTGCTGTTTTGGGGCTTGCGCAGACGATCGCTCAGCGCCTTGAGGCTTCAGAACTTGCGTCTGCCGAGGCTCGAATCGACCTCGTGATGGCTGCGACCTTACTGGTTTGCGATCGATTGATGGGGCGTGCGCTCGCGAACATCGGCGCGTTCCAGCTTGAGGGTTTGGTCTACGGTCAAATCGATGTGCCGACGCACCCTAGTTTCCGGCATTGGTTAGAGGCGATTCGCTCAGCGAACACGTCTTGGGCCAAGGCGTCGAACTTGGCCCGCGACCCTCGCCCAAGTGTGGCCTTAGAAGGATCGGCCTTAGAGATTGCGGTCTGCGTTGAATTTCCAGAACACCCTGCACAGGCGAGGGGCAGCTCGATATCGAGCCCCGCGATGATTGTGGCTTTGTTGGCGCCCACAACTGATGCGCTGACGTGGCGTCTAGGTCTGGACTATGACGCGAGCTTTACTGATCTTGAACTCGCTGAGCTTTTTCTTGGCAAAGTACGGGGAGCGCTTCACGATCTCCTCGAGCGTGCTGACGATCCGGTCAGCTCCTATCAGCTGTTGAGCCCGGAAGAGCTTGCGCTAGCGATTCAACGAGAGCAGGGTCCTGCGCTTGCGGCGTGGGGTGATCCGAGCTTGCCCAATCCTAGCGTGCCCGATAGCGCCACCGCGCTGGGTAGTGAAATGGTCGAGCGTTTTGATCAGCAAGTGCTGCGAACACCCCAAGCCCTAGCCCTCGTATGGGAGGGTGGCACACTCACTTATCTGGCGTTGCAAAAGCGATCCCAGGTCATCGCGGCGTATCTTTTGTCCGAGGGCATTCGGCAAGGCGATAGGGTCCCGCTCTTCACCGATCGCTCCGTTGATACTTATGCTGCGATTCTAGGCATTCTCAGATGCGGTGCCGCGTATGTACCGCTTGATCCGGCCTGGCCCGTCGGTCGTATTCAGGTGCTGCTGAAGGAGATCCAGGCCACGCTCCTCATTGGTGTTGCTGAAATTGAGCTCGAAAGCCCAGCCATCTCTTGGTTCGATCCGCGCCATCTTCCCCAGGACTTGGTCTGGTTACCCCCTCGGTTCGAGCAGCGACCAACGAGCGCGTATGTCATGTTCACCTCGGGCTCCACAGGCATGCCCAAGGGCGTGGTGATCCCGCAGCGCGCCGTGCTGCGGCTGGTCACGAACCCTCGCTATATGCAGCTCGATACCGACACCCGGATGTTGCAGGCGGCTCCGTTTGGTTTCGATGCTTCGACATTAGAACTTTGGGGGCCGCTGCTCAATGGCGGGTGTTGTGTCCTACACCGTGAGTTGATTCCCAGCGCGCGCGGTCTGGCGAAAACCATCACCGAGCTTCAAGTGAATACGGCCTGGCTCACTTCAGCGCTGTTTAATAATGTGGTGGATGCCGGGGTTAAGCATTTACAAGGCCTGAAACAACTCCTCATAGGAGGCGAGGCCTTAAGTGTCGCGCATGTGCGGCGCGCACTGGCTGAGCTACCGGAGCTGCGGCTTATCAATGGCTATGGCCCGACCGAGTCAACCACCTTTGCGTGCACTTACGATATTCCGCACGACCTTCCAGAAGACGCGAAGAGCGTTCCGATTGGCTTCCCGATCACGGCCACCATGACACGCGTGCTCAACCAGCGTTGCGAGCGAATTCCGCAAGGCTTCGCGGGAGAGTTGTTGATTGGCGGGCTGGGGCTGTCCGAAGGTTATCTCGGCAATCCATCGTTGAGCGCAGCGCGCTTCGTTAAGCTGGAATCGGGTACGCGGTTGTATCGCAGTGGCGATCGGGTGCGCATGCTTGAGGAGGGCGCCCTAGAGTTTCTGGGCCGCAATGATCAGCAGATCAAACTGCGCGGCTACCGGATCGAACTGAGCGAGATCGAATCTCTGATTGCAGCATTGCCTGGGGTGGGCGCTGCGGCCGCGATGGTGCGACATGAACAGGATTCGCAGGGCCAGCTCACCGCCTATGTGGTGGCAGACCCACAGGGCTACCAACCCACAGCTTGGCGCCGCCATTTACTCGCGCAATTGCCCCAAGCCATGGTCCCTTCGGCTTGGGTACGTCTGAACGCATTGCCGCTGACTGCCAATGGCAAGCTGGATCGCTCGGCCTTACCGATTCCCTCGGGACAACGGCCTGACACGGGACCTTCTTTCGAGCCACCGAGCAACCCAGTAGAGGCAGCCATTGCCGCAGCTTTTGAGAAGGTGCTGCACATTAGGCCGATTGGCGCCCTCGACCACTTCTTTGAGTGTGGCGGCAGCTCGTTGGCCGTCGTGCGCGCGATTAGTCTCTTAGAGGAACAACTCGGTCGAGTCATTCCAGTGGCGAGCTTTTTCGGCAACCCGACACCGCGCGGTATTGCTGGCTTGTTGAGTCAAGGCGGGACGGACGAAGGCACGCCGAGCAAAGCGCCCAGCAGTACTGGCGAAGCAATGCTGAATGAACCCATCGCGATTGTCGGCATGGCGCTACGCATGCCGGGGGCTGACACGCTGGAAGCGTTTTGGAACAATCTTGAGGCAGGTCGGGACAGCATTACCCGCTTTTCATTGGACGCAATTGACCCCTCGGTGTCTTCGCAGTTGAAAGCCGATAAGGACTATGTCGCCGCCCGCGGGGTGATTCGCGATGTGGCGAGTTTTGATGCTGAGTTCTTCGGCATCCCTCCGGCGGAAGCCGAGCTGATGGACCCGCAGCAAAGAGTATTCCTCGAGATTTGTTGGGAATGCATGGAGCATGCGGGCTATGCCGCAGGGGCCGACTATTGGTCAACTTCCCAAGCAGGCACGGTGGGTGTTTTCGCGGGGGTGTACAACGCCTCGTATTTCCAAAACCATGTCCTTAGCCATCCCGACAAAGTCGCTGATTTTGGTGCTTTTCAGGTGATGCTGGCCAATGAAAAAGACTACGTCGCCACCCGGGTTGCTCATCGCCTCAATCTGACCGGACCGGCGGTGAATGTATTTACGGCCTGCTCAACCTCCTTGGTGGCAATTGCGCAGGCGGTGGATAGTTTGCGTCTTGGGCGTTGTGACGCGGCTTTGGCCGGGGGAGCGTCCATTACCTGCCCACCGAATTCCGGGTATCTGTATCAAGAGGGTTCGATGTTGTCCCCGGACGGTCAAACTCGCAGCTTTGATGCCTCGGCGGCCGGCACCGTGTTTAGTGATGGTGCTGCGGTAGTTTTCCTCAAGCGCCTGAGTGATGCTGTTGCCCATGGCGACACGATTCATGCGGTCTTGCGCGGTGTGGCCGTCAACAATGATGGTGGCGCGAAGGCAAGCTTCACGGCGCCCAGCGTGGATGGTCAGGTGCGGGTCATCGCTGCCGCGCATCGCGAAGCCGGTGTCACTGGCCAGGACATTGACTATGTTGAGGCGCACGGCACAGCTACCCCGATGGGTGATCCGATTGAAGTCGATGCTTTACGGCGAGCCTTCGCGTCGAGTGCTCGACCCATGCCCGGCGTTAATACACATCGTGTCTCCGGCGAGAAGTGCTTCATCGGTTCAGTGAAGAGTAATGTGGGTCATACGGTCATGGCGGCAGGTGCGGCAGGGGTAATTAAAACAGCACTCGCGCTGATGCACCAAAAGCTTCCCAAAAGCTTGCACTACCGCGCCCCGAATCCAGCGCTTGACCTCGGCAATAGTCCCTTCGAAGTCCTTGCAGAGGCACGTCCCTGGCCGCGCTCAACACGAACACGGCTAGCCGGTGTCAGCTCCTTTGGCGTGGGCGGGACCAATGCCCATGTCATTCTTCAAGAAGCGCCCGAACTTGTCCGCACGCCGCACCTGGGGCAGGCGCAAATCTTGAGCTTATCTGCAAGAACACCGAGTGCACTACGGGTGGCCGCCACCCAGTTGGGCGAGTATCTCGCGGCTCGTCCCGACACTCGTCTCCAAGATATCGCTTTTACCCTAGAGCACGGTCGTAAACATTTTGTACACCGGCTCGCTCTGGTTGCGCAAGATCAGGCCGATGCACTTGCGCAGCTTACACCAGACAAGTTACCGGTCGAGGCCTTTGGCAGGCAACGCGCGCCTTTCAAGTCCACCGTCCTCATGTTCCCTGGTCAAGGCGCTCAGTATGCCCGCATGGGCTGGCAACTATACGAAAGCAATGCGCCGTTTCATGCTGCCATGGAGCAGTGTTTTAAGGTGCTCCAAGCGCGTCTCGCCTTGGATCTCAAAGCGCATCTCTTTGGCGTGGGTGACGCTGCGCCTATGCCCGGTGCACTCACCGAAACCTACCTTACTCAGCCAGCCCTATTTGCCATTGAATATGCTTTGGCCCAGTCCTGGATCGCACGCGGTCTCCAGCCGACGGCGCTGCTTGGCCACAGTGTCGGCGAATTTGTCGCGGCGACCTTGGCCGGTGTGATGTCGCTTGAGGACGCGGTTTATCTGGTCGCGCGACGCGGCGCACTGATGCAGTCCATGCCACCAGGGCGCATGCTGGCGGTGCGTCAGTCCGCTGATGCGCTGATCGCTGAGCTTCCAGAGCATGTGAGCCTGGCGGTCGAGAACTCGCCCAACTCGGTCGTGTTGGCCGGGCCCGAGCCGGCAATTGAGGCTTATCGCCTGCTGCTCGAAGCCCGTGGCATCAGCGCGCGTTTGCTTAATACGTCCCATGCCTTTCATTCGGCCATGATGGAACCCGCAGTGGCGCTGTTCGAGCAAGAGCTCAAGGCGGTCAAGCTTCGGCCTCCAAGCCTGCCGATCATGTCCACAGTGACGGCGCGCTGGTTGAGTGATGCAGAAGCGGTTCAAACAAGCTACTGGGCGCAGCATCTGCGACTACCCGTGCGCTTCTCAAGCGCGGTGAGTGCCTTGCTCGAAACATCGGATGGTCTGTTTGTAGAGATTGGGCCACGCGCAACCCTGACCCAACTCGTGCGCCAGCAACTCAAGCCCGCCCATGCCTCGGTCGCGATCAATACACTGGCAGACCAGGTCGGGGAGGAGACCCTGAGCGGTCTGCGCGCCGGTGCTCGTCTGTGGACCTTAGGTGTCAAGCTCCTTGGCCCAAGTGATGCGAACCGGCCGCCGCAGGGGCGAAGAATTCCCTTGCCGACCTATCCCTTCGAGCGCCGCCACTTTTGGCTCAACGCCCTTCCCCTGGCCTCTCCACAAACCTCGTCTGAGAATACTGTGACTGACACTCCATCCACCAGCGGCCAGTGCCGCAGCCAAATCATTCAAGATCTGAGCCAGCTTTTCGAGTCCGTCTCCGGGATCGATTTTTCTCAGGCCGACCCCCAGCAAAGCTTCGCGGAATTAGGCCTGGATTCCTTGGTTCTGACCCAGGTGTCCTTGCAGATCAAACGAAAATTTTCCATCAAAGTGAGCTTTAGAGAGTTGATGGAATCGTATCGCAGCATCCATGCCTTGTCGGAACATCTTGAGTGTAGCCTGCCGCCGGAAAAAAATGTTCGTCTTGCGGCGCCAGTGAATCCACCATCGCAACTCGCACCCGCGAACAATGCTTCGGTCACGTCCTTAACGCCCACACCTGTTGGCGTTGCTTTAAGTGCAGCGACACCGATGTCCGTGGCAGGCGATGCGAGTTTGACCCAGGTGCTCCAGCAGCAATTGCTGCTTATGCAACAGCAGCTTGAGCTGATTCGTTTTGGGGCGAGTTGGGCTGCGACTCCTTCAACTGTGGATTCTGGCGCTGCGAGTCATCTTGTCGCATCGGCGACATCAGCGGCCGAGTCCGATCAACATCAACACGCATCGCCTAGCGAGGCGGGTGAATCCCAAACCTATGATGTGAAGAAGGCTTTCGGTGCCATTGCCCGCATTCACACGAATCGTAGCGCGGAGCTTACGGTACGTCAGCGCGCGCGCTTGGACGCTTTGATTACCCGTTATGTGGCGCGCACGAAAGCCTCGAAGGCTTATACCGCCAGTCAACGCGGACATCTTGCCGACCCGCGGGTGGTGAATGGTTTTCGACCGGCCCTGAAGGAGATCATTTATCAAATCGTGATTGAGAAATCGGCCGGTGCCTATTTGTGGGACCTGGACGGCAACCGGTATGTCGATGCACTCAATGGCTTTGGCATGAGTCTGTTTGGTTGGCAGCCGCCGTTTGTCACCGAGGCGCTGCGTCACCAGCTTGAACTGGGCTATGAAATTGGCCCACAACATCCACTCGCGGGTGAGGTCGCACAGCAAATTTGCGACATGACCGGCTTTGAGCGCGCGGCTTTCTGCAATACCGGTTCCGAGGCGGTGATGGGGGCCATTCGCATTGCGCGAACCGTCACCGGCCGACCCCTCATCGTTTCCTTTACGGGTGCCTATCACGGTATTTTTGATGAAGTTGTCGTGCGAGGTACGAAGTCGCTGCGCACCATTCCGGCCGCCCCCGGCATCATGGCCAATGTGGGCGAGAATGTACTGGTGTTGGAGTACGGCAGCGAGGAAGCGCTACGCATCATCACCGAACGCTCGGACGATATCGCGGCCGTCTTGGTGGAGCCGGTGCAAAGCCGCCGCCCGGATTTTCAGCCTAAAGAATTTTTGAAATCTCTGCGAGCACTCACCGAGCGCACGGGCATTGCCTTGGTGTTCGATGAAGTCGTCACGGGTTTTCGTGCCCACCCTGGAGGTGTCCAATCCTTGTTCGGCGTACGCGCCGACATGGCGACCTATGGCAAGGTGATTGGCGGTGGCCTATCCATCGGTGTCGTGGCCGGCAAGCGAGAATATTTAGATGCCCTGGATGGCGGTCATTGGCAGTTTGGCGACGACTCGATTCCGACGGTGGGTGTGACTTATTTCGCAGGCACCTTCGTGCGCCATCCCCTGGCGCTCGCTGCGGCCAAGGCTGTGCTCAAGCACCTGAAGGAGCAGGGCCCCAGCCTGCAAGAAAATCTCAACGCTCGCACGCAGCAACTGTGCGAGGCGATGAACGCATTCTGCAAGGCGCGCGGCGCACCGATCGACATCCGGTACTTTAGTTCGGTATGGAAGATCGTGTTTCTCGAAGAGCACCCGTATCAAGATTTGTTGTTTGCCATGATGCGTAGCCGTGGCGTGCACATTCTCGACAATTTCCCTTGCTTCATGACCACAGCCCATCAGATTGACGACCTGTCAGTCCTATTGGAGGCCTTTAAGGATTCAGTGATCGAATTGCAGGAAGCGACCTTTTTGCCAGGCCGACAAGACGATGCGCTCAACACCCTGGATGCCAACCATCCACCGCTGCCTGGTGCGCGTCTCGGCCGCAATCGTACGGGGCAGGTTGCTTGGTTTATTGAGAGCCCGGCCCAGTCTGGCAAGTATGTGGAAATGACATGACGACACAAGATCCGGCGCTTGATTCCGCCTTCGACACAGCCTTTGATCCGTTCTCCAATCTTGATTTGGAGAGGGTGGCCCCCAGCACCGAGGCCCAACGTGAAGTCTGGTTGGCGAGCCAGCTGAGCATCGAGGCCAGCTTGGCCTTCAATGAGGCGATCATGATTCGCCTGAAGGGAGCGTTGTCGACTCAGGCTCTGAATAACTCCTTGCAACTCCTGGTGGCGCGCCATGAATCTCTTCGTGCTAACTTTAGTGAAGACGGGCTTCAGTTTGTGGTGGCGAGCGCTTCAAATTTCCAAGCCACCTTCGTCGACCACTCGACGCCCGATACCCCACACCCCGACGCGCGCCTAAGGCAATCAGCACAAGCGGCCGTCCGTGCGCCCTTTGATTTGTCCAAGGGTGCCCTATTTCGGGCCGAGATGGTGAGGCTCGCAGAGTTCGACCATGCCCTCATTCTGAGTGCCCACCACATCATTTGTGATGGCTGGTCCTTCGGCCTGCTTGGGTCCGATCTCGCTGCCTTATATTCGTTGCAAGTGCAGGGCGCAGGTTTGCCTCCACCCGTGCTGGACCAATATAGCGCCTATTGCTCGCAAGAGGTTCAATGGCGCGCTAGCGCAGACCATTTGCATGATGAACAGTGGTGGGTCAAGCAATTTGATACCGATGTTCCCAGTTTGGATTTGCCGCTCGATAGGCCTCGTCCTGCGCTACGTGGCTATGCCTCAAATCGTTCAGATCTAGCGCTCTCAGTAGATCTGTTGTTAGGTTTGAAAAAGCTCGCGGCTCGCAACGGAGGCAGCCTTTTCGGAGCCTTGCTCTGTGGGTTCGCAACCACCATGCAGCGCCTCACCGGGCAGAACGATGTGGTGATCGGAGTGCCGTCTGCCGGGCAATTAACCGCCGAGATGCCCAACCTGATTGGGCATTGCGTCAACCTCTTGCCGGTGCGGATCAAGATCCGACCCGAGCTGCGGGCGGGCGAACAATTGCAAACCACCCAAGCCACGTTATTGGATGCGTTTGAGCGGCCGCGCTTTACCTTTGGCACGCTGTTAAAATCACTCCAGCTCAAGCGAGACCCCTCGCGGCTACCTCTGATCAACGTGATGTTCAATCTTGATCAAGCCTTGGATGAAAGCAAAATTCGCTTCCTTGGTTTATCTGCCCATTTGGAGTCGCTGCCCCGCGCCTTTGAAAACTTCGAGCTGTTCCTCAATATCACGCCTATTGCAACGGGCTTGCGGCTGGAGTGTCAATACAGTAGTGATTTATTCGACGAGGCCACGGTCCAGCATTGGCTAAGAAGCTATGTCCAAATACTGAAGGGCTTGGTGGATACACCCGATGCTGTGTTGAGCACGCTCGATGTCTTGGACACTGAACAAACTCAGTGGCTGAAGCGCTGGAATACAGAAAGTGATTCGCAATCAGCCCGCGAGGCTTCTAAGTCCTTAGAGCAGGGTGAGTCCACCACGCTCGATCCTTTGAAAACCTTGTTGAGCCAGCATGCTCGACTGTTTCCAGACGATGTGGCCCTGATCGCTGGCCGTGCGCGCCTCACCTATGCTGAGCTCGCACAACGGGTCGCGCGACTTGCCCGCGCGATTCGTCTGCAAGGTGCCCTGCCAGGGTCACGTATCGGTATTTGCCTGAATCGATCTGCCGATATGGTGGTGGCTGTCCTGGCCGCACTAGAAGCCGGCACCGCGTTTGTGCCGCTCGATCCTGGTTTCCCCAGTGCCCGCTTGCGCTTGATGGTGAATGACGCGAAGCTCGCCCTCGTCATTGCCGACAGTGCGACCATTCAGCTACTGCCTTGGCCGGACCGTGCCGGGCCGCAAGAGACCATTCTTTTGGATCGCGATGCCGCCCAATTGGCCGCCCTATCTTGCGACCCGCTTGCCACCGAGCTGGCGCCGCAAGCGCAGGGCCTGGACCCAGCTTCGCCTGCCTATGTGCTCTATACCTCAGGCTCCAGTGGACAACCAAAAGGTGTGGTGGTGCCCCGTCGGGCATTGAGTAATTTCTTGATGAGCATGGCCAAGCAGCCCGGTCTGGCTCGTCATGACCGGCTCTTGGCGGTCACCACGCTGTCCTTCGACATCAGCTTGCTAGAGCTCTTGCTCCCTTTGAGTTGCGGTGCCACGGTGGTACTCGCCTCGCGTGAGCAGGTGCTTGCCGGTCAGGCCATGATCGATCTCATGGCCAGCTATGACATTAACGTGATGCAGGCCACCCCTTCGGGATGGCGCGTGCTGTTGGATGCTGGCTGGGTGGGCGCCCCCACACTGAAGGCATTGGTCGGTGGTGAATCCTTGCCGCGAGATCTCGCATTGGCCTTGCTTGAGCGTTGCGGGCAGGTCTGGAATATGTATGGGCCGACTGAGACCACTGTTTGGTCAAGCTGCTGTCGACTAGAAACGCCTCTTACGAACATCTCAATTGGTCGCCCCATCGATCAAACCCAAATGTATGTGTTGGACGCAACGAATCAGGCCTGCGCCATTGGCGCGCGCGGCGAAATATGTATCGCAGGCGAGGGCCTGGCGCTCGGCTACTGGCAGCGCGATGCCTTGACTGCCGAAAAATTTGTAATGGCCTCGAGCGGCGCGGCGCGGCACCAAAGACTCTATCGCACCGGCGACCTGGGCCGTTGGCGTCATGATGGCCAACTCGAGCATCTGGGCCGACTCGATGCGCAGGTCAAGCTGCGCGGATATCGTATCGAGCTGGGGGAGATTGAAGTCGTTCTGGGGCAACAAGCCGGTGTTGCCGAGACGGTTGCCATGATCCGTGAAGATGAACCCGGAGACTTGCGCTTGGTCGCCTACGTCAGCCCAGCGTCGGGAGCCCAATTGGACGTGGAGCATTTGCGCAGCCAGCTCAAAGGCCTGCTCCCCGACTACATGGTGCCGCAAAATATTCTCAGCTTAGTTAGCCTGCCGCGCTTACCTAATACCAAGATTGATCGCAGCGCTTTGCCTAGCCCTCGGTCAACATTGTGGCCGGTTGTGCTTGACGCTCAAACGCCATCCACTGGCCCTGAGAGCGCACCACTGAGCTCGGCCAAGATGGGCCGCAGCGAGCCGATGAGCGCCTTGGAGAGCGAGCTTGCGGGGCTGGTCGGCAAGGTCTTGGGCGTGGTCGACGTGGGCTTGCATCAAGACTTCTTCGCCTTGGGCGGCCACTCTTTAACGGCCGCGCAATTGGTGGCGCGGATGAACCGACAACTCAATACCCAACTCACGCTGCGTACGGTGTTCGAGTCCCCTAGCGTCGCGGCGCTGGCGGCCCGTGTCCAACTCTTAAGGCGCGCGCCATCATCCGCCACGTCGCAAATTGGGAGGCGGCCTGATCGTCAAGTGGCCCCGCTCTCCCTGGTTCAGGAACGACTTTGGTTCTTGGAGCAATTGCATCCCGGCCGGGCCCACTACAACACACCCTCTGCCCATCGCTTGCGTGGGCCGCTGAATATTCCGGTGCTACAGGCTGCGATTGAACGGGTGATCGAACGTCAAGACGTCTTGCGTACAGTGCTTGAGCTGAACGGCTCGAGTGCTGTGCAGCGCGTGGCCGAACGGGTGCGACTCGATCTCGAGCAATACGAAGACTTAAGTGCCGAGCCGCTTGATGCGCGTGAGGCCGAGTTACAGCGCCGCTTGGACACCTTGATCGACACACCTTTGGCCTTGCAGGAGTCCCCTTTGTTTCTGGCCAAGTTGTTTAAGCTGGCCGATCAGGAACATGTGCTGTTCTTCATGCCCCATCACTTCATTTGGGACGGTTGGTCGTTTGACCTTTTTTATGATGAGGTGTCTGCCGCTTATGTCGCGGGCCTGGACGGTCGAGCGCCGCGCTTACCCGAATTACCCATCTCCTATGGTGACTACTGCGCCTGGCAAAAGGAATGGTTAAAGAGCGCGGAGTTCGCTGGACAACTTGAGTACTGGAAAGGCAAGCTTGCTGGGCACAGCGACATTCGAGCGCTCAATACCGACTACCCGCGCCGAGCCGCGATGTCCGGGCGAGGCAGCACCGAATGGATCAAGCTGGATCGCCAGATCGTCACCCAATTGCGTGGCCTTGCTGTGGCCTCGCAAACGACACTGTTTACGGTGCTGCTGGCGGCGTTTAGCGTGCTGTTGGTGACCTTGGGCAGTGGGGCGCGCCAATCGATCGGCATCCCGGTCAAGGGACGTAGTCGACCCGAAACCGAAGCACTGATGGGGTACTTCACTAACTTGCTGCCCTTGATCGTTGATACGGATCGCGACTTGCCGTTTGCGAAGCTACTAGATCATGTCAAGACCGAGTTGCTGGGTGCCTATGCCTCCCCCGATGTACCGATTGAACATTTGCTCTCATCGATGACCGGGGCTTCGAAAAGCCCCCTGTACTTGGCGCTGTTTTCGTTTCAAGACGCGCGCGAGCGGCCTGTAGATTGGGGCAATCTTAAGCATGAAAGACTAGAAGTCGCGCAAAAAGGTGCAACCGAGGACTTCGGCCTTTGGTTGGTCGAAAATGAGTCGGGTTTGGTGGGCGGGCTGACCTACAATACCGATCTCTACCGCCCCGACAGTGCGCGCCAATTGCATGAGAGGTTTGTGACGCTGTTGCTCAAGATCGGTGGCGACCCTCAAGCAAAGATTTCCGATCTCTTGGCCGAAGTACACCCTGCCAGCTCGGCGACACATACACCGGTATCGTCTCGGGCCGCCGGACAACCTCAGGTCGGTGATCGAGCCCAGTTAACTAGCATCACGCCCTGGTCCGATGCGGAAATTAAAATGCGCGAGATTTGGAGCGCTTTATTGAAAGTCAAGATGATCGAACAGCAGGACAATTTTTTCGACCTAGGTGGTAACTCGCTTCTGGCGATGCAGGCGGTCGCCCTCGCTGAGCGTCATTTCAACCGTAAAGTGGATGCGCGCCGCTATGTGTTCGAAAGCCTTGCGCAACTGGCCAAGGCCTATGGCGAGCAGGTCAGTGTTGCCACACCCAATAAGGTCGGTTTCTTGGGCCGTCTCTTTGGAGGGCGCCGTGGGGCAGGCTGAGGTGATGGGGCAAATGGTTCCTGTGGATCTGTGGTTCCTGACCTTAGACCATAGCGATTCGGATACCGATGAGTTTGCCCAAACGCTGAGCGACTCAGAACAAGCGCGCGCGCAACGTTTCGTGCAAAGGCGTGATCGTAGCCGTTTCATTGTGGGTCGTTACGCGATGCGATGTGTGTTGTCGAAGGCCTTGAACCTCTCCCCAAAACAGGTCTCGCTGGGCTTGGGGCCTCAAGACAAACCCGTCTCCAAAGATAATCCGAGGCTGGCCTTCAACTTGAGCCATTCTCAGGGGCTGGCTGTTCTGGCGCTTGTAGATCATTTTGCAACTAATTCGTCTGTTGAGGAAGGGTCTGAAGCCCCCAAGTCATTTGAGCTCGGCGTCGACATCGAAAAAGCCCAAGCACTGAGCGACCCGCAAGTGCTGTTCAAGCATTGTTTGTGTGAGCGCGAGTTAGCGGGCGTATTGGCTCTAGGTGAGCACGCGCAGGGAGCAGTTTTTTTTGAAATATGGGTACGCAAGGAAGCCTGTCTCAAGGCGCTTGGCGTGGGTTTCGAGATTGAACCCCATCGCTTTGATTCAGGGTGGTGTTTCGAGCACTCGCAGCCGCCAACGTCCTGTTCAGACATCGTCACGGTGTCTGGCCGACCTGGGGTGAAGGTGGTCCAGCTATCCAGTCTTGACTCGCTCGTGCAGGCCTTACCTCTGCCTGGCGACCCTCAAGGCTGGCATGGCGCCGTTGCCATGGTGGCGAGCACCCCACTTCCTAGAATTCGTCGTTTTGAATTTGACGGCGCCTAAGCGCTCATCGGTATGCGGCCTTTTCGTTTCCCAGTAAGTACTACAAGCTCCAACCAGGATCATCGGTCGGGCGTAGAGATGTTTGGCTATCTTTGCCTGCCTAGCCAGAACCCGTCGCCGCGACAGGGCGTGGTGCTGTGTAACCCCTTCGGTCAAGAAGCGGTGCGCAGCCACCGTATGTACCGAGTCCTCGCGGAGCGGCTCGCCAAAGCAGGCATCGCCTGCCTGCGTTTTGACTATGTTGGCAGCGGCGACTCCGATGGCGACGACGACGACCTCACCCTCACCAGTTGTATTGAAAATACTCTACGCGCCGATCAAGAATTGCGCGCGCAAGTGGGATGCACTCATGTCAGTTGGTTGGGCTTGCGTTTTGGTGCGACCGTTGCTGCGCTCGCTTCAAAGCAAGCGCAACACCGGCCAGACCGCCTGTTTCTTTGGGATCTTGTGGAAGAGGGTGGGCTGTGGATGGAGCAACTGAAGCGCGACCATGCAGCAACCTTGCGCGAGCTTGGGCTTAAGCGTCCTGGGGGTCATCGAGATTTGAAAGCGCTAGCCGCGGGCCCAGGCTTTGAGTCGCACGGCTATGTGGTCAATGCAAAGCTGCAACAAGACCTTCAGACGATAGGGCCGGAGCATTACGCCGCCGTCCGCTGTAGCCGCTTGATTGTCTTGGCCGCAGGCACCGATCAGCGCCAGCGTCTTTCAAAGCTTGAGAATGCCAGGCATATTTTGTCCTACGACATGGCCCAGGTCGAACCCTCACAATGGAATAGCGATGAGGCGATTAGCGCAGCCATCGTCCCGCAGGATGTTGTGTCGCTCGTGCTTGCTGAGATGGCCGGAGGCGGTCAATGAAAGAAAAGCTCCTTCAGTTTGGTGTGGGAGATCGCCTGGTCGGCACGTTGCTGGACGCGCGTCCCCTTGAAACGCAGAATACAGGCCATGCAACGCCCGCCATGGGGTCGGGCGAAAAGCATCCGTCTGCAGTCGCGGTATTGACGTTTAATGCCGGACTCATTGCCCGCACCGGCCCCCATCGACTTTGGGTAAAGTTGGCGCGACGGCTTGGCGCGCAAGGCATCAGCAGCTTTCGCTTTGATTTAAATGGTCAGGGAGACAGCGCGCAAGTGCCCTCGGGGCTGGCCTTTGAAGCGCAGGCCGTGCAAGACATTGTCGACGCGATGGACGCTGTACAGGCCCAGACTGGCATCGAGCGCTTTGTACTGGCGGGCATCTGTTCGGGCGCCGCGCTAAGCTACAAAACCGCCTTAGTCGATGCACGGGTCGCGGCCTGCGCGATGATTGATATTTACATGTATCCTACCTGGCGCACGCGATGGGTGATGCTTCGGCACCGGGCTCGTCATGAGGGCCTAGCCTTGATGCTGTCGCAATGGGGGAGGCGGCGCCTCGCCGCGCTGAAAAGCCTGATCAAAGGCGTGGCAAGCGAGGACCTCACCCCCAGCGCCCTGCCAGGACTTGAGCGGCCGACTCCGGACGAGTTTGCAGCAGGCGTACAAACACTATTGAGTCGCCATACTCAGCTACTCATGATGTATACCGGGGGGTTTTTGTACAACTACAATTACGCGAATCAGTTTAAAGATCGCTTCAAGTCGTACCGACTCCTAGGGCCGCTTCAAGTGGACTTTGATCCGCATATCGATCACACGGTGACCGAGCTCTCGGCGCAGGAGTTTGTCTTAGAGAAACTTGGACGCTGGGTCCGAAACGTCTAGGAGGCTCCCCAGCCTCCTAGGATTCATCAAGCGGCCAACGACCTAGGCCGCTAAGCGCCTCTCCAAGGCCACCTTAATGGCCTTCAACTCTTCAGGCAAGTGGTGCTTGAGTTTTTCAAACAGCTCCGTATGCAAGGTCAGCTCATGCTGCCAAGCGGCTTTATCAATAGAGGTAATCTTGGCGTAGCTGGCTTCGGAGAAGTCGAGACCGGTCCAGCTAATGTCGCTGTACTCTGGCGAGGTGCCAAACACATGTTCTACACCTTTAGCGGTGCCTTCAATTCGCTCAAGCATCCACTTGAGTACGCGCATGTTCTCGCCAAAGCCCGGCCACACGAACTTTCCGTTCTCGTCGGTGCGGAACCAGTTGACGCAGAAAATACCAGGCAACTGCGCGTCTTTTTCAGCTAGCTTTTTGCCCATGCTAAGCCAATGTTGAAAGTAGTCGCTCATGTTGTAGCCGCAGAAAGGAATCATCGCGAACGGATCGCGACGCACAATGCCTTCTTGACCGACAATCGCGGCGGTGGTCTCTGAGCCCATAGTGGCTGCCATGTACACGCCTTCCACCCAGTTACGAGCTTCGGAGACGAGAGGCACCGTGGTGGAGCGACGGCCGCCGAAAATGAATGCATCAATAGGTACACCGGCCGGGTCATCCCAGGCCGCATCGATCACCGGGTTTTGAATGGCGGACACAGTGAAGCGAGCATTGGCATGCGCGGCTTTTCGGCCGTTCTTGCCATCTTCTGGGGTCCAGGGCTTGCCTTGCCAGTCGATACAGTTTGCGGGGGCGGGGCCCATGCCTTCCCACCATACGTCGCCATCGGGTGTGAGGGCGACATTGGTAAAGATGGTGTTCTCTTTCAGAGAGGCCATGCAGTTGGAATTGGTTTGATCGTTCGTGCCGGGCGCGACACCGAAATACCCGGCTTCTGGGTTAATCGCAAACAGGCGCATCTTGCCGGTGCGAGCATCCACGCGCGGCTTGATCCAGGCGATGTCATCACCGATTGTGGTGACCTTCCAGCCCTCGAAACTCTTGGGCGGAATCAGCATGGCGAAGTTGGTCTTGCCGCAGGCCGAAGGGAAGGCGGCAGCGATGTGGTACTTCTTGCCGGCGGGGGACGTGACGCCCAAAATCAACATATGCTCGGCCAACCAGCCCATGCCATCTTTGGCTACATCTTGGCGGCCCATATTGGAAGCGATACGTAAAGCAAAACACTTTTTACCTAAAAGTGCGTTACCGCCGTAGCCCGAACCGTAGCTCCAGATCTCGCGAGTCTCAGGGTAATGAACAATATATTTGGTCGGGTTGCAGGGCCAAGCCACGTCTTTTTGGCCGACTGCAAGCGGTGCGCCGACTGTATGCATGCACGGCACGTATTCGCCGTCCGAACCGAGTACGTCGTACACTTGCTTGCCCATACGCGTCATCAAGCGCATGTTGATCACCACATAGGCGGAGTCAGAAAGCTCCACACCAATTTGCGCGATTGGTGAGCCGAGAGGGCCCATCGAGAACGGCACCACATACATGGTGCGGCCACGCATCGCGCCTTTAAAAAGACTCGTCATGGTCTGGCGCATTGCAGCGGGTGCTTCCCAGTTATTGGTAGGTCCTGCGTCCTCTTGCTTTTCCGAGCAAATGAAGGTGCGCTCTTCTACGCGAGCGACGTCACTTGGGTCCGACAAGGCGAGATAGGAATTG
Source organism: Betaproteobacteria bacterium (assembly GCA_043767985.1). Taxonomy (GTDB): domain Bacteria; phylum Pseudomonadota; class Gammaproteobacteria; order Burkholderiales; family Burkholderiaceae_E; genus JAPOKJ01. The sequence goes on from JAYVKZ010000169.1 coordinate 37,418, forward strand.
GCCCGCTTGGCCGGGTTAAGCTTCTTCATCGTACCGGCAGCCACCAGCTCCCCACAGAGACGGTCATACTCTTCCTGAGAGCCATCGGACCACTCTACGCGGTCAGGTTCGGTCAGTTCAGCCATCTTGGCGACCCACTCAATCAAGGCTTTATGCTTGACATAGTGAGGTGCTGAAGCCGCCACCGATTTAACGGCTGGGTTAGCGTAGGGTTGGTTCATCGAAAGACTCCAAAACAAAAATAAATCAGTACAGTCTGGCCCAGCTCGATGCGCGTTACGCAGAGCACCTGGAAAGACTTAAGGCATCGCCACAGGCCGTAATGGCGCAAAATGAGGCGAACAAAAGTCGGGCACCCAAAAGTCAGGCACACAATCGTTAAACGACGGACGACAACAGAGCTTTTCGCTTGGGGCGAGCAGCTGGCCATGCAGACCCAGGGGTGATGGATCGAGGCGGGAGTTTTTGGTGGTTTTTAACACTAACTCAGTCTCCGAGGGGGCGAATCATACACCCGGCTTGTTCTGTTCGGCCAATAACAATTCAGTCGCAAACCGTTGAAGGTGTCGCGGCTTTGCATCATCTCGCGTGAGTGCCGGGTGGGCAAGGGCAAAGGGTCGAGCGGCCGGGAGTTTTTCACGAAGGGCTGCTTACAATGCTGGAATGAACAAAATTCTTGTGATTTATGCCCATCCCGAGTCCCCGCCCTCGCGGGCCAATCATGCGCTTCGAGACGGTGCGCAGACCGAGCTAGCTCGCTTGCGCGGGTCGCGCGGCCCGTCTGACCCCGCAAAAGATATGGTCATGACTTGGCATGACCTTTATCAGCACTATGCCGATTTTCATATCAACGTCGCGAAAGAGCAGGCCCTGCTCTTGGCCCATGACGTCCTGGTCTTTCAGCATCCCTTCCATTGGTATAGCGTGCCCGCCTTGCTCAAACTGTGGATTGACGAGGTGCTTGAGGACGGCTGGGCTTACGGTGGCGGCGCGGCCCGATTGGCAGGCAAACGCTGGGCCCATTGGGTGACGGCAGGTGGGTCGGCAAGCGCTTACACGCATGGTGGCCAAAACAATTTCGCGGTTGAAGAACTGTTAAGACCCTTAGAACAAACCGCCATTCTGTGTCGGTGCCCTTGGACCGCGCCGCAATTTACCTATTCCAGCCTCACCCTAGATGACACTGATTTACAAGGCGAGGCCCTGCGCTATGCGGTCTGGCTAGAAGCACTCGCTCAGGCCCCAAACACGGAGTCGCACGATGCATGACCACGGCTTTCTTATCCAGGCGCTGATTTACTTTTCGGCCGCCGTACTATTGGTTCCGCTCTTTGCCAAACTGAAGCTAGGCGCGGTCTTGGGCTACCTAGTCGCTGGCGTCGTGATCGGTCCCTGGGGCTTTAAGTTAATTAGCGACCCGCAAGCGGTGGAAAAAGTCTCCGAGTTTGGCGTGGTACTTTTGCTTTTTTTGGTGGGTTTAGAGCTCAACCCCAAGAGGCTGTGGTCCTTGCGCAAGGCGATCTTTGGCCTGGGCGGCCTACAGGTCCTGGTCACCATCCTGGTGGTGTGTGCGGCAATGCTCGCGCTGCTTTCCTGGAAACCTGCCTTGGCCATTGCCATGGCCGCCTGCCTATCGTCGACGGCGATCGCCATTCAAGTCTTACACGAGCGACACCTCATGTCGACCCAAGGCGGAGAATCGGCTTTTGCAGTGTCCCTGTTTCAAGATCTTGCCGTCATCCCCTTGCTTCTGGTGTTGAGTCTTTTGGCGCCCTCAAGCGCATCGACGCCTGCCTTTACCTGGGTCAACCTGCTTGAGGCCGTGGCACTCATCGCGGGCATGGTCTTGGTCGGTCGCCTGGTGTTGCGACCGATCTTTCGCCTCATTGCCAGCCTGGAAATGCGCGAGATCTTCATCGCCTTCACCTTGGTGCTGATTTTCGGTAGCGCCTTGTTGACACAGGCCGTCGGTCTATCGCTGGCACTGGGTAGTTTTGTCGCAGGTATTTTGCTGGCCGAGTCAGAGTACCGCATGGAGTTAGAGGTCGATATCGAGCCGTTCAAGGGTTTGCTGCTCGGCCTTTTCTTTATCGCAGTAGGCATGGGTATCGATGTCGGCCTGCTTTTAAAATCGCCCCTCTTGGTCATTGCGCTGGCACTGGCCGTCGTTGCCTTAAAGACCTTGGTGTTGCTTGGCCTGGCTTGGAGCTTCAAGCTTTGTAAAAGTGATGCTTGGGTATTTGCGCTCTCCTTGTCTCAAGTGGGCGAGTTTGCCTTTGTGATGTCGAATCAAGCGCAGCGCAGCGCCATCTTCACGAGTGAGCAAGCTGCCTTGTTGAACGGCGTCGTGGCTCTGTCAATGTTGAGTACGCCGCTGCTGTTTCTTGCCTACGAACGTTTCATTATGCCGCGCTATAACCGCTTGCAAGCCAAGTCGCCCGATGACATCGATGAGAAAAACGAGGTCATCATCGCCGGCATGGGCCGCTTCGGACAAATCAGTGCCAGGCTCTTACAGGCCCGAGGCATACCACTCACCATGATTGATGTCGACCCGAATCAGGTCGATGCGATGCGCCGATTTGGCTGGCGCGCCTACTACGGTGATGCCAGTCGCCCCGATGTGTTGGAGGCCGCAGGTATTCGCGAAGCCGCCTTGATCATTTTGGCCATGGACGATGCCGAAGGCGTGGTGAAAACCGCGCAGTATCTCAGGCAGCACTTCCCAAAGGTCAAAGTGTTGGCGCGCTCGCGTAGTCGCACAGAGGCGATTGAGCTTAGAAAGCTCGGCGTGCCCGAAGTTCGAGAAACCTTTGGCTCGGCGCTCATGACGGCCCGCCAAGCTTTGGAAATACTGGGTGAGGGCGCCTACGCAGCACGTAAGGCCGCCTTCCAATTTCGCGATCACGATGAAGCTATGATGCGAGAGCAACTTGGCATTGGTGATGACGAGGAAAAGCTTATTGCGTTCTCAAAGCGTGGTCGACAAGACTTCGCGAATCTGGTCGCGCGCGAACAAGAACGCACCGCGGCACAAGGTTGGCATCCGGCCACAGAGCCCTCGCAAGTTACCGGCTCAGTCGATTGAGGTAATCTGTCGTTTTGTGTTCTGACAACCGGACCATGCAGCCTCTCTCACCACTCGCCATCCTCAAGGCCTACGACAGTGTAAGCAGCTTCGCTGCCGGACAGTTCGTCTCTTTGACGGACTTTGCGCAGGCCCAGCGAATCGCCCGCGATGTAACTCAGATGCGCATTGAGCGTGGCGAAAAGCCGATGGGCTACAAAATCGGTTTCACCAATCGAAACATTTGGCCGCTATACGGCGTGTCGCGTCCGATTTGGTCTCCTATTTACGATACGACCATGACTCAATTGTCAGGCGAGGCCGCACAGATAGGCTTGGGACGCTTCGTCGAGCCCCGCTTGGAGCCAGAGATTGTCATTGGTTTGAAAGCGACGCCTAAAGATGACTCTGTCAACGAGATCGTGCGAGCCATCGCCTGGGTGGCACATGGCTTCGAGATCGTGCAAAGTCATTTTCCCGCCTGGAAATTTACGGCGGCCGAGGCCCATGCCTGCCAGGGCTTACACGGTGCCTTGTTGATTGGCCCTCGAACCGATATCACCACCGCAGCCTCCGACCTCGCCGAAACTCTCAGCGCTGCCCGTCTGGCCTTGTGTTTAGAGGAAAACGGTGCCCTAAGCCTGGTTGAACAAGGCGTTGGCTCCAATGTCTTGGACGGCCCCCTGCAAGCGCTATCGTTTTTGGTGAAGGGTTTGGCGCTGGAGGGCAAGGCCTTACAAGCTGGTGAAATCATCACAACAGGCACCCTAACCGATGCGAAGGTGATGACTCCGGGGCAGCGCTGGCGCAGCCATTGGTTAGCCGGGCCGCTTGAACTTTCGAATCTCAATCAACCAGTGACGAGTGGCGCACAGACTTCGAATGACGGCCTTGCGCATCAAAAGATTGTCCATGCAAGGCATCGCAGTTTTCTGTTGTCTAGCCTTGAATTGGATGTTCTATGAGCCGAAAGAGTATTGCGTCTGCGGCGACAGCGAGTGTGCCCAGTATCGGGCGGCCCGAGATCACGCAAGCCGCGACTCGTATTGCCCCCTACATTCGGAAAACACCGGTGATGCATCTCGAGATCAATGGCTTGGCGGTGACTTTGAAGCTTGAGCAGTTGCAGGTCAGCGGCACCTTTAAGGCAAGGGGTGCCTTTAACCGCTGCTTGAGTTCAGGCGCCAAAGACATTGTGGCCGCTTCGGGCGGTAACCACGGCATTGCCGTGGCCTATGCCGCTAAGACTTTAGGAATGATCGCCCATATTTTCGTGCCCCAAACTGCCCCTGCCGCCAAGGTGGAAAAACTTCAAGCCTTGGGCGCCAAGGTGCACCTGGTGGGAAGCCAATACGCCGAGGCCTTAGCTGCCAGCCTAGCATTTGCACAAGAAAATGCCTTCCCGATATCGCATGCCTACGATCAGTTTGAGACGCTCTGTGGGCAAGGCACTTTGGCACGCGAATGGCAGGAGCAAAGCCCTAAATTAGATACGGTCTTGGTCGCGGTCGGCGGCGGTGGTTTGATTGGCGGCATGGCTGCTTGGCTGCAAGGCGACGTCAAAATCGTCGCCGTGGAAACCGAAACCTGCGCCACCCTACATCATGCGATGAAGGCGGGAGAGCCGGTAGATATTGAGGTCTCGGGGTATGCTGCGGATGCGCTGGGCGCCAAGCGTGTCGGCGCACTCATGTTTCCTATTGCCCAGCAGTTTATTGCGCAGTCTGTCTTGGTGAGTGATGCGGCCGTGCGCTCAGCCCAGTTGCAAGCCTGGCGAGAGGCGCGTATTGCGGCTGAGCCGGCAGGCGCTGCTGCTTGGGCGGCGCTGGCGAGTGGCGCCTATGTGCCGCAGTCTGGCGAGCGAGTGGGCGTTTTGATCTGTGGCGCTAATTTGGACCCGACTCAATTAATCGGCTAAGTAATGATGGACATCGAACAAGCAGACCGCTTCTTTCCCGCCAGCTACCAAGCCTCACGAGAACGCTTGTTAGCGAGTGCCCGTGCTTGGTCCAAGACGATTGCCGTGACGATCGATTCGCGTGCTATTCCAGCAAGCGGGCCGAGCGGAGAATCTCTGGCTTTGGATTGGGTACAGATCGGGCCACGCCATGGCGGCCGCCAAGCTAAGAAAGTGTTGGTGCTGTCCTGCGGCACCCATGGCATCGAGGGCTTTTGCGGCGCGGGTGTGCAGCATGCGATGTTGGAGCACTATCTCGGGGGTGGCATGTCCCTGCATGTCGACGGTGCCAGGCCGATCCCTGCCGTGAGCGACTGGCCGGACGATTTCGCCCTGGTGATTTGCCATGCCATTAACCCCTATGGCTTTTCGTGGCTTCGCCGCGTCAATGAAAACAATGTCGATCTCAACCGAAACTCGATCAAGCCTTTCGATGCGAGTAAGGTCCATCCCAATTACGAAGCTTTGTTTGATCTCCTCAATCCAACTGACTTGGACCCAGAGGCGGAAGTGCAGCGTTGGCAGGCCATTGAGGACTTTATTCTTAAACACGGCGAGCGCGCATTTCAGCAAGCTGTGGCCGAAGGGCAGTACAAATACCCTCGAGGTGTGCAGTTTGGGGGTCATGAGACGCAAGCATCCATCAAGCATCTACACGCCTTGAGTGTTGAGTACCTCACCCATGCCGAGCAAGTCCTCTGGGTGGACTATCACACCGGTTTAGGGGAGCTCGGGGCCTGTGAGCTGATCACCGGGTTTCCAAAATCCGACCCAGCTTACTTATACGGCCAAGAGGTGTGGGGCGCGGCAGTGAAATCGACTGAAAGTGGCGACTCTCTATCCACCAAGCTCAACGGCCTCATCGATCAGGGCTTGCGGCCGTTGTTTGGCGCAAGCACCCGCTTTTTCTTCATCTCGGCCGAATACGGCACCTATCCCATCATGCGCATGCTGCGGGCCATGCGCTCAGATAACTGGCTTCATCACTATGCCAACAGCGCTCATCCGCTCTGGCCCTCGGTCAAAGCGGAGGTTCTAGAGTCGTTTCGCCCGAATCAGTCGATCTGGCGTCAAACGGTGCTCAACGAGGCAGAGCAGCACTTAGGACGCGCTTTTCGGGCACTTTTCGACCATTAATCACCAAAAAGTGCGCCTTTTGGAGGTTTGAGGAAAACCCTAGGGGCGGGACTATGCCCTTTTTGTGGCTAATCGGTTACATTAACTCTATGACACATCTACCCACTCATCGCTCGCATCATCTCTCGTCCTCACGCTTTGGGTGGACCCCTGCGCAGCGCACCGCGCTCACCGCCCGCATCATGCTGACCGTGTCTTTTGTGTGTGCTCTGGAGGCCCTATGGCGCGGCTCGGTGGCCCGCACCTTGGTCGCAGGCTTCATTCTTGCCCTGGGCGGCGGCTTACTGTTTGCAGCTAAGCACGCCGAATCCTCCTGAGATCGTTTGATGCTTGGCGGGTTGATCGCTTTCCCCTAGATAGCGAGCTGGTCGATGTCGGCCAAGTGGGTCCGGAACTGGCTCATCTCGCCCAAGTTTATTTAGACAGCCCACGCGCGCTGGTGTTTCGCAACCCATCCTCGGAATGGCATGCCTGGGTGTTGTTGTTGCCCATCGCCACTCGTCTTTCGCTCTTAGCTAACCCCATTTTTGGGCAACTGACCCGCGCCTGGGGTTACAACCTGCGTTTCGTGGGCATCGACCATGAGCGCAGGGTTTTCGACTTTCGCTCCTTGTTGGCCGACGATTTGTTGCGTCAATTGATTGAGTTGTTGGGCGAGACACGGGAGGCCTCGGAACCAGGCAGGTCTGCGCTGCCGGCTAAGTTTGAAGCCGGGTTTGGCGTCCGTGCGGGAAGCGAGTCGGAACTTTCCGGCGATCTCATTCAGGCACGAACGACCGACGTTTTGTTTGCCAGCCTGGCCCGCGATATGTTGACCGTACTCGACAAACGCCGCAGCGACTGGGGTAAACATCTCGACACCTTGCATCGTCTTGAATCCGGTCAGCGCGATAGTCTGTTTCAGCGAGAAAGCCGCTACCCCGATTTTTTGCAGGGCCTGCATCGCGCTTTGCGTCACGACATGATTGACATCCATTTCTATGGCCGAGTGCTGCGCTCGATTGATCGACGCGAAGAGGCCGTCGAGCAACGCTTAGCCGCATTTTTAGAGTCCTGCCTGGAGCCGGTTGCTCTGGCCAAGCTCGGCAAGGCCAGTGTCGGTCAACATTTAGGCTGCTACAACTGGCTTCATTTGTCGCCACGCCACGCGGCCAACCGCGCCCATATTTTGCGGGAACTACCCCATTTCGCGGGCTACTTCGCAGAAAGTTTGGTGCCGCTAGATACTTTGTCGAGCTTACCCGATCCTCATGAAAATGAGGAGCTCTTCGGCCTAGACGCCAATGAACTCGACGAGGCCATTGACGGACCACGGGGCGCTGCGTCGTCACGCGCGATGCCCACCTTGGATCTCGCTAAAATGGCCTCCAGAAATGACACCGTGCATAGCCTACGTTGGGCGATGAGCCTGCGCCATGCCGTGGATGCCGGCCAAGACCGCGCCGTCATCGAAGCCTTAGCGCAACGCTTCGCCGTGCCCGATAATGTCCTGCGTCGCTTATGGCGCGACAAGCCTCTTGGTCTTGGGGCGCTACCCACGTGGCAACTCGTGCAAGTCCTGCGCCATTTAGCCGGGCTAGAGGAGCGCGCGTGGCCCGACGATGAACTGGCCTGGGTTCAATTACTCGAGCTTGCGGCAGAATAGCGGTTTTTAGGAGCCTTTCTTGGCCGAACTGATTGTTGATAAAAAAGCGGTTAAAGAAACCGGTATCGCTCGTTTAATTTTCTCGAACCCACCCAAGTTCAACGCGCTGTCGATGGACATGTGGCTAGACATCCCCAGGCGCTTGCAAGAGCTTGAGGCCGACCCCGAAGTGCGCGTCATCATCCTGGAAGGTGAGGGCGAAAAGGCCTTCGCGGCCGGTGCCGACATCTCCAAGTTTGAAGATCGCAAACAAGCCCGCGAAATGCAGATCAAACATGAGAAAGCTGTCGAGCAAGCCTACCTCGCGCCGCCGGCATGCAAGAAACCAGTGATTGCGAAAATTCATGGGGTGTGTATGGGCGGCGGTCTAGGAGTCGCCTCGGCCTGCGATATTCGCTTTTGCTCCGATGATGCCCGTTTCAGAATGCCAGCAGCCCGCTTAGGTTTGGGCTATAACCTGATTGGTGTGCGCCGCTTTATCCAGACGATTGGCGTGCAAAACACCTTTGATATTTTTTACACCGCCAAGATTTTTGGTGCGGCCGAGGCGCTGCGTATGGGTCTAGCGTTTCAAGTGGTACCGGCCCAAGAGTTAGAGGCGACCGTTTGGGACTATGCCAAAAAAGTCGCCGCCAATGCGCCGCTCACGATTCGAGCATTGAAGATCGCCGCGACCGAGATTCTCAAGCAGGCGCCAGATGTCGAGGCTGTGGCTCAGGCGATTGTAGCCTGTGGTGCTAGTGAAGATCATGCCGAAGGTGCTCGTGCTTTTATGGAAAAGCGCGAACCAGTCTTTATGGGTCGATGATTGCTTTACTCAGGCCTGCTTCGCCAAAAACTTCTGAACCGCACGATTGAAAATCTCAGGCTGCTCAACATTAGCGATATGTGCAGCGTCATCGATCACCAAATACTCAGAGTTCGGCAGATGTTCATGAATCAGCTTGGCCATCGCAGGCGGTGTGCCATGGTCTTGCGCGCCCACAATCACCAAGGCCGGGCATTTGATTTCATGCAAACGATCAAGCGTGTTGATGGTCGCAATCGCCGAGCAGCAACCCGAGAAACCGTCCACGGAGGTGCTCAAAATACCGTCGGCAATCGGCCGAATGGTCTGCGCATTGTTGACACGAAAAGGCTCAGTAAACCAACGCTCCAGGGTGCTTTGCACTAGGCCCGCCATCCCCTCGCTTTTAGCAATCGCGATTCTCGAATCCCACATGGCCTGCGCGTTATCGGGCCGCCTGCTGGTGGTATCCACCAACATTAAGCTCGTAAAAAGCGTGGGGTACTTGAGCGCAATCGTTTGCCCAATCATGCCGCCGAGCGAAATACCCATCCAGTGCGTTTGCGTCACCCCGAGGCCCGAGAGCAGGCCGTAGGCATCGTTGGCCAATTGCTCCAAGCTGTAAGGCCCAGGAGTTGCAGTGGTCTGCCCGTGGCCGCGTGTGTCATATCGCAGTACGGTGAAATCTTTCGACAGCAGTGCGGCTTGCGCATCCCACATACCCGTATTGCAAGCCAGTGAATGGGACAGGGTGAGCCAAGGGCCTTGACCGTCAATGGTGTAGAAAACTTCAATATCGCCGATTTGTTTTTTCATGGGGCTTTGTGATTCGACCAAGCGATGTTTGATCATCGCAATGAGTCCTTACGACGAATTGTCGAGGGGCGTAATGTATTCGATAGCACGCGTTGTGTCAGGAACTGTCCCAATACTAACGCCTGTCACCATCGCCAATAATCGCCTGCGGGCGCGCAACGAACAAACCCGCGCTTGATACGGCTCATTGGTCGTGAACCGATTTAAATCGCAAGTGCCGTTATTTCGGTCGGCGCAGTGTGGTGGGCGGCACATGGCTTGGCCCTGGTGACAGCAATGATCATGGGTACACCCGCTTGGCGACACGTCGATTTGTTGCCGGTGGTTCTGGTGCGAGCCTCTTTCTTTAATGCAGCGGATGGTGATCTTGAAGAGGAGGCCGTGGCCAGTTTGTTTGAGGTGCCTGAACTCGCCTAACTTGCAGTAAGACCCAAAGCGAATTCAAACGGGGCGAATTGGCCCTGGGTACTTCGCGACGATCTCGTCGTTCGTTAAGAGCGTAATCCCTTCGACAGTTGCCTGGGCAATGAGCAGTCGATCAAATGGGTCTTTGTGAATAATGCTTAAGTCGCTAACGGCAACAGCGTGCTCACTGGTAATTGTGAGTTCAGAATAGCCGTTCTCTAGGAGGGACCTGCGTAGTACACGTGGGTCGACCGTAAAATCTTCGCGACCCAGCCCTTTCTTGATGGCGATTTCCCAAAGACTCGCCGCGCTGAACATCAGTTCGTTGCGGGCATCGTTGATCAGTGCGCTGGCGGTCTTTGAAAGTTGATCTGGAACGCCAGCCGCCCAAAGCAACAAATTTGTATCGAGAAGCAGCTTCATTAGTCGATACCGAACAGCTTTTCAATCTCAGCGCTACCCATGCGATCAAAATCTGCCGGTACGGCAATTTGCCCCGCCATAAAGCCGGTTCGTTTCGCCGAGTCCGCGTCGGGCGCGTCAATGCGCGTCACTTTGACGAGAGGCTTACCAGCCTTGGCAATAATGAACGACTCGCCCTTGACGGCATCCGCCCGAAGCAATGTTTTTTGATGGCCACCTTATCTCTCAATGACGATATTTTTGCTGCGCAGCAACAAAATCGCATGCTTTAGCCTTCTTTTGGCCCTTCAATAGCCTTTCCCGTTTGACCAATGACCGAGAAATCCCTTAGAATCCCGAGTCTTTGCCTCCTGCGCCTTATTTGGCAACCTAATTACGCCGCAAACAATTTGCGAGTTTTTAGGCTCTGATCAGGATTCTCTAAGTGATCAAGATCTGATGTTTGCAGCGGTGTTGTCCCAGTTGCTCGTTTCGGCGGCTCTGTGCCTCATCGCGTGGATGTGGCAGGGTTGGGACACTGCGAGTTATCTTGCCTTGGGTGCAGTGGTGGTGATTGTTCCTAATGCCATCTTTGCTTTGAGATTGGCCATGCATCAAGGGCAAACGCCGGAGTCTTACCCGGTGGTGTTCTTTTTAGGTGAGTTCCTGAAAATCGGGCTCATGGTGGCAGGGCTGGGTTTGATTGTGAAGTATGTGCCCGGCGCCAGTTGGTTGCCGTTGCTCATCGGGTTGATCGCCGCTTTAAAAGCGCCGTTTTTGTCGGTGTTTTGGGGTGTGAAGTTCGAGATGTATCGTAAAGAATTTAAGGGTTAGAAGTATCGTATGGCAGGCCAAGCTCCCGCATCACCTTCAGAATATATTGTTCACCATCTTGCACACCTGAACTCTTCGGGTCATCCGCAAACTAAGATTGTCGACTTCTCGATCATTAATTGGGATACGGTGTTCTTTTCCATCGCCATGGCGGTGCTGGCCGGCGGCTTGATGTATGCCGCAGCGCGTTCAATCACTTCGGGCGTACCGGGTCGTTTCGTGGGTGCGATTGAATCCCTACTCGAATTCGTCCATGAGCAAGCCAAGTCAATTGTGCACGGCGATCTCACCTATATTGCTCCGCTCGCGCTCACTTGCTTTATGTGGGTGTTCTTGATGAACTCCATGGACTTCATCCCGCTTGACCTCATCCCGATGATTGGCGAGTGGTTTGGTCTGCACTATATGCGTGTGGTGCCCTCCGCTGATTTGAATGCTACTTTGGCCATGTCCTTGGTGATCATTTGTTCCACCATCTATTACGGCATCAAGATCAAGAAGCCCTCTGGTTTCTTGCATGAGTTAGTATCTGCCCCGTTTGGCACCAGCAAAAACCCTTTGTACGCCTTGATTCTCGGCGTGCTGAACCTGGGCATGCAAGCCATTGAATATCTAGCTCGGTTTGTGTCTTTAGGCATGCGACTTTTTGGCAATATGTTTGCTGGCGAATTGGTCTTTATGTTGATCGCGCTTCTCGGTGCGACGGGCGTTTGGTACCTCGGTGGCTTGCATTTTGTGCTAGGTCTAGGCTGGGCGATTTTCCATATTTTGATCGTTGCCTTGCAAGCCTTCATCTTCATGATGTTGACGCTTGTTTATATGGGTCAAGCGCACGACGCACACTAAGTTTTATTTCTCTTATTTTCTTTTCTTTTTCTTTCAACACTAAGTTTTCAAACAAGGAGTCAACATGACCAACGTTGCACTGGTAGCTATCGCTTGCGGATTAATCATTGGCCTCGGCGCCCTCGGTGCCTGTATCGGTATCGGGATGATGGGCGGTAAGTACATTGAAGGTGCTGCACGTCAGCCAGAACTGATGGACAAGCTGCAAACTAAGATGTTCTTGCTGGCTGGTCTGATCGACGCCGCGTTCCTGATCGGTGTCGGTATCGCGATGATGTTCGCGTTCGCTAACCCGTTCAAGTGATCCGAGGGCCCGGTATCCATTGGATACAGGCCGTAGATATCTTCTTTCGCTGAACTTTGCTTAAAAGCCTTTTGAATCATCAAGAGGCCTTGTAAAGATAAAGCGCAGGTCCTTCTGAAGAGTCTCACATACCAGTGAAGTGATCAGAGGTTTATAGATTGATTGTTCTTACCCAAGAACCAAGGGATTAAGTCGTGAACATTAATGCGACCTTATTTGTCCAGATCGCTGTCTTTCTGGCGCTTTGGTGGTTTACCGCCAAGTTTGTATGGCCTCCGATCACGAAGGCATTGGATGAGCGCGCTCAGCGTATCTCCGATGGTTTGGCAGCGGCAGACAAAGCCAAGACCGAGCTAGCGAGTGCCAAACGCAGTATCGACGCCGAGCTCAAAACAGCTCGCGACGGTGCCGCTGAAGTGCGTGCTAATGCTGAAAAGCAAGGTGCACTTGCACTTGAAGAAGCGCGTGCTGAGGGTGCTCGCATCGTCGCTGCTGCCAAGAAGCAAGCTGAAGAAGAGGCTCATCTGGCCGCGCAAAAAGCCAAAGAGCAATTGCGTGATCAAGTGGCTGTGTTGGCCGTGTCGGGTGCTGAAAAAATCTTGCGTCGTGAAATCGACGCGGGCAAGCATGCTGAGCTGTTGAGCAACCTCAAAAACGAGCTGCGCTAGGAGCATTGCACAATGGCTGAAGCGCTAACTATCGCCCGACCTTACGCGGAAGCCGCTTTCAAGCTGGCGCGTGAGCAAGGTGCGATGCCCTCCTGGAATGATGCCCTCGGTCGTCTGGCTGTGGTGGCCAATGCCCCTGAAGCTCGCGCCGTAGTGGGTGACCCCAACCTGACCGTGGCTCAACTGGCTACCTTGTTCTCCGATAGCTCGGGGGTACTCACCCAAGAGCAAAAGAACTTTGTGACCATGTTGGCTCAAAATGATCGCCTCTCGGTGCTGCCTGAAATCTCGACCATGTTTGCTAAATTGCAACACGGTCAAGAAGGCGTGGTGGATGCCCATGTGGAGTCGGCCTTCCCGTTGAGCGATGCCCAGTTGGGCGAGATTGTCAAAACCTTGGAAGCCAAAGTCGGCAAGAAAGTGTCGGCCACGGCGTCGGTGAATGGCGATTTGATTGGCGGTGTCTCGATCAAGATTGGCGATGAGGTGATGGACACCTCAGTACGGGGCAAGTTAGCCCAGCTTTCGAAATCCCTGGTCGCTTGAGGCTGAAGGCCCACACCGGCCTGAAGCAAGAATTAGTGACCTACAAGTCAAGATTAAAAGTTTAGGAGAATTTTATGCAACTGAATCCCGCAGAGATCAGCGAACTGCTCAAGAGCAAGATCCAGAACCTGCAGGTTTCGGGCGACACCCGGAATCAAGGTACTGTCGTGTCCGTGACCGACGGTATTTGCCGCATTCATGGTCTGTCCGACGTGATGCAGGGCGAGATGATCGAGTTCCCCGGTAACACCTTCGGTCTGGCCCTGAACCTCGAGCGCGACTCCGTCGGCGCCGTGGTGCTCGGAGAGTACGAGCATATTTCTGAAGGCGATGTGGTCAAAGCCACCGGTCGTATTTTGGAAGTGCCGGTCGGCCCAGAATTACTTGGCCGTGTGGTCAACTCTCTCGGCCAGCCCATCGATGGCAAAGGCCCGATCAACGCCAAGAAAACCGACGTGATCGAAAAGGTTGCGCCTGGCGTGATCGCCCGTCAGTCTGTGTCTCAGCCCGTTCAAACCGGCCTGAAGGCGATTGACTCGATGGTGCCGATTGGCCGTGGCCAGCGCGAGCTGATCATTGGTGATCGTCAAACCGGTAAAACAGCCGTGGCGCTCGACACGATCATCAACCAAAAAGGCAAGGGCGTCTATTGCGTCTATGTCGCGATTGGTCAAAAGGCTTCTACCGTTGCCAACGTGGTGCGTAAGCTCACTGAACTCGGCGCGATGGAATACACGATCGTTGTTGCTGCGACGGCTTCTGAGTCGGCCGCTCTGCAATACATCGCAGCGTATTCTGGCTGCACCATGGGCGAATATTTCCGCGACCTCGGCGAAGATGCGCTGATCGTGTATGACGACTTGTCCAAGCAGGCCGTGGCCTATCGCCAAGTATCCTTGCTGCTCCGTCGTCCTCCAGGTCGTGAAGCTTTCCCTGGCGACGTGTTCTATTTGCACAGCCGCTTGCTTGAGCGCGCAGCCCGAGTGAACGCCGACCATATTGAAAAAATTACTAACGGTGCTGTCAAAGGTAAGACTGGTTCATTGACTGCTTTGCCGATCATTGAAACCCAAGCCGGTGACGTCTCCGCTTTCGTTCCTACCAACGTGATTTCGATCACCGACGGCCAGATCTTCTTGGAAACTGACCTGTTTAACGCCGGTATCCGCCCTGCGATTAACGCCGGTATTTCTGTGTCTCGTGTGGGCGGTGCCGCTCAGACCGACATCATCAAGAAGCTCGGCGGCGGTGTGCGTTTGGCGCTCGCTCAGTACCGTGAATTGGCAGCCTTTGCTCAGTTTGCGTCTGATCTTGACGATGCTACCCGTAAGCAGTTGGAGCGCGGTCGCTTGGTCACAGAGCTGATGAAGCAGGCTCAGTACCAGCCTTTGCAAGTGTGGGAAATGGCCTTGGTGCTGTTTGCCTCCAACAACGGTTACTTCGACGACATCCCTGTGCCTAAAGCACTTGCGGCAGAGAAGGCCCTGAAAGAGTTTGCCAAGCAAAAGCATGCTGGTCTGGTTGAAGAAATTGAGCGCGACAAGAAGTACAGCAAGGACGTTGAAGCCAAGCTGCATGAATTGTTGAAGGACTTCAAAAAGTCCGGCGCTTATTAATATTTGACCCGAGCTAGGAGCAAATATGGCTGGCAGTAAAGAGATTCGGTCCAAGATCAAGAGCGTGCAAAACACGCGCAAGATCACCAAGGCCATGGAAATGGTTTCGGCATCCAAGATGCGTAAGGCCCAGGAGCGCATGCGCGCGGCTAGGCCTTATGCGGACAAAATCCGCAACATCGCCTCGCAATTGGCCAGTGCCAATCCTGAGTATCGTCATCCCTATCTGGTGCAAAACACCGCCGCAGATTCGGTCGGCATGATTGTGGTCACCAGTGACAAGGGCTTGTGCGGTGGCTTGAACACCAACCTCTTGCGCTTGGTCACGATCAAGCTCAAAGAAATCCAGACGGCAGGTCAGAAGACAGTTGTATCGGCTATTGGTAATAAGGGTTTGGGCTTCATGAACCGGATTGGCGCAAAGGTGATTTCTCACCTCACCCAAATCGGCGATATCCCTCATCTGGAGCGTTTGATTGGGCCGGTTAAAGTTCAGCTCGATGCTTATGAGCGTGGCGAAATCAATGCGGTGTATCTCTGCTACACGCGATTCATCAATACGATGAAGCAAGAGCCCGTGATTGAGCAATTGTTGCCCTTGCCCGCCGAGAAAATGGAAGGTTCCAAGTCCAAAGAGTTCTCTTGGGATTACATCTATGAGCCCGATGCGCAAACCGTGTTGGACGAGTTGATGACCCGCTATCTCGAAGCGCTGGTGTATCAAGCCGTCGCTGAGAACATTGCCTCCGAGCAAAGTGCTCGTATGGTGGCGATGAAGTCGGCCTCGGATAACGCCAAGTCGGTGATTGATGAGCTGCAGTTGAGCTACAACAAGGCGCGTCAGGCCAGTATTACTAAAGAATTGTCTGAGATTGTGGGCGGTGCGGCGGCAGTGGGTTAACCCCCCTGGTCCGACACCTCAACTCTCTCACCCCTATTTATATTTAACATCAGTATTTAACAGGAAACGAACATGGCAAATGGTCAAATCGTTCAGTGTATCGGCGCCGTGGTGGACATCCAGTTCCCGCGCGATGCAATGCCCAAGGTTTACGACGCGCTGACATTGTCAGACAATGGCAAGAGCTTGGCTGAAGCCGGTCTTACCTTTGAAGTGCAGCAGCAGTTGGGCGACGGCGTGGTCCGTACCATTGCTCTTGGCTCCAGCGACGGCCTGCGCCGTGGCATGACCGTGGCCTCCACCGGCGGCCCGATCATGGTGCCTGTCGGTACGGCCACCCTTGGCCGAATCATGGACGTTCTCGGACGCCCGATTGACGATGCCGGTGCCATTGGCACCGAAGAGCGTCGCTCTATTCATTCCAAGGCTCCAAAGTTTGACGAGTTGGCCCCTTCGGTGGAAGTGCTCCCCACCGGCATCAAGGTGATCGACCTGGTGTGCCCGTTTGCTAAGGGCGGCAAGATTGGTCTGTTCGGTGGTGCCGGTGTCGGCAAGACCGTGAACATGATGGAACTCATCAACAACATCGCCAAGAGCTACGGTGGTTACTCCGTGTTCGCCGGTGTGGGTGAGCGTACTCGTGAGGGTAACGACTTCTACCATGAGATGGAAGAGTCCAAGGTGCTCGACAAGGTCGCGATGCTGTTCGGTCAGATGAACGAGCCACCAGGTAACCGTTTGCGCGTGGCGCTTACTGGTTTGACCATGGCCGAGAAATTCCGCGACGAAGGCCGCGATATTTTGTTCTTCGTGGACAACATTTATCGTTACACCTTGGCCGGCACTGAAGTGTCCGCCCTGCTGGGTCGTATGCCATCCGCCGTGGGTTATCAGCCTACACTGGCCGAAGAAATGGGCCGCTTGCAAGAGCGTATTACCTCCACCAAGACCGGTTCGATCACGTCGATTCAAGCTGTGTATGTTCCAGCCGACGACTTGACTGATCCATCGCCTGCCACCACTTTTGCTCACTTGGACGCCACCGTGGTGTTGTCTCGTGATATCGCCTCGCTTGGTATTTACCCAGCGGTCGACCCACTTGATTCCACGAGCCGCCAGCTCGACCCACAAGTGGTCGGCGAAGAGCACTATGCCGTGGCTCGCCGCGTGCAAGCAACGCTTCAGCGCTACAAAGAGCTGCGCGACATTATTGCGATTCTGGGTATGGATGAGTTGTCACCAGAAGACAAATTGTCGGTCACCCGTGCTCGTAAGATCCAGCGTTTCCTCTCCCAGCCATTTAACGTGGCCGAGGTTTTCACTGGCTCTCCAGGCAAGATCGTTCCTCTGAAAGACACCATCCGTGGCTTCAAGATGATCGTGGACGGCGAGTGCGACAACCTGCCTGAGCAAGCCTTCTACATGGTTGGTACCATCGAAGAAGCTCAGGAAAAAGCCAAGACTTTGAACTAAGTTTTAGCTGAGCAAGGTACAGAGATAAGGAATACATAGAGATGTCCACCATTCATGTCGACGTGGTTAGCGCCGAAACCCTGATATTTTCAGGGGAAGCCGAGTTCGTAGCCTTGCCGGGTGAGTCTGGTGAGTTGGGGATTTATCCTCAGCATATTCCGCTGATCACCCGCATCAAGCCTGGTGCGGTACGCATTAAGCAAGCAGGCGTCAAGGACGAAACGTTCGTCTTTGTGGCCGGTGGTATTTTGGAAGTGCAGCCGCATCGCGTCACGGTCTTGGCCGACACCGCGATTCGGGGGGATGATTTGGATGAGGCCAAGGCGGAAGCCGCACGTAAGGCTGCGGAAGAGGCCCTTGCTAATGCCAAGACCGATATCGATCTGGCCAGAGCCACCAGTGAGTTGGCAGTGATGGCGGCGCAGATTGCGGCACTACGTAAGTACCGTAGCAAGAAATAAATCAATAAGAAGTAAGCGGATCTAGCCATCGCTGAGGACCTTTTCAGTAAAGTTCTTGGCGGGGGCAGGCAAGTGAAAAAGCCTACGGCCTGGCTGAACGCCACCGCCAGCAAGCGCTCGCGGACCCTGAAGCAGACTCAAACGGCAAGCGACGAGCCCTTGACCTAAGACTTTGCAAAGCGATCATCGTTGGTGTGAAGGGCAAGCTCGGTGAAGCCTTACTCAATCAATTGCTAGCCGCCGAATCTCTAGTAGTGACAGCGATCGCCGACAAGCCGCGCACCCTCGGCATCGCAAGGCTCGAGGTCTAGCCATTGAGTGAGGTCAAGCGAGTTTTGACCTGGAAAGCTTCCTCATCTTGCGGCCAGCGAGCGAGAGTCAAAGCGCGCCGCCAATCACATTTTTTCGTCGCTTCTTGGCGGGCTACTTCAACATCTTTCGGATCATGTTGCCCAAGGGTGCGGTAAACATCCGGACCGACTAATTAGCGCGTAGTGCGATGATAGCCAATCAATTTGCAAGGCTTGGCGTGCAGGTTGATATGCGCGGGCTGGTTACCGCATGACAACCGATTCGTCACAGGAGCTGCCTCGCTCTATCATCGAGGGTCATTGCGTTACCGCACGCCTCCTAGGAAATTCGAGGGAAGCGTTTTGCAAATGCGCCACCGTTGCCCGTTCTGCTACCGACACACTGCATTGTCATGGTGTTTTCCTTTATACCGTTGCGCTGGGTTGCGGTGCCGCTTGCCCTATCGCCCAGACAAAGCCTGCGAGCTCACGTGCAACTGCGGTGCTCACTTGCACCTTGAGTTTGCCGCGCGCTTCTAACTTACGATAGCGCGAGCACAAGCGGGTTTGTGCTTTCCATGCAATGTCTTGAATCTCTTGGGTCGTGCGTTGAGCTCGGCTTTGGATAACTTTGCTCTTTCGAGCAGGATGTCGATAGGTCCAGGCGGCCTCAATGAGTAGTCGACGAACATGCCCATTGCCGGTTTTGGTAATGCCACCTCGAGATTGCTTAGCCCCACTGGAATGTTCGCTGGGTACGACACCAAGGTAGGCCATGAGTTGCGGCGCGCTTGCAAAGCGCTTCAGATCGCCCAGTTCTGCGACGATGGTTGTGGCGATGAGCAGACTCATCCCACGCAAAGCCATCAAGGCCTGAATGACGGGCCAGAATACCGATTCGCTTGCCGCACTTTGAATGTGCTCATCAAGCACCTTGATGCGCTTTGTCAGTGCCACAACCGTGTCGGCATATTCTTGCATGACGATGTATTGTGTGGGCTGTTCAAATTTGACCTCTTGCATCCAGCGAAAGTGCGCGCGAGTCCAATTACACTTGCCGGTGAAGCGTTTGCCGTGGCGCAAAAAGAACGCCAGCAACCTTTGCTTGGACTGTAGCTGTAGGCGCTTTATATCCTCGCGAGCCCGGGTCAGATCGCGTAGCGCTTCCTGTGCGCCGTCCGGCACCCATACCGCGGTGAGTTCTCCAGCACGGTGCAGGCGGGCGAGCGTCAACGCATCGCGTCGATCCGTCTTGACCCGATCGCCCGCCCTTCTTGGAATCAAGGACGGTGCGACCACCTGGCAATCCCAGCCCAATTGGCGTAGGTGCCGTTGGACGACGTAGCCGCACGGGCCTGCTTCATAGCAAAACGAGAGTTGAGCGCCCGCCTTGCTGAGCTGGCCGACCAACTTCTGTATGGCCTCGGTGGTGTTGACGATTTCGCCGAAGAATCGCAC
This sequence comes from Betaproteobacteria bacterium, assembly GCA_043767985.1. Taxonomy (GTDB): domain Bacteria; phylum Pseudomonadota; class Gammaproteobacteria; order Burkholderiales; family Burkholderiaceae_E; genus JAPOKJ01. The sequence goes on from JAYVKZ010000169.1 coordinate 57,031, forward strand.
CTCGCCGCCATCAGCTTCGGCCACCGCCACAGCGATGGTTTCCTTGTGCACATCAAGACCGACGTATTTGCTAAACTTCTTCATGACCTGCCTCCTCAATGGCGGCTCTGCGCCTGTGGTTGAACAAACCTCAAGCTTAATCCGCGTTGCTTGAGGTTGGTAGGTCAATACATGATGTCTATCCCCGATATTTGATCAGCTTTGCCGTTGCAGGTTGCAAGAGAAAGTGAGATTTTCGCCAAGTTAGCGAAAAACTACTGACACTGTTATTGCTAGATTCCGGGTACCTCCCGTTGGTCCCATGTGGCCTGCGCGGGTAGAACGCACGCGAAAGTACTGTAACGGGCGGTTTAGGCTGAATTGTTGCTGTC
>JAYVKZ010000170.1:0-3311 GCA_043767985.1 Betaproteobacteria bacterium
GCCCTTCAGAGTGGCTTTGGAAACGGTAGCTTCGACTCCTTTAATGTGGGTCAAACTGCAGGACCAGGGATTGTATCGATCGCCGAGGGCGGCGGCGGGGGCGCTTGGTTTCCAGCGTTTGCGGCTGCCGACCCAGGGGCCGTGACAGGCACCGTGGGCGGCTTATTGCAAAGTGGTCAAAGTGCAAGTGCGAGTTTTCGAGTAGATAGCGCAGTGAATGCTTTTTTTACTTTTGCAGCCATGGCCGTTCCAAGCAATGATTTCTTTATTGGTAATGACTCCCCAACGGCCCATCGTCTTTTCGACGCCAGTGGCAACCTCCTTTTGAGTACCATTGGCCTAAAGGCGAGGGATATTTGGGACGCAGGCTCGGAGACAACCGACGCGACTGCGGCGGCCTTTCTTGTTGGTGGAACCAATAGCTTGCGAACCCCTCAGAACGGCGTAGTCTCCAACGACTTTGCTGGACTCGCCGCTTTCAACCGCTTGACCACGGCAGGAGGTTATGTCCTGAATAGCACGCTCACCGCGAATGCGGACATTTACCGCATTTCATTCGCTGCAACTGCTGTTCCGGTCCCGGCAAGTGCTGCCTTGTTAGCCCTGGGGATGTTGCCCATGACTTGGTTCGCACGACGTCGAAAAACCGTGCGATAAGTCAGTAAGTGTTCGTGGACACCGTCGACTCTTCCAGCATGGTTAAGAAGCTGCTGCTGGTAGAAGACGACGACGCGATCGCTGAGGCCTTAAGGATTCACCTTGAGGCCTCGGGATTTATCCTTCAGCGAGAAGCCGATGGTTTGCGAGCTATCGAAGCGATTGACGATCAAGCCTGGGATATGGTGTTGCTTGATTTGATGTTGCCCGGTGCCGACGGCTGGGCAGTGTGCCGGCATTTGCGGGCTCGCCATCCCGATGTACCGGTGATTATGTTGAGTGCTCAATCGGCGGAGGCGCATCGCATTCAAGGGCTAGAACTCGGCGCAGACGACTATCTCGTCAAGCCCTTCTCAATGCTGGAACTAGTCGCCAGAGTAAGGGCCTTATTGCGCCGCACGGAACGCCTTCATGCCCAACCCGTCATTGCTAACCTCTCGAACGACCTTGTTTTTGGAAGGTATAGCCTTAACCCGGTTCGGCGCGAGCTGAGGTGCGCAGACCAGTGCGTAGCGCTGACCTTGCGGGAATATGATCTGCTCTACTTTCTGGTTCGCCATCCTGGTAGACCCTTTACGCGCAGTGACCTTCTGCAAAGCGTGTGGGGGGATGCTTTCGATGGCTATGAGCACACCGTCAACTCACACATTAACCGACTGCGCACCAAGATCGAAACCGATCCTAGGGATCCGGCCTGGATCGTGACGGTCTGGGGAATCGGCTATCGCTTTGAGCTTCAAGCCGCATGATTTTTCCGCACTCCTTCGCGATGCGTTTAATGTACACAATCGCCGCGCTGTTGATCGGGTTCGCAGTACTCGTTGCAGCCCTAGGCAAGCATCTTGCGAATGAACATGAATTAGAGTCGCTGCAACGCCTGTCATATGGCTTGGCACGGCACTTGGTGGAGCATTGGCCTCAAGTCGCGGCAACTGCCTCGGATCAAACCAGCTTAACGATTGCTGATCGTAGCGCTCGCGAGAAAGTGCTGGAGATGTTGATGACTGTGAATCCCGGTGTGCAAGCCTACGTGCTCGATGCCGAGGGACGGGTCGACGCCTATCTAGGCGAGCCGGGCATGGTCCGGGTGGGGCAGGTCGATTTACACGCAGTTCGAGAATTTTTAGCGGGAGCAGCTTTGCCTTTGCGAGGCACTGATCCGATGGGTTCGGGCGTGGCGCGAATCTTTAGCGCAGCCATGTTTCCAAAGAGATCGGGCGACGTTCGTCCTCCAGGCTATCTCTACATTATCTTGGATGGCGCCGCTCGCGCACAGGCGGGAGAACAATTGAGTCAGAGAAGCTTTTGGCAGAGCGCAGCCGTCATTTTGCTTTTGGCCCTACTCACGTCACTTTTACTGGGTGGCTTCGCGGTGCGCCGCTTGAGCTTACCGCTACAAGCCCTGGCCGCACAGATGAAAGCCTATAGTCGTCTCCATGGCCGCGATGAGGGAGCCAGCCGGTTGGCAAATACAAGCAATGACTCAGGCACTGAACCAAGCGAGCCAATGGAAGTAACTGGGCGTCCGACCGAGATCTTTGGCCGACGCCAAGATGAGGTGCAGGTGATCCATGCGGCCTTTGAGGACATGACCCAGTGCCTACGAAGGCAGGCCATACGCGAAAAGGAGCAAACCCTTGCCCACCGTGAAATGATGGCCAGCGTTGCACATGACCTACGAACGCCCTTGACGGCTTTGCATGGCCACCTTGAAGCCTTGGGACGCAATGCCTTCAGCGACACTCCTAGCCGCGATAAGCTCGTGGTGACCGCCCTCGCCCAAAGCAACAAAGTACGCCGACTATCGCAGCAACTCTTCGAGATGGCGGCCTTGCAATCGACGGATCAGGTGGTGCATCGCGAACGTTTTCGCTTGGACGAGCTGGTAGCCGATGCGGTTCAAAAATACGACGTGAGTGCCGAGGCTTCGCCGGTCGCCTTAGCCGGTGAGCCACCCGGCCGACTCGAACTCGAAGGCGATCTTCAATTGATCGAGCGTGCCCTCACCAATCTGATTGAAAATGCCATGCGTCACGCACCAGGAAGCGTGCCGGTGCAGGTGAGTTTACGCCGAGAGGGCCAGCAAGCCATGATTATGGTTGAAGACGCTGGCCCAGGCCTGCCCGATGAACTCCTCTCGCGCTTGGAGCGAGGCCAATCACTACGCGATCCACCGATGAGACGCTTGAGCGGCGGCATTGGCGGTTTAGGCCTTGCGATTGCACAACGTGTCGCAATATTGCACGGCGGCAGCCTCAGGCCGATGTCAACACCGAATGGCGGCACAAGGTTATGCCTAGCATTTCCTTTAGCGGCTTAATCACCGATGCTGCTTCTACACACAGCCTTAACCAAGCCTAAACGGCCTTAGCCAAAAGCTGGCTCGTAGGCCGCCCCTTAAAATCAGTCCAGCAACGCTCAGTAAAATTGTAGAGCTTGCATTTGCCTGCCGTCTCAAAGTACCAGCGCCAAGAAAACTGCTGAATCACAATACGCTCAGGTAACATATTCTCCAGCTTCGTTTGAGCTTGCTTCAGACGGTACAGCGGAATGCTCATGTCCACATGGTGCGCTGTGTGCTCCATGATGTGATGCATCAAGGCACCAATGCGCATAGGAAAGGTGAGGTGCACCGTAGTCGACACGAAAGGCTG
>JAYVKZ010000171.1:0-10296 GCA_043767985.1 Betaproteobacteria bacterium
CAAAAGCAATGTGGTGAGCACCCGCGACAGGCGACCATTGCCATCTTTGAAGGGATGAATCTCAAGGAAAACGACAATGAACACTGCAATGGCAATGAGGGGATGTATCGTCTTTTCGACCTGCTCATGGCGGTACCAAGCAACGAGCTCTTTCATGAGACCCGGGGTATCAAAGGGTGACGCGGTTTCAAAGACAACAGCAACTTGGTTGCCATACTCATCAAAGGCGCCCACATGATTTGAGGTGGTTTTGTAATGCCCGCGATGTCGTTCATCTTTAGTACTGAATTGCAAAAGGTCTCGATGAAGCTGCTCAACGTGGTTCTCGGTCAGGGTAATGTGTTGCCACGAAGAAAACACCAGTTCCATAACTTCAGCATATCCGGCAACCTCTTGTTCATCACGCGTTTCAAAATGCTTAATTTCAAGACGCGCGAGAAGCTTCTCGACGGCTTGGTTGGAAAGCTTGCTGCCCTCAATACGTGTGGAGGAACCAATACTTTCTATCGTTGCCACCCGACGAAGGGAAAAAAGACGCTCCGGGGCGAGTGTCCCAAGCGCTTGCCAAGCCCCCTTAAATTCATCAATCTTGGAGATGAGCGCGAGAAGATCGGCGGTGATTGTGAGCGTGGACAGTGTGAACATACCCAATAATCTACCCAATTTCACCCAATTAGCAACTGAAATACTGCTTTTGGAGTTTAATTGGGTATAAACGGGTGATCTTATGGGTGTCTTTGGTGGATTTTAAAACTGCTCCCAATGCTTTTTTAGCGCTGTCCGGGCCAAACCAATCAGTCGAATGAAGCCCCAGAGGCCTTGATCACTGGCGCCCATTTTCGAAATTCAGCCTCGATGAACAGTGCGTATTCCTTGGGGCCGAGTGGCGCGGCGAGACTATACTGACCGGCAAGCGTATTGATGCCACGGTCACTGCGTACCGCCAAGCCGTTGGTCAATGTGGCAATTCTAGCCACCGCCGGGAAGTCCTGACTTGCACTAAGATGAACCGCGACATTCCAGACACGAAGACCAAACTCGTCATAGCGACGGTCTTGACTAAGTTCCTTCGGCAATCGGCATTGATTAAAAAAGTGGCGTGCGGCGCGAAGCATCATCGACAGTTCCGTTTCAAATCAATAAGACTTTGGTAAACCCAGGGCCTTCTCAGCAATGAAGTTCAAAATCATTTGCGGCGAAATCGGTGCAATGCGCGTCAGCATCACCTCTCTCAAATATCTCTCAACATGAAACTCTTTCGAATAGCCCATGCCACCGTGGGTCAGCATTGCAGTCTCGCAGGCGCGATACCCCGCCTCCGCACAAAGATATTTGGCTGCGTTCGCCTCAGCACCGCAAGGCTTGCCCTGATCGTAAAGCCAGGCGGCGCGCAACATCATCAGATCGGCCGCTTCTAACTCCATCCATCGCTCGGCTAGTGGGTGTTGAATGCCTTGGTTCTGACCGATCGGTCGATCAAAAACGATCCGATCCTTGGCGTATTGGGTCGCCTTCTTGAGCGCGATCCGACCCAGACCGATTGCCTCAGCACCAATCAGTAACCGCTCAGGATTTAGGCCATGCAAAATATACTCAAAGCCTCGCCCCTCTTCGCCAATGCGATTCTCGACTGGGATCTCAAAATCATCGATAAAGAGCTGGTTCGAATCGACCGCTTTTCGACCATGCTTGGCGATTTCATGCACCACTATTTTGTCGCGATCAAAGTCGCTATAAAACAGCGTTAAGCCTCGTGAGGGAGCGGCGGGGTCAGGCTCTGCCGTACGAGCTAGCAGGAGGATTTTATTGGCGACTTGGGCGGTCGAGATCCAAATCTTTTGACCGTTGACGACATAGTGATCGCCTTTGCGCACCGCACGGGTCTTGAGCCTGAGCGTATTCAAACCGGTATTGGGCTCGGTCACCGCAAAACAGGCCTTGTCTTTTCCGGCGATCAGGGGCGGCAAGAAGCGGGCCATTTGTTCGCTGGTGCCATTCACGACCACAGGATGCAGGCCAAAGATGTTCATATGCACTGCGGACGCACCTGACATACCCGCGCCCGACTCCGAGATGGCGCGCATCATGATCGCAGCTTCCGTGATCCCCAAGCCCGCACCACCGAATTCGGTGGGCATGGCAATGCCTAACCAACCGGCCTTGGCCAAGGCCGCGTGGAAGTCATGCGGAAAACCACCCTCCTCATCTTTGCGCCGCCAGTAATCCGCATCGAAGGGTTTGCAGATGGCTTCGATGGCCCGCTGAATTTCAAGTTGGTCATCGGTGTAGGAAAAGTTCATATGGCACTCCCGGCGCGCTCTGAGGCCAATTGTACGGCCCCGAGCTTTAACAGTTCAGCAATGTCTTCATCGCTGTATTTCAATTCCAATAAAACCTCGCGCGTATGTTCGCCCAAGCCCGGTGGCCGCTGGCGACCACTGGGCCGCTCGCCATCAAACCTGAGAGGTTGGGAAACACCCTTCAGGGTACGCCCATCGACGCTTGGGTATTCATACACCATCTGCGAGGCTTGCGTGTGCGGATGTGCCGAAAGCTCGCCGAGCGAAGCATCCATCGGCGGGTAACCTTACCGACCATGAGTTCTTCAAAATATAGGTCCGGCCATGGTGAGTTCCAATGGAATAGGCGGCTAGCTAAACGCCGTAGCAATAGTATGCTAGCGCACTACATTCATCATCGAAGCCCAAAGGAACTCACCGTATGGCCGACCCTAAGCGAGCAAGACCCCAACCCACCCCAGAAACCGCGCATTTTTGGGACGGCACTCGGGCAGGCGAGCTACGCCTACAGCGTTGCGATGCCTGCAGCCACATTTACTTTCCGCCCCGCCCGTTTTGTCCGGCCTGTGCCTCGCGCGGGGTCTCGGTGTTTGCAGCCTCGGGCCGCGCCAAACTCTATAGTTATGTGATCAGTCACCGCGCCGCACCGGGTTTTACTGCACCCTACTCGATTGCAGTAGTGGAGCTAGAGGAAGGCCCACGTATGATGACCAATATCGTCAACTGCCCGCAAACACCGGAGGCCTTGCAGCTCGATATGCCGGTAGAAGTGGTCTTCGAAGCGCTCGATGACACGATCTCCCTTCCCCATTTTCGTCCCACTCAAAGCTAAGCCATGAAACCAGGATCCATCGCAGTCGTTGGCGCAGCCGAAACTAGCGAGCTCGGCGTACTACCCGGCATCTCCGAAATTCAACTGCATGCCGATGCTGCATTGAACGCCATGCGCGACGCCGGGTTCAAGCCCTCGGATATCGACGGCTTGGCCACAGCCAATCATCAGCCGCAGTCCATTGCTCACTATCTTGGCATCACGCCCACCTGGGTCGACGGCACCTCGGTCGGGGGATGCTCGTTCATGCTGCATGTGCGCCACGCCGCCGCCGCCATTGCCGCAGGCTACTGCAAGACCGTGCTGATCACTCATGGTGAAAGTGGGCGCTCGGGTATTGGGCAGGTCAGGCCGACCCCGACGGCCTCAAGCTTGGTCGGTCAGTTCGAAGCCCCTTACGGTACGTTTGGCCCACCCAGCCTGTTCACCATTCCGGTCCTGCGCTACTTGAAGACCTATGACTTGAACGAATCTCACCTCGCCAATGTCGCAGTGATTCAACGGGAATGGGCGGCCAAGCATCCTCGTGCAAGCTTTCGCAATGCGATCACGGTCGACGATGTTCTTAATTCGAAGATGATTGCATATCCTTTTAGGTTGCTGATGTGCTGCCTCGTCACCGATGGTGGCGGAGCGTTAATTCTTACGTCGGCCGAGCGCGCCAAGGACATGCCGCAAGCACCGGTCTACATTCTCGGCACAGGCGAAAGCGTGGAGACACCGATGGTCAGCCAAATGGCGGACTTCACTTCCTCACGAGCCTTTCGAATCGCGGGTTCCAATGCGTTTGCCGAGGCTGGGATCAAGCACAGTGACGTTAATCACCTGATGATCTACGACGCCTTCGCGCATTTGCCGCTTTACGGCTTGGAGGACCTGGGCTTCGTCAAACCCGGAGAAGCGGCCGCCTTCATTGCCGAACGACATACAGCTCCAGGCGGAAAATTGCCCATGAACACAAACGGCGGGGGTTTGAGCTACATGCACTCGGGCATGTACGGCATGTACGCCTTGCAAGAGAGTGTGCGACAGATGCGCGGCATTTCACCGGCGCAAGTGGCGAATGCCGACATCTCGGTATGCCATGGCGTTGGGGGCATGTTCGCGGCCAGCGGAACGGTGATATTCTCGAAACACCGCCCATAATCAAAGGACGGTCGAGCGAACCAAAGACACAAGCACGGAGCTAGCCATGGCCAAGTACGACAACTTCCTGATGAATTGCTGGTATGTGGCCGCCTGGGATCATGAGCTGATCGATGGCAAGCTTTTGGCGCGCACGATTCTTGAAGAGCCTTTACTGCTTTACAAAGGCGACAGTGGCCGAGCGGTGATCCTTGACAACCGATGCTGCCATCGTGGCGCCAAACTTTCCAACGGACGACTCGAAGGCGATTGTGTACGTTGTATGTACCATGGCCTAAAGTTTGACGCCACCGGCAAGTGCGTTCAAATTCCAGGCCAAGATAGTGTGCCCGAAAAAATGGGTGTGCGAAGCTATCCTGTGGTGGAACGCGACCACCTGATTTGGGTATGGATGGGCGAAGCTGAACAAGCCGACCCGAGCCTGATCATCGACATTTCCTACCTACGTGATCCCGCTTGGCGAGGCATCGCAGACTACATGCATTACAAGGCCGACTACCGCTTGATTGTAGACAACTTAGCCGACTTCTCACATCTCGCCTTTGTACATACCCATACCCTGGGCGGCTCCGAGGAGTATGCTTTTAAAACTAAGCCCGTTGCGGTTGAGCGGCTCGATCATGGCTTTCGAGTCGAGCGCTGGAGCATGAATACTGCACCCCCACCATTTCATCGCATGGTGGTGCGTGACGACGCCCTACTGGACCGGCGCAATATCGGTCTAATGCATGTGCCGGGAGTTTTCTTTTTGGAGACACTATTCGCCCCCGCTGGTCAAGGTGCCGAGCAAGCGGGTAAGGCAGCCAGCATCGAAGGCATCAAAGAGTATCGCAATTGCCAATTCTTTACCCCGGAAACCCGTAACACCACTCACTTCTTTTGGAATTACCTGCACAACTACAATCTGCAAGACCCCACTATCGCGCAGTCCCTACATGACAGCATGGTGCGCGGCTTCATGGAAGACAAGTTCATCATTGAAGGGCAGCAAGAAATGTTGGATGCTGACCCGGATTTCAAAATGCATGGTATTGCGGCCGACGTTCCGTTGGCGCATTTCCGGCGGGTTTTGCAAAAGCTTATCGATCAGGAGCGGCATGCATGAAAAGAAAGCGTGTGCTAGTCCTGGCCGGTGGCCAATCCGGTGAACATGAAGTGTCCATCAATAGCGCTCGCAGTGTGCTTCAAGAGCTTCCTGCCGAAGCCTTTGAAGTCACGAGTATCGTCATTTCCAAGCAAGGGCGTTGGTTAAGCCCCCAAGATTCCTTGAAAGCACTCAGTTTTGGCGGAGCCGCGAGCGGCGGAGACTTTGTACTTCATGCAAGTCAAGCAGCAGGCGCCTTTGATGTCGTGTTTCCGATTTTGCACGGCCCGAATGGCGAAGACGGTACGATACAAGGGATGCTGAAACTCGCTGGCATCCCTTGCGTAGGCTCTAGCGTCTTGGGTAGCGCCGTTTGCATGGATAAGGTCATGGCTAAAGCAGTGCTTGCTAGCTTAGGTATTCCTCAGGTCGCCTATGCTTTAGTGAATCGATCTGAGTTCATCAATCAAGCACCAACAGCGAGAGAGCAAGTCTTGGTGCGTCTGGGCGCTCTAAGGTTTCCAATGTTCGTGAAACCCGCGAACCTCGGCTCGAGCGTGGGGATCTCTAAGGTGAGAAATGATGCTGAACTCAGCATCGCACTAGAGTTGGCTTTCGAGCATGATCGACGCGTGATCGTCGAAGCAGCGACCTCAGAGAAGCCACGCGAGATTGAAGTCGGCATTTTGGGCAACGATCGTCCTCAAGCCAGTGTCGTCGGCGAACTCAGTTTCGAAAGCGAGTTTTACGACTACAACACAAAGTACACTGCGGGAAAAGCGCAAATGCACATCCCCGCGAACATTCCGGCTCAGGTGGCTGATCGCGCGCGGGCTTTAGCGCTTCAGGCCTTCAAAGCATTGGACTGCGCCGGACTAGCTAGGGTGGATTTTTTCTATGTGGAAAAAACCAATGAGTTATTGCTCAATGAGCTCAACACCATGCCGGGCTTCACCAAGACTTCGATGTATCCCGAGCTATGGCGAGCGAGCGGCCTTAGCTATTCGGAGCTCGTATCGCAACTCGTTAACCTGGCGCTCGAGCCAAGGTAGGCTTGAAACTTTTCAACCTAATTCAACCAACAAATACTGACACCGCACTGAGTAAACCAAGATGACTGCGCAAGCGACGATTCCTCTAAAAGGCGCGCCCGGCTCGCCGTACACTCGCAAAATGTTAGCACTGATGCGCTTTCGCAGAATGCCGTTTCGCCTGATCGTTGCGCCGCGAGGTGAGCATGGCGCGTTTCCAAAGCCGAAAGTGGAACTGTTGCCGACCTTTTATCTCCCCAGCGCAACGGGCGAGATTGAAGCCGTCACGGATTCATCTCCCATCATCCGTCGGTTCGAGCTAGAAAACTCACAGCGCAGCGTGCTACCCGCCCATCCTGCACTGCGCTTTCTCGATGAGCTCATCGAAGACTACGGTGACGAGTGGCTCACCAAGGCGATGTTTCACTACCGTTGGCACTACGCCGCCGATATCGACAAATCAGGCTCGATTCTCCCCTTGTGGCGAGGCATGACCATGTCGCCGGAGCGGGCCGCAGCGATGAAAAAAGAATTCTCGGAGCGTCAGATCAGTCGACTGAAGTTCGTAGGTTCTAGTCCTGCCACCGCTGCAACGATTGAAGCCAGCTACGCACGCTTCTTAGATATTTTTAAAACCCATCTTCATCACCATCCCTACTGGCTCGGGCAACGTCCCGCATCATGCGACTTCGCAGTATTTGGTCAATTGACGCAATTGGCACAGTTCGACCCAACACCCTCTGCGCTTACCCTTAGCAGGGCACCGCGAGTATTAGCCTGGACCTGCCTAGTGGAGGACCTGTCGGGTCTAGAAGTCGAGAACCAGGACTGGATTGATCCCACTGTCCTGCCCAAAACACTGGAGGCGCTGTTGTCCGAAATCGGTCGCGTTTATGTACCGGTCATGTTGGCCAATGTTAGAGCACTCAAGAGCGGCGCTGATCAGGTGAATGCGCAAGTCGATGGCAGCCCTTGGCATCAGCAACCCTTTCCCTATCAAGGCAAGTGCGTCCAGTGGTTAAGACAGAGTTATGCGGCCCTTAGCGGCGATGACGCGAAGCTAGTGCGCGAGATACTTGCTCGCAGCCATTGCCTCCCCTTAGTCGAAGAAGCATTTTGAAACTGGCGAAAGAAGGCGAGTTTCCCGAGATCCAGGTCTGGCGTCGGGTATTTACAAAATTGCAAATCAATCGCGCAGATTTAAGCACTACGCTTTAGATTTTTGCCATTGCATGTAAAGCACCCCGGCCATGACTACCGCGCCGCCAATCAGTTGTGCGGGTAAGGGCGTGACATCAAAGAAAGTGAGCGAGATCAGCACTGCAAACACTGGCACCATGTTTTGCCACATGCCGCCAGTTGCAATACCGAGACGGGCTACACCCATGTTCCAGGCCACGGTGGCCAGAGCGGTGCAAAAAATCGCGGCCACCAAGAGCGTATTGATCGCAGCAGGCGTCGGACTGAGATTAGGCTCCCCCACCAAGCCCAACAGTCGTGCTATGCCCCAGAACAGCAATAGCCAAGGTAGCGCCCCCAAAGAGCTCAAGAAGGTTCGACGTAATGCCGGAGTATCCGGCGTGAACCAGCGCTGGGCAAGAATAGAATAGACCGTCCAACAAGCTATCGCAAACACCAGTAGAAACTCTCCGCCCTGTAGCTTGAGGCCGGCACCGACAGCACTGGCCTTGCCAAAAACCGCAATGCCCGCACCCATCAGGGTCAACACTGTCGCCCCCCAAAAGCCTTTTTCCAAACGCGCACCTGTCATCCATTTGGACACGACCGCAACATAGACCGGTGCTCCCGCCGTGATGGCAGCAGCGGTGATCGGATGAGTATAGGAAATGCCGAAGTTATAGCACAGCAAGAAGCACGCAACGCTCAAGCTCATGAGACCCAAGCGAACTGCGGAAATCGGCGATCGCAGTTGTTTGAACCCCAAGCTGAGCCAAACCAGGATTCCGAGAAAGAGTGAGGCGATCACATAACGACTAGGAGACGCCCAAAGGGGATCGAAGCTTTTTAATAGCGAAGTCGTGAGTGGAATATTGAGGCCCCAGAGCACACTTGCCGTGAAGTAACTCAGTGTTCCAGTCAGCAGAGTTGTCGGGTTCATTAGGCTTTCATATTAAGCCTTCATCATACCAATGTTCGCCCCTGTCGCGCCGCCAAAACCAGAAAGGCCTGGTAGGGTCGCCAGGAGATCTGCTTGCGGATTCAGCCAACGCAGCAGGGACCCGGCATACTGGGAGACGCCGAGGCTTGGAATCCAACGTCCTTGAAACTCCCAGCTCTTGCTCGGGTCGGCCGCATCGTTCGGGCCGCCCAATACGAGCGCGGGGTATTGGCCGACTTGCGCCTTCGGATTCACCCCCGCACCGATGATGAGATGCTTATTTCCCCATGCATGATCAGTACCCCCACTGCTATTCGGTTTGAAGGTTCTGCCAAAGTCGGACGCCGTAAAGAGCGTTACCTTATCGCCAAGGCCAAGATTTTTTAGCGCGGAGTAAAACGATGCGACGGAGCGACCGATATCACTCATCAAGCCAGCATGGGTGTTAAGCTGATCACCGTGGTTATCGAAACCTCCCAAGCTAACAAAGAAAATATGGCGTGATCCGCCCAAGGCACCACGACCGGAAGGTTCGACCATTTTGGCAACTTGGTAGAGTTGCTTCGCAAGCCTCGAATTATTCGGCGCAGCCAGGTTTCCAAAGGCGGCGTTAATCGCTGCATTGGAGCTGGTATCGCCGGGTTTGATTTTGATCGTGCCCTCCAAACGACGACTTAACTCCAGGGCCGCGCGCTGCTGACCCGCAAACACGCTTTGGAGTTGATTTCCCGAACTTTGGCCGAGTAAGGTCTCGAGTGCCGCTCGACGCGCGTCCGGTTGTTTACCCGTGTAATAGCCGCTCAGGCCAAAGCTTCCCCCTGGCTCGGGCAAAGCTAGCTCGTTATTGCGCACACCAGTACCAAACCGGGTATTGCCTGCAAACGACACGACTTGCTTAAAGTCATTTTGCTCAGCCCCTGCGCCCCCCCAGCCGGTTTGACTAATGGTGGTCGAGGCGGCGTTCTCCCATTGTCTTTGCTGATCCGAATGCGAGAACAAACTCTCGGGCACCTGGCTAGCATTGTTTTGGTCCCGCCATTGCACGTACTGCGCCTGAGTGAGTGGTCGTGCCAGAGGGCCAACATTGTGGGCAATGGCCAAGGCTTGTTCGTTCCAAACACTGGCGAGTGGTGCCAGTCCGGGATGTAAACCGAAGCGCGAACCAGACAACTCAACAAGCCCTTGAACGCCAGCGCTAGTTCTTGGAAGAGCCAATCCTTTACGAACTGCCAGATACTCACTGTAGCCCGCACCAGGCACGGAATCATCGATCGGGACCACTGTATTCAAGCCGTCATTGCCACCGAACAGAAACAAGCAGACCAAGGCTCGATAGTCTGTGGTTTGAGCTTGAGCTGCACCCGACAGTCCTAAACCGGGAATGGCAAGGCTTGCGCTTGAGCCAATGGCGAGGCTCGCACTGGAGCCGGTGAAGGCTTTCAGGAATCGTCGTCGCTCCACATTGAGCCCGAATTGATCATGGTGATGAGAATGAGTCATAAGAAGCGCTTCCCTGTGATCAGGCTATTTTTGAATCTGATAGTGAGGTGATGCCAAGATCAGGTAAGCCGCCGTTTTGACACGCTCACGCTGCCAACTCGATTGGTTGTTGGCATCCGTTAACCAAGTGTCGCGGGCACTGTACTCGGCAAGGGCGCTGGCCACCGCCGCTTGTCCTGCACTGCCCAAAGCGCCACCAGCGAGTAATCGGTCTAAGCGATCGATTAGCTTTGCAATATTCTCAGCGTCCGGCTCAAAGACCGCATAACTGAGCTTGGTGCCGG
>JAYVKZ010000172.1:0-3761 GCA_043767985.1 Betaproteobacteria bacterium
CATTGGTCACGATACCGCCAATGATCAAGGTATCAATGGCGTTCTTGCGCAAGATCCAATCGAGCTGGGTATTGAAGAATGCTGAGTAAGCCACCTTGCACACTTGTACGTCCACCCAGGGTGCGAGCGCTGGCATGAGCGACTGTCCAGTCGAACCCGGCGCAAAATCGCCTTTCGCTAAAAACGGACGAAGCTTCTTGAGATGGGGCGACACCACAGGCTCACCATCTGCGGCAGGCCAAAGTGTAAACAAGCTCGCCGCCACATAGCCGCCTAGCGTCTTCACGCGCTGGGCAAGAGGCGCGAGCCTGTCGGGCAATTGTTGCGCATGCTTGGAGGCTGCACCGGCACGGCCATAAGCACCTTGCGGTGACAAAAAATCTTGTTGTATGTCGATCAAGATCAAAGCGCTACGACGCGCTTCGTGTTTACGAACAGGATCACTTGGGAGCGCGACGGGGACGTCAGCCGTCGAGGCCTCACTGCGCACTGTTGTCGAGTCTCTCATGCCCCAACTCCCTGAGCCCGAATCAGTAAATTACCCAATCGGTCCACTTGCGCCTGAAAACCGGGCTCTAGCCAAATCGTCGTATCGGCCTGCTCGAACAGCGCAGGCCCATTGACCGCAAAGCCTGCGGGCAGATCGAGCCTCGCAAAAACAGAAGCCTCATGCCAACGGCCATCGTGAAACACGCGGCGGGTGGCGCTCTCAATCGCATCGGTGCCGCCATTCTTCGGTGCCTGAGTTTTAGGGGACATGAGACTCAAATCAAACTTTGGTCGAATGCCAATCACCGCCGTTCGCAAATTCATCAAACGCATCGGCACGCGCTCAAGCGTCTGCCCGAAGTTTGCACGATAGGCACGCTCAAACGCAGCTTCAATCATGCTCGCGCCAAAGCTTGGTGCCATCGCCTCAAGCGTATCGATGGGCACGGCAATGGTGTGACTCTGCCCTTGGTAGAGCATATCGAGTTCAACACTAATTTGCTCGCCCGAGAACTTCACGCGTGATGCTTTTAGGGCAAGGCGTCCCTGCGCCACAAAGCTGTGGATCGATTCACGCAGGCTCTCCTCCACGACCAAGCCAAGGGGTTGATTGAGGGTGCGCACATAGTCGCGCCGCATATCGGCAATGACGCAACCTAGTGCAGACGTCACCCCAGGATAGCGCGGTACGATGCCTTGGGTGACACCCACTTCGGCCATCATCGCGCACACATGAAGCGCGCCGCCACCACCGAAGGGCATATAGGCAAACTGTGTGGGGTCGTGACCTCGCTCAATCGAGACGAGTCGAATCGCTCCCGCCATCTTGGCATTGGCCACCGCCAGAATCGCCTCGGCGGCAGCTTCAATGCTGAGACCCAAGGGTTCGCCCACATGCTGAGCAATCGCACGTCGTGCAGCGTCGACATCTAAAGCCGGAAGCTTACCAATCGGCTTGTGCGCATTGATGCGGCCCAGCACGACGTTGGCATCGGTGACGCAAGGGCCGAGCTGCGGCAAGCCAGTGGCGGACTTTGAACCGCCGACCCGAAGCATCGCAGCGGCACTTGCACCTAGCCCAGCTTGCTCACGCAGCCCATAGCACACTGGCCCTGGATAGGAACCTGCCGATTGCGGACCGACTTGCAAGAGGCCCGAGGCATCCACCGAAGCCACCGACCCACCGCCAGCACCAATCGTGGTGATTTCAATCATGGGACTACGAATCACCATCCCGAACTCGATCGAGGTTTGGCTTGCCAGGGACGGCTGACCGTTGGCCACCAACGACACATCAAAGCTTGTACCGCCCATGTCGCCCGTAATGACATTCGGATAGCCCGATTCACGCGCCAAAAACGCACAGGCCATCACGCCGGCAGCCGGGCCAGACAGTGCCGTCTTCACCGGTGACTGACAGGTCGTCGCGACGTCCATGACGCCGCCATTACTTTGCACGATCAACAATTGGCCCGTAAAGCCCGCCTGCTTTAAGCCCTCGTCCAGGCGCTGCACATACCTGCCCACCACCGGCTGCAACGCTGCGTTGAGTGCCGCAGTGGAGGTACGCTCAAACTCACGAATCTCGGGCAAAATTTGATGGGAGGCGCTGACGTATTGAGTGCTCGATAGCGAATCATTCGGCTGCGACTCAGCCGGCGCGTCGCCACGCCAAGCCTCAAGCGCGGCACCTAAGGCTTGCTGTTCATTGATCGGATTGGCATAGGCATTGATAAAGGCAATCGCTAGGGCCTCACACCCCAAGGCCTTCAAACGCTTGGCCTCGCTGCGCACTTGCTCTAGGTTCACGGCCTCCAGGACGGTGCCGTCGGCCAAGACGCGTTCATCCACCTCCGTGCGTAAGCGCCGCTCAATGATGGGCTCGAACTGGCCCCACAGGCCCCAAGTACTCGGGCGATCACGGCGCCGCATTTCTAAAACATCCCGAAAGCCTCGGGTCGTAATCAATCCGGTACGTGCAATCTTGCGCTCCAGCAAGGCATTGGTTGCCGCCGTGGTGCCATGAACGATCGTGGCAATTGCAGCGTGAGTTCGTACCGATGTGCCGGCGCTTTGATGCTCCGAAGGCGCAGCCCTTTTGGGGCTGGCCTCCTTCAGTGCTTCCCGAATCCCTGCCAAGAACCCCTGCGACTGATCTGCCCGTACATGACTCGCCATGCGTCCTGTAGTGGACGGTACCTTCAACACACGGATCGACCCCAAAGCCTCATCGAGGACAAACACATCGGTGAAGGTACCACCAACATCAACCCCAATCACTAAACTTGGATCGGCATGCAAACTGGAGAACTCACCAGCACCCTGGACGGCACCCACGACAGAACCAACCACAGGTTTCACCTCAGACATAACCCTGGCTCCGGTCCTTGTTCTGCAACAACTCACTACGCTCGGACGCCTCGCCGTAACCACCACCGCCAGGCGTTGCCAAGCGAATACGGTCGCCTTTTTTGAGCGCGATCCCTTCGCCCTTACTGGACATTGGCAACTGCTGCCAAGCCATGTCTTGGCGATAAGAAAATTCATTCGTCTTGGCGGGTCCGCCCCCTAGAACCCCTTGCGGCGCAAAGCGGGCGCGTTCACCAAAGACATAGGCTTGCGCCTGCTCTTCCAGTAGTTCGATTTCATAAATCGCACCGAGCCCACCGCGATGCTGACCTTCGCCACCAGAGCCTGGGCGTAAAGCCCATTCGGTGAAGCGCACCGGGTAGGCGGCCTCCAATATTTCCAGGGGAGGAATGGTTGCCATTGAAATGGGTGCATTGCCGTGATTGAGCCCATCACCGTCGGGATGAGCACCGTGCCCCCCTCCAAAAAAGCTAAACATCACCCAAGGCTTGCCCTTGGCCGCGCCCACGTTGCGGGTACCGGCGATAGAAAGGGCATTAATTGTGCCGTAAGCCATCGCGGTGGCTCGGTCGGGCGCGATCCTGGCCATGGCACCAAACATCACGTCGATCATGCGCAGTATCGTTTCGGTATAGCCGCCCACCGGTTTGGGCGCCTGGGCACTGATGATGCTGCCCTCCAAAATCACAAAGCGCAAGGGGTCCATGACCCCAGCATTGGCGGGAACCTCCGGGAACAAATGCTTGATCGCCACATAGCAAGCGGCAATCGCTGTTGAACGGGCGATATTGACTGGCCCTGCGCAACTCGCTGCACTGCGCGAGAAGTCTAGGGTTAAGGTGGGTTCAGGATAATGGGCGATCTTCAAATCCACAGCGATGCGTAAAGGCTCATCCACCACA
>JAYVKZ010000173.1:0-14615 GCA_043767985.1 Betaproteobacteria bacterium
GTTGATGCGTATGGGCTAAAGGGGTGGGTGAAAGTAAACCCGAGCTCAGCTGACAGTGTTCTCGTTAAGCTAAAAACTTGGTGGTTGGAACAGCCCGAAGGGCAGTTTCGAGCGATTGAGGTTGCTAAGCCGCGCTTGCATGGCCTTACGGTCGTGGCGCTTCCCATAGGTTTTGAGGATCGCAACCAGGCTGAGGCACTGAAAGGTGCCCGCGTATGGGCCTCGCGGTCGGAATTTCCTAAAACGCCTATTGACGAATTTTATTGGGTGGACCTTGTGGGCTGTGACGTCCTGGATCCTGACGGTCAATGTCTGGGTCGGGTTGTCGGATTGCAAGATCATGGCGCCCATCCTATTTTGGAAATTCAACAGGGTGTTGAGACGGTGCCGGCGACTGAGACTAAGCTGCTACCCTTTGTGGCGAGTATCGTGACTCAGGTGGATTTGCTTGCTCGTAAAATTCACGTCGAGTGGCGCGCAGACTTTTTTGACTGATTTTCAGGCGGAGGGCCATGCACTTTGACCTCATCAGTATTTTCCCGGAAATGTTTGCTGCACTCAGCGAGCATGGCATTACGTCGCGCGGTTTTAAGCAGGGTCGCTGGACGAGCCGCGTTTGGAATCCGAGGGACTTTACCGACGATACTTATCGCCGCATAGACGACCGGCCTTACGGCGGCGGCCCCGGAATGGTGATGATGCCTGGGCCGATAAGCCTCTGCCTAGATGCCATCCATGCAACCGCTGTCGCTGAATCAATCGTACCGGTGATTTTGATGTCTCCTCAAGGGCGCAGTCTCGACCAGGCGCTTGTGCTGGAGCTGGCGACCCAGCCTCGCCTTTGCCTGATTGCGGGGCGCTATGAAGCCCTCGACCAAAGGCTAATCGATCATCGCGTGACGATGGAGGTTTCGGTTGGAGATTTTGTAGTGTCCGGTGGAGAGCTGCCTGCGATGATGCTCATGGACGCCCTGATTCGCCGCATTCCCGGAGTAGTGAATGATGGAGACTCCATCCTCCAAGACTCTTTTGAAGACGGTCTGCTGGACTGCCCGCATTACACCCGACCGGAAATTTTCGAGGGGGAGCGTGTACCAGAGGTTCTTTTGTCGGGCCATCACCTGAATATTGAGCGCTGGCGACGAGACCAAAAACTCAAAGTGACGTGGCAAAGACGGCCAGATTTGATTCAATTGGCCGACAGTGCTGACCGGCTAAGTGTGCAGGATCGCAAAATTCTTTTGGCCCTAGGCTGGTCGCCGTGACAGCACTTTCCAGGCGATATTGCCTATAAAGTAGGCAATCTTTTGGCCGGTTGCGACGGGCATGTGGCAAAACAGAGCGAGAGATGCCTTCAGTTTGGACAAAGCGCATCGAAAAAAGCTATAATAGAAGGCTTAGCATCCTCTGGGCTGACGGCGGGGGCTTTTATAAGCCTTCAAGAAAATGTTCACCGCAGCTGCCATGATGCTCTATATGGAAACCAACTTTTCGTGAATTCAAAGTTTTGGCTCGTAGTAGGAGTCAATGGTCTTGAATCAAGTTGAGAGATGGATCCAGAAAGGTAAACCCCATGGCTAATCTAATTCAAATTCTTGAAAACGAAGAGATTGCTCGCCTCAATAAGAGCATTCCTGAGTTTGCACCCGGCGACACAGTCGTTGTCGGCGTGAACGTGGTTGAAGGTACTCGTAAGCGTACCCAGGCCTACGAAGGTGTGGTTATCGCGATTCGTAATCGTGGTTTGAACTCATCGTTCATCGTTCGTAAAATTTCTTCCGGCGAAGGCGTCGAGCGTACATTCCAAACCTATTCTCCTTTAATCGCTTCGATCGAAGTCAAGCGTAAGGGTGCTGTACGTCGTGCCAAGCTTTACTATCTTCGTGATCGTTCCGGTAAATCGGCGCGTATTCGCGAAAAGCTTAGCGCAAAACGCGAGAAGCCTAGCGCGGCTAAACCCGCAGCCTAAATTTTCGCGGCAATTATCGATCCACGTCAGTTTAAGCGGGTATCGAACGGGGATGAGAGCTTAGCTCCCGTCCCCGATTTGCGTTTAAGGGCCGAGTTTATTCGCGCCCATTTCCACAGTCAGCCCAAGTGGCAGCCCGAGATCGTAAGCGAC
This sequence comes from Betaproteobacteria bacterium, assembly GCA_043767985.1. Classification (GTDB taxonomy): domain Bacteria; phylum Pseudomonadota; class Gammaproteobacteria; order Burkholderiales; family Burkholderiaceae_E; genus JAPOKJ01. The sequence continues at coordinate 2,123 of JAYVKZ010000173.1, forward strand.
CGCATGCGCGCGCCAGGGGCTGTACTTGTGCCTGCAGCGGTTCTCGTCCCGCTCGTGGTTAGTGCAGATGGGGAGCTCTCCTTGCTGCTCACGCAGCGCACCGAGAGGCTCAAAAAGCACTCGGGACAGATCGCCTTTCCAGGCGGTAAAGTGGACCCTGACGATCGCGATGCCATTGACGCTGCACTTCGAGAAGCGTTTGAAGAGGTCGGGCTCGAGCGCCAGTTGTTTGAGGTGCTTGGTACGATGCCAGTGTACGAGACAAGCACTGGGTTTGCGGTCACGCCTGTCGTCGCCCTCATTCGCGAGGGCTTTTCGATGACCTTAAGCGAGCAAGAGGTTGCCGAGGCATTTACCGTACCGCTCGCGTTCTTGATGAACCCGCGCTTTCATGAACGTCGTAGTTTCGAATGGGAAAATCGCTCTCGCGAGTTTTATGCGATGCCCTATGCTGGCATTCGGCAAACCGAGCAGGGGCCACAACCGGCGGAATACTTTATTTGGGGCGCGACTGCCGCCATGATTCGAAATCTTTATCGCTTTCTAAGCGCCTAAACGTCGAAACGGTTTCTCCTCTTCATGGATAATGGAGGGGGGCATCACCGCATCACAATAAGGAACCGCGAAGCAAGATGGGATTCATAGCGCTGATTTTCGCTCTCATGATTGAGCAGGGTCGGGAACTCTCGGGCGATAACTTGGTCTATCGGGGCCTGCGACGGCTAGCGGAGCTCGTCCCGCAGTGGACTGATGCCGGTCGTAAAGAGCATGCCATGCTGGGCTGGTTCTTAGTGGTGTTGCCCGTGCTTGGCGGCCTGGCATTACTTGATTGGATGCTGACAAGCTTACATCCCCTGGCCTCCTTTGTCTTGCACGTGGGCGTACTTTATTTGACGGTAGGTTTTCGTCAATTCAGCCATGTATTTACCGAGATTCAGGATGCCTTGAAGAAAAAGGTAGGGCCGGATGGTCGAGTCGGAGATGCCGCCTTGATTTTGGAAAAATGGATTGAATCAAGATCCTGGGGCAAATCGGCAACATCAACGTTTAATCGTAGCCTTGATACCGATCCCTCCTCCATCTGTCGAGCCACTATCGCACATGCCTTGGTGGCCTCCCATCGCCATGTGTTTGCGCCCTTATTGTGGTATCTCTTATTGCCGGGTGTGATTGGGCCAGTGTTGTATCGTCTAGCCGAAATGCTGAGTCGACGTTGGGAGGCCGCCCATGAGAGCGCAAGTCTTGGCATGCTGCCAGCCTTTGAAGGCAGTGTTCTGCAAAATGCTTCGTTGCCCGTGCCCACATACTTCAGCGAGTTTGCACAGAAAGCGTATTGGGTCTTGGATTGGATCCCCTTGCGATTAACGGCAGCTGGCTTTGCGGTGGTCGGTAATTTTGAGGATGCGATTTACTGTTGGCGTGGCGCTCTGTCTGCCGGGCTGGGTAACGGTCAGCGCTCCTTACTTTTAGCAACGGGTGGTGGCGCGCTAGGTGTCACGCTGGCTGATCCTGAAATGGAAGCCACCTGGAATGCACAAGGGTTTGAATGGCAGGGTTTGCCAGCGGATAGCGATAGTTTAAAGAGCGCGGTGGGACTAGTTTGGCGTGCCGTCATCCTATGGGTTGGTCTGTTTGCCTTGCTTACTGCCGCTTCTTGGTTGGGTGTTCGTTAATGAATGCGGGCTTTCCTGAATAGAAGTTGTCACGAGACTCAGGCACAATCACTTTTTAGCGTAGTTAAGGTATCACGTCGATATCGCTATGCGTCAGTACAAGGGAATAACACCAAGCATGGCTACCTCTAGCAGTCCTCGCGCGACTAAGATCGTTGCGACCCTCGGTCCCGCTACTTCTTCGCTTGAAGTGCTTGAAAAATTAATTGCTGCGGGCGTGAATGTCGTCCGCGTCAATTTTTCCCACGGAACTGCTGAAGAACATATCAATACCGTACGCACGGTGCGCGAGATCGCGGTACGTCAGGGCAAGGATATAGGCGTGCTGGCGGACCTACAAGGGCCGAAGATTCGCGTCGGCAAATTCGCTGACGGCAAGATCTCGCTTGCGGTGGGCGATCCTTTTATTTTCGATATCGAATGCTCGTTAGGTGATCAGCAGCGGGTAGGTTTGGATTATCCGGAATTGGTTAACGATGTGTTTGCGGGCGATACCTTGCTGCTCAACGATGGTCGGGTCGTTATGAAAGTGGACAAAGTCGATGCGACGACGATTGCCTGCACCGTGACTCAGGGCGGTGTTTTGTCAAACCGCAAAGGCATTAATCGGCAAGGGGGTGGTTTAACTGCCCCTGCCTTAACCGCGAAAGACATGGAGGACTTGAAAACCGCTGTGGGCTTCGCAGCCGACTTTATCGCAGTGTCGTTCCCGAAGTCTGCGGCCGACATGTATATGGCACGGGAGTTGATGCGCGCAGCCGGTGGTCGCGCACTGATGGTGGCCAAGATTGAGCGCTTCGAAGCTATCGGAAATTTAGAAGAAATTTTAAAGGCCAGTGATTGCATCATGGTGGCGCGAGGCGATCTAGCGGTTGAAGTGGGCGATGCAGCCGTGCCAGGCCTACAAAAGCGCATGATTAAGATGGCGCGTGATTTGAATAAAGTCACCATCACTGCGACGCAGATGATGGAATCGATGGTGGAGTCGCCGGTACCCACGCGTGCAGAGGTCTCCGATGTCGCGAATGCTGTGCTGGACGGGACGGATGCGGTGATGCTGTCAGCAGAGACGGCCGCCGGTAAATTCCCTGTGGAAACAGTACTGGCCATGGCGCGTATCTTGGAGGAGGCCGATACCTATCAGCACGCCACCTTGGACGATGCTTTTTTGAACCGCACCTATACCCGCGTGGATCAATCGATCGCGATGAGTGCACTCTTTATTGCCCATCACCTGAAAGTGAAGGCCATTTGTTCACTGACCCAGTCGGGTTCCACCGCATTATGGATTTCCCGGGTCGATTCAGGCGTGCCCGTCTATGCCCTGACGCCGGAGGAGCGCAGTCGGCGCCGCATGACCTTGTATCGCGAGGTGCATCCTTTGGTGATCCAGTACAGCAGTACGGACCGTGAGCAAGTGCTTGCAGAAGTGGAGCGTCGCCTGCTTGAGGCCAAAGTGGTGGAGGTTGGTGATCTCATTGTGGTGACGATTGGCGAGCCGATCGGCAAAGCGGGCGGGACCAACTCGATCAAGATTGTGAAGATCGGCGGTTGATTTAAGACGGGCAATCTGTTGCCTTTGTAGGAAATTGTGAGCAAATCGTCCGCTTAGGCGGTTTTTCGAGTCGTTTAAGCAGTATGTCGTGCTTATGGGCGGGCATTTTTGCGATAATCGTGGCCAACAGATTCTCGCTATTTCGTTTAATCGGAGCCCACTATGCCTTTAGTCTCGATGCGCCAACTCCTCGACCATGCCGCCGAAAACGGTTATGGCATCCCTGCCTTCAACGTCAATAACCTGGAGCAAGTGCAGGCGATCATGTCAGCAGCGGCTGAGTTGGACGCGCCGGTCATCATGCAGGCCTCGGCTGGTGCGCGTAAATACGCGGGCGAGCATTTCTTGAAGCATTTGATCCAGGCCGCAGTGGAGTCCTATCCGAAGGTGCCGGTGGTGATGCATCAAGACCACGGCCAGTCACCTGTCGTGTGCAAGGGTGCGATTGATCTTGGCTTTTCCTCAGTCATGATGGACGGCTCTTTGGAAGAAGACGGCAAGTCCATTGCTAGCTACGATTACAACGTGGACGTCACCCGCAAGGTGGTCGAGATGGCCCATTCGGTGGGCGTGACCGTGGAGGGCGAGCTCGGTTGCCTAGGCTCATTGGAGACGATGAAGGGTGATAAAGAAGACGGTCATGGGACCGACGCCACGATGACTCGTGAGCAGCTCCTGACCGACCCAGAGCAGGCCGCCGACTTTGTAAAGCGCACGCATGTGGATGCCTTGGCGATTGCTATTGGGACCTCACACGGCGCCTATAAGTTTAGTCGCAAGCTCATCGGCGACATCCTGGCGATCAGCCGTATCAAAGAAATTAACCGCCGCATTCCCAATACGCATTTGGTGATGCATGGTTCCTCGTCTGTGCCTCAGGATTTGCTGGCTGAAATTCGCAAGTTCGGCGGTGACATGAAAGAAACTTATGGCGTGCCGGTGGAAGAAATTCAAGAAGCCATCAAGTACGGTGTACGCAAGATCAATATCGACACCGATATTCGCTTGGCGATGACCGCTGCGATTCGTAAGTTTTTTGCCGAGAACCCCAGCAAGTTTGATCCCCGAGAGTATCTCAAACCTGCTACGGCGGCAGCTAAATTAATCTGCTTGCAGCGCTATCAGCAGTTTGGCTGTGCTGGGCAGGGCAGCAAGATTCAGAGTGTTCCGTTGAGCGTAATGATCGGACGTTATGCCAAGGGCGAATTAGCGCCCGTGATCCAGTAATTTCAGCTTCATTTAGGACGCGCTCCTCCAGTGAGCGCGTCTCGAAAGCTAATCGTTAGCGGGTAGCTTAAGGACTCAGGCTTTCCAGAAAGGCGACAAGATTGTCAACTTCTTGGGTGGTCAGTCTTAACGGTTTCAGCAAGGCTTCACCGTCGGCGTGAAGCCTTTCTTCATTGAGCTCCGAGTAATGCAATACCACCTCGCGCAAGCTTTTGAGGCTGCCGTCATGCATGTAGGGTGCGGTTTGCTTTAGGTTGCGCAATGTTGGTATCTTCCACTCGCCCCAATTGCGATGCTGCAAAATAGTTTGCTCAAGCAGGTGAGCCCGCTCGCCTTGCGGATCGGGGCTCCAAACGCCCAGCATGTTGAAAACATCGCGCTTGACGCGTTCGATTCCTCGATAACGACCGGGATCCACCTCGGTAGTTTGACTCGACCCTTTGGACGTCACCAGGAAGGGCCGACCAATATCGTGGAACTCGCCGTGGGTAAAGCGCGGCCCACCATGACAGAGCCAGCAGTTTGCCTTGCCAATAAAAAGTTTCAGGCCTTTTTCTGCTTGCGCAGAGAAGTTGCTGGGCGAGCCTTTCAACGTGTGTGCTGGCGCGTTCGAAGGTGTTGAGCCGGGAGGTCTTGGTGATGGCGTGTTTAGCAGTAACGCATCGCGATACTGGTCGAAGGCGCTGCGTTCGCTTTCGATGGTCTCCATCCAGGCGGCAAGGCTCATGGCCGCGATGACTAAGGTTGTATCCTCGCTTTTTCGCGGCGTGCTCCCTCCAGGAAAGAGCGGCTGCAAGGCTTGCACATACGGCCGATAAGGAGGGTGCAGTGCGATGGCCTTGGCAATGGATTCAGGCGTGCCACCCATCTCCTTGGGGTCAAGCAGGGGGCGAATCGTGGCGGCCCAGAGACTGTCGGCGCCTCCGTCCCAGCCGAACCAACGTTGCTCCGCCAAATCGAAAAGAGGCATTGTGTTGCGATGGCTTTCCGCCAGACCCAAGGCTCGCGCACGTCCATCGGTGAAGCCAAACTTGGCTTGATGGCAGGTCTCACAAGAGACTTTCCCATTAGCAGAGAGGCGGACATCTTTGAATAAGTGTTCACCGAAGGCGATGGCCCTTGGCTCGCCTGCCAAGGGGTTCATCCGTCGGCGCTGCGGTGAGTCTAAGCCCGTATTGGGCACCGGCCAGGGGCCAAAGGAAAAAATTCGCGCGCGCTCGGTAGCGCTCCAGAGCTGTATCGCTGGCTCTGAGCCTTGCGCAACAAGCTGGTTTGCATTCAGTAACAGCAGCAGGACAAGGGTGATCGATTTAAGTGCTCGGGCGACCTGGTACGACATGGCTTTTCAGCGAACAGAACTTAGTTCAAAACATAGTCAAAACGAAGTCGCTCCGGTGCAGGCCAAGGCTGGTGATGACGATCCTTGCCAAACACTTGAAACTCAAATTGCCATTTGCCAGGCATGTGAAACACCAAGCCCTGGGCGCTCAACAATCGTGGGCCTGTGGCTTGTGTGTCCACGCCTTGACCGAGTTGCGTCTTAGGCTTGTAGTTCATGCCATGCTGGTGTTCAGGCATGCTCGCATCGACTGTGGCTCGAGTAATGCTCGCCCCGTCCTCCTTTGGGCACAGGAGGGCCTTGACGCTGAAAGCCTGACTGACCTTGATGGCCGAGCTGGGCAGCTCCATCAGCACGCTCACCTTACTTCCCTGTAATCTGACCTGGGTCATGGCTTCGTTTTGACAAGCGGCGCTCTGCTCAGCAGTCTTCCAAAAACCGTTGATCAGCGCTTCCCCATTCCGCCAGGCTATTTTTTCGGCCAGGTCGACGGGAAGCGCCTTGAGCCATTCTCTCGTGAAACGCGCATGCTCTGGGATATAGAAGAGACGTTCAGGCGTAAAGGTATCGGTACCGACCACGAAGCGATTGGGCAACTCCTTGAAAACGGCAGTCCATTCCGAAGAAGCCTGATCTGTGCGATAGGCGAGGTCTGCGTAGAGCTTAGAGTGTTTGCGAAGCATGTCGCGCACCGTCTCCGGTCGATCAAAGCCTGAGTGCGCCCAAAGAACAGTCGCGTTTGGAGCCTGTTTAAAGATTCGCTCAATGGCATCACTGTCCGAATGCGCGTGGAGGATCAGGTTGAATTGTTGCGAGAGTTCGATCATGCGCCGCGGCACAGCAAGCTCCGCATCAGTGCCATAGAGATGAAATTCGCCCACGGCGGCGTACTTATACTTGGCTAAACGCTGCTCTAGATAGGTGATGATCGTGGCATCTTTCGCCCAGGTGGACGCATCGTTGCGCAGACGATAGGGCCTCAGGCTAGGAACAATAAGATCGGGCGCTGCGGCAAAGAGTTTTTGAGTGCCCTCGTCATCGGAGCTTGACACCATGGCGCGCTTCAAACCCGCTTCGCGCATCAGGGCAATGACTTTGTCTGTGCCCATTTGCGCTGCGGCGTCATGACTAAAGTGAATATGCGCATCAAAAATCGGCGGAGAAGCGGAGCGCGTGCCTGCCTCTGGTGTTTGGGCAATGGCGCTGAGCGAAACGGCCGCTAGCCAGAGATTAGTAAACGACAAGAAAAAACCGGTGCTCATGGAGTCCTCGACGTTGAGATGAAAGTTGGTGTGGCTCGGCAGGACACTTGGAGGTCGATGCGAGTCGAGTTACATTATGCTTTATGTACGAGCAAGTTTCCGATTTAGCCTATTTTAGAATCCTAGTGGGGGACCCGGCCAAGATCCCGCTTCTGGAGAGTGCGGCTTCTTTGGCGCAAGACGAGTATCCGGGCCTGGATTTAGAGCAAGTGTTGTCGAGCGTGGATGTTCTGGGTAAAAGGCTCGCCGAGCGTTGCCGTGATTTAAGCACCGAAGTGAAGCGTCTCCAGGAAACGTCTGTGTTCTTCTATAAGGACCTCGGTTTTGCGGGTAATGTGAACGACTATTACGACCCTGACAATAGCTTTGTGCATAAGGTGCTGGAGCGTCGGCGCGGGATTCCCATTACCTTGGCGGTCATTTACGTGGAGCTTGCCCGTATCGTCGGGCTAGATGCAGATGGCATTTCGTTTCCTGGGCATTTCTTGATCAAGGTGAATCTACATGAGGGGCCGGTTGTGCTCGATCCCTTCACTGGATACAGCCTGTCACAAGAGGATATTTTGGAACGCTTGGATCCTTATCGAAAACGGCTCGGCTTAGTGGGCGACAACGAAGTGCCCACGGGCTTGTTTCTTCAGGCCGCAACCCCGCGCGAGGTGTTGCTGCGCATGCTCCGCAATCTTCGTGAGGTCTATCGCCAGCAGGGTCAATTTCAAAAATTGAAAAAAGTGTTGGACCGGATTCTGATTTTAGATCCGGACGATGATGATGAGAAGCGCTTGCGCGCCAGCTTAGGAGCTTGATGATGAGAATAATCGCACTGTTGTTAATTGTTGGCGTGTTAGTCGTCTTAGGGTATGCCGCAACCCGCCCCGATAGTTTTCGTTTGGAGCGCTCAATAAGCGTGAAGGCGCCCCCCGAAAAAGTGTTTGCACTGATTAATGATTTTCAAAAATGGGCGCTTTGGTCTCCATGGGAAAAGAAGGACCCGGCAATGAAGCGCACTCACGGCGGTGCAACCCAAGGTGTTGGGGCGGCTTATGCCTGGGAAGGCAATAAAGAAGTGGGTTCTGGGCGCATGGAAATTATGGAATCCAAGCCTGCCAGCAAGGTCAGCGTCAAGCTTCATTTTTTGAAGCCTTTCGAGGCTCAAAATACGGCGGAATTTACGCTCACCCCCAAGGGCGAGCAGACTGAAGTGGTGTGGGCGATGTTTGGGCCGCAGCCTTTTATGGCTAAGTTGATGGGTCTTTTCTTTAGCATGGAAAAAATGGTGGGGCCTGATTTTGAACAGGGGCTTGCTTCATTGAAGGCTGTTGTTGAGAGGCCTAATTAGGTAGGGACCCGTGTTCGGCGTTTGGTCGAAGTGCGCTAGCCGAGGAGAAAGGGGTAGGAGACTCCGCGAATGTCATTCCGTGTCGGCCCAAGGGGGCCAACCCTCCCTTCTTTATTTCGCTCCGTCTCCTACCCCTACCTCCTCGACTGACATCACCGTTTAGTTGGGATTATTAGGTCCCTGCGCTGTATGGTTGGCAAAATGCCACTAAGTCCCTGATCAGCAAATCGGCTTGTCGACGATCCGGAGCTCTGTGCAAACCGTACTCCATAAAACAAGACGTCAGACGAGTAGGCTGAGGTGGATGGCGGAGCGAAATAAAGAAGGGAGGGTCGGCCCCCCCAGGGGCCGACCCGGAATGACATTCGCGTAGCCATCTACCTCGGCCTGCTCGGCTAGCGTAACAACAAACTCAACTCAATTTAACAAGTTGCTCACTAAGCTTTTGCTTTAAAGCCATAAACTGACTCAGCCGCTCACGCTCCTGAGCCACCACGGCTGCGGGTGCGCGTGCTGCGAAGCTCTCGTTGCCGAGCTTGACCTCTGCCTTGCTGATCTCGCCAGTAATGCGTGCCAACTCTTTGCCGACTCGCTCGCGCTCAGCTACAACGTCAATCTCTACCTCCAGCATGAGACGATTTTCACCGACCATTTGTACTGGTGCCATGGAGTTCGTTGGTAGGCTAGGACTGACCTTCACGTCACTAAGTTTCGCCAATGCTTTCAGATAGGGGGCAACGCTGAGAAGGTTTGCCGTATCGCCGGACGCAATGAGCGGTAGTTTAAGAGCAGGCGAGATCTTCATTTCTCCGCGCAGGGCTCGGCAGGCGTCAACCATGGCCTTGAGCTGCTCCATCCAAGCCAGCGCAGTTTGATCGATCTTGTCGGGTTCGGCTTGTGGGTAACGCTGCATCATGATGGAGTAGCGTTGCTCCGCCAAAGCTTGCTCCAGTTCGGCGCCTTTAAGCTTTTGTATGCCGCGCTCCCCGTAGCGTTGCGCGATGGGTGCGACTTTTTGCCAAAGCTCTTCAGTGATGAACGGGATGATCGGATGCAAGAGCCGGAGAATGGTCTCTAGGCAACGAATCAGGGTGCGGCGCGTACCACGGTGGACCGCCGGGTCGCTCTCTTGCAACTGTACTTTGGCGATTTCGACATACCAATCGCAATACTCGTTCCACACAAATTCGTAGAGCGTCTTCGCGGCTAAATCGAAGCGATAAGCGTCCAGATGTTGAGCGACGTCCGCCTCGATCATTTGCAGTTTGGAGGTGAGCCAGCGGTCGGCTGGGCTGAAGCACATGTAACCACCGGGCACACACTGGTCAGCGGTGTGTGGTTCGAAGCCACAGTCTTGGCCTTCGCAGTTCATCAGCACGAAGCGCGTGGCATTCCACAACTTATTGCAAAAATTGCGATAGCCCTCGCAACGACTCAAATCGAAATTTAAAGTGAGCGACATCGGTGCCAAGGCGCAGAACGTGAAGCGTAGCGCGTCCGTGCCGTAAGCAGGAATGCCGTTGGCGAAGTTTTTGCGGACGTATTTTTCGGCACGATCTTTGTGGGCCGCGAGCATGAGGCCTTGCGTAGATTTCGCGAGGAGGGCGTCAAAGCCAATGCCATCAATGAGATCGAGCGGGTCGAGCGTATTGCCCTTGCTCTTACTCATTTTCTGACCTTCCGCATCACGCACCATGGCATTGATGTAGACGTGTTTGAAGGGTACCTTACCCGTGAAGTGGGTGGTCATGACGACCATGCGAGCCACCCAGAAGAAAATAATATCGTTACCTGTGATCAGAATGTTCGAGGGCAGGTAACGCTCCAAATCGATCTTGGCTTGAGCCTGCGCGTCAGGGGTGGCCGCCATGTCGGCAGGCCAACCAAGCGTGGTGAACGGCACCAAGGCCGAGGAGAACCAAGTATCCAAGACGTCAGCATCGCGTTGCAGCAACACGGCCTTGCCGTGATGAGCTGTGGCCTGGGCTTGAGCCTCGGCCTCATTGCGTCCTACGTAGACTTTTCCACCTTCGTCATACCAGGCAGGAATTTGATGGCCCCACCAGAGTTGTCGCGAGATGCACCAATCTTGAATATTTGAGAGCCAATGGTTGTACGTCGCGCTCCAGTGATCGGGGAAGAATTTAACGTCGCCCGACGACACGGCATTGAGGGCGACCTCGGCAAGGGACTGTCCGGGGTGAAATGTGCCTTCGGGGGCAGGCTTACTCATGGCGACAAACCATTGGTCGGTCAGCATGGGCTCCACCACCTCGCCCGTACGCTCGCACATTGGCACCAAATGTTTGTGCGGCACGATTTTGACCAAGAGCTTTTGTTTTTCTAATTCGGCGACGACTGCCTTGCGAGCCACATAGCGGTTCATGCCCACAAAAGCCGCGGGTGCGGGTGCGCACATATTAGCATCGAGATCCATGATGATCGGCATCTCGATCTGATGACGCTGAGCGCAGGCGTAGTCGTTAAAGTCGTGGGCACCCGTAATCTTCACGCAACCGGATCCAAAAGCCTGATCGACAAAGCTGTCGGCAATGATCGGAATACGGCGATTACAAAGCGGAAGGTCGACAAATTTTCCGATCAAATGTTGGTAACGTGGGTCATCGGGATGAACGCAAAGCGCGCCGTCGCCCAGCATGGTCTCGGGACGAGTCGTGGCGATGGTCATGCCTGTGAGCGGGGCGCCATCATTGGCCGCAGTACCATCCTCGTCCTTGCCTGCGGGCAGCGCGCCTTCCGAAAAAGGATAGTGGATGTGCCACATATTGCCGTCGCGTTCGGTCATCTCGACTTCAAGATCAGAGACTGCCGTTTTTAGGACAGGGTCCCAGTTTACGAGGCGCTTGCCGCGATAGATAAGACCTTGCTCATAGAGTCGCAGGAACACTTCACTGACTGAACGGCTAAGGTTCGCATCCATGGTGAAATAACCGGCCTGTTGACCTTCCGTATCTGCATACGACCAATTCGCGGAATCACCTAAGCGACGCATTTGTCGAGTGATGGTTGAACCGGACTGTTGCTTCCAATCCCAGACCTTCTTAATGAAGGCCTCGCGACCTAGGTCGTGACGCGATTGGCCATGTGCTTGGAGCTGCCGCTCGACGACGATTTGAGTGGCGATGCCCGCGTGATCAGTGCCGACAATCCAGTTGCTATCTTCGCCCTTCATGCGGTGATAGCGAATCAAGGTGTCCATCATGGTTTGCTGGAAGGCATGACCCATGTGCAGTGTCCCAGTGACGTTGGGAGGTGGTAACTGAATGCTATAGCTCGTCGACGGTTGTCCGTTTGCACTAGCTCCGCCAGCGACACTGTTTTTGAAATAACCTCGGCTCTCCCAGCGCTGGTACCACTGAGATTCAATAGAGATTGGGTCGAAGCTTTTATCGAGAGAGGTCATTCGGCTTACTTAGTTGTAATTTATTGAGCTCGTCAGTGATGGCACTGGCGACGGCATCTCGAAGCACTTGCTCAAGATGAATGTGCAAATCTTGCACCATGGAGTTCACAGTGCGTTCAACAAGGGGCATGACGCGCTCTTGAAACTCTCTGGCGAGGAACGCATCCGATTTTTCGAGCAGACTTTCGAGAATATTGTTTTGTAGATTTTGCTTCAGTTCTTGCAAATCGATGGGTACGGCTTTGTCGGCAATGAAGCTTGGAATCGCTAGTTTTTCAGTGTCATTGGTATTGATCGGCTGGAAGTCCATGACTTCAGTGAGCATTGGGATGGATTGATCGACGACCAAGGGCTGGTCGCCCCCCTCCCGCTCTGGGCTTCGGACAATTCTTAGTCGCAGTGGAATCTCGGCGTCGTCGTTCATGGGGATTTGTCTTTGCTTCAACCAGCTTGTTTCGAAAGGTCGTAAGTGTTCAAAGGATACCCGCGGTCTTTATAAAACTTCCAACGAACTCGCGCTTGCAGGCGATCTTCTTCTGCCTCTTCCACCACCTCCACCAGGCGATCAAAGCGGCTAAACATCGGCGGCATGTCGCGACCTAAATTCACCAGTACGTCATGGTGAGTTGCGGCGAGTTGCGCGGTATCACTGGCTTGGTTCAAAAGGATGATGG
>JAYVKZ010000174.1:0-4057 GCA_043767985.1 Betaproteobacteria bacterium
CTGATTGCTTTGGGGCAGATAGTGGCTTGCTATCCAAGGCATCCAGTATCCAGAGCGAGCCCATGATCAGGGCTTGAGTATTTTTGATGCCCTCTGCCATCATGATTTTGAAGCTGAAGTAAGCGAGGCAAATCGCAATGGCGCCAACCGCCAAGGTGTGAAGGCTCGTCCACGAAAGAGAAGGCATCGTCATGGTGGGTTGCTTCAATCCTGTGCGATACCTACTGATGGTGCCCCGCTCGATCATGAGACAAAGACTGTAGACGGCTGGGCAATAGAACAGGGCAATGGGAAAACCACGATAGCGAGGGTCAACCCAAAGGTACCATGCCCAGACACAGCTCGTCACTAACAAAGCAAAGCTCAGAAATTTGCTCAAAACAACGCGACGTTCTTGCTGTTCAAAGAGATTCCAAAGCAAGGCAAAAGCGCCCGTGGTGACCAAGACTGTGGCAGCAATAGCGATCCCCCACTCGCCGCGATCGCGACTCCACAGCGCCATGGCGTCGAAATGCGCGGGGGCAACTGCGCCTGCGAGAGCCAAGGCTAGCACCCACCCGAAGCTTGTCGCTCTGTGCGGCCGCGATAAGTGCAGTACAAGAGCGGCTAAGCCGGTGAGCAGGGCAGCGAGTGGACCTCGCCACCACAGACTATCTTCACGCACGGGTCCTTGAAAAGTCATTCGCTGGGAGCCGTCAGCCCGAAACAGTCCCCAGGCACCCCCCATGCCGCCTTCCAAGTTGCGTTTCCAAGGTTGATCGAAGGCCTCGATGAGATTGACGTCGAGGCCTTCCTGAGCCGCGCGTAGCATCACGTCTCGGAGTACCTGAGTTTGTTCGACGACCCCCGGTTGCGCGCCTGCTCTTTGTCGACCGGCGGCAGGCCAACCGGTCTCGCCTAGCCACACTGGCTGACCCGAAAACTCTCTTTGCATGAGATGAACAGTATCGAACACATGGCTCGCGGCTAGGCTTGCCGGGACGGGCTCATCCTCCCAATAAGGAAGAACATGTACGGTGACGACATCCACAAATTGTTTAAGTGCCGCATGCCGCCGCCAAAACTCCCAAACGTCCGCGTAGGATACCGGCACCGCTGAGCGGGCCTTGGCGTCTTTGAGGTGGGCCGTCAGTGCCTCTGGGCTCAGGTCTTGACGCAGGAGTACTTCGTTGCCGATGATGAGTAAGTCAATGGTCTGGGGGTAGCGTCGGGTTAAGGCGAGCGCTGTATCCATTTCGATTTGATTGGCTTTAGTATCGCGTCCCAGCCATACCCCTAGGCGTAGTCGTAGTCCTAATTTGGTAGCAATCTCGGGCACCGCTTGTAAGCCTTTGCCAACGCCATAGGTGCGAATGCAAGCGCTAAGGGTCTTGACTAGGCGTAAGTCCTCTTCGATGTGCGCTGGCGAGATATCGCCACCAAGGCGTGCCGGATTGGCACCGTCACGGCGAAATGGGGCATAGGATACGCAAGGCACTTTAAGGCGCGAGGCGTCGGCTAAATGCGTTGTTTGACCCCGGTGGGACCACCAAGCCAAGGCAATGCCCAAAGCCAGAGCCAGTGTCCATAGCACCCAGGTGATTGCGTGCTTTTTTAAGGTCTGCTTCTCGGTTTTTTCGAGGGGATCGCTCACTAAGGCCTTTGATTGGGGTTTACGTTGTAAGTCTCATCGCGCGTAGCAAGACCAAGGAGGACTGATTTTTTTCGAGTCTCGCGCAGCCTGATTCAGCAAGGTCAAAGACCCTTTTGTTTAAAGGCCTTTAGGAAATCCAAAAGGCGTACGATTTCGCACTTGACTTGTATTTGCGCGGCGCCCCTTAAGCGTTAAAGTTAATCGTGATCGCGATTCGTCTTAGTGAATGGCTATCCTACTGCCCTGGCGACATTTTATGTCGTTCAAAATGATGGACGAATCTTCAGTGACTTATGCCCAATGATGATCCCAACGCGATGAGCCGAAGCTTGCGAGCCCCCTTGGGCTCTCGCATGGTGCGAGCTTTTGCCATTGCGCTGTTGGTCGCGCTCGGCAATTTTGGCTTGTGGGCGCTGACCCACCGGCCGGTGCTTGCTCCGGATGTACCGGCCCACGTGGCTGGCTTGTCTTACACCCCGTTTCAGCGACAGGATGATCCTGCCCAAGGCCGTTTTCCGAGTGCCTCCGACATTGACGCGGACCTGGCCTTGGCGTCCAAGTTAAGCTCAAGGATTCGCTCCTATGCCTCCGCTCAGTTTGTTGACCTGCCTGCGCTCGCGGCCAAGCATGGCTTGAGCTTGACGGCTGGCGTTTGGCTTAATGGTGAGGCCAGGCAGGACGCTCAGGAGCTTGCTGCAGGGCTGGCGGCCGCTAGCGCTCATCAAAATGTCACCCGACTGATCGTTGGCAATGAAACCTTGCTCAAGAAAGTGCTGACCCGCTCTGCACTCATTGCCCAGTTGACGAAGGCACGGGCAAGCTCGAAGGTACCGGTGTCTACGGCTGAGCCCTGGCATATTTGGCTGGCGCAACCGGAGTTGGCTGAGCATGTCGACTTTATAACGATTCACCTCCTGCCCTATTGGGAGGGGATTGATGTCAGTGGCGCGGTGGTTCATGCCTTGTACCAGTATGAGTCGGTCAAACGGCGGTTTCCGAACAAGCCAGTGGTGATTGGCGAGGTAGGCTGGCCCAGTAGTGGGGATCGCTTTGGTGGCGCCGTGGCAAGCCCTGCAAACCAAGCCTTGTTTCTTCGCCAGTTCTTGGCGGCAGCGGCCCCTCGGGGTCTAGATTACTTCGTCATGGAGGCCAGTGATCAACCCTGGAAAGTTCATGAGGAAGGACATGCGGGCGCTTATTGGGGAATGATGGATGCGACCCGTCAACTCAAGTTTCCCTTTACGGGCCCCATTGAGCGCGACCCCTACTGGCGATCCAAGGCGATGATCGCCTCACTTTTAGGCTTTACCTTGCTGATCTTGTGCCTGACTCGTTTGTCGGGCATGCGCACGATTGCATTGCTGAGTTTTGCTTTGGCGGGGCAGATCATTATGAGCGGTGCGGTCATTCTTGTGACCCAGCCCCTATCCGCTTATTTGCGGGGAACAGATTGGGTCGCCTTGGCGATTTTTATTCCAACCTTGATGGTGATGATTCTTATTCTTCTCGCCCATGCGTTTGAGTTCACTGAGTTGTTTTGGAGAGGAAGTTTGCGGCGCACGTTTAAGCCGCTCGAAGTCGCGAGGGATACCGAAGAGCCCTTCGTCTCGATTCACTTAGCCTGCTGCAATGAGCCGCCCGATATGGTGATTGCTAGCATCGCCAGTTTGGCCCGTTTGAACTACCGGCGCTTCGAAGTGATTGTGGTCGATAACAATACCGAGGATGCAAGGCTTTGGAAACCAGTGCGAGACTACGTCGCCAACCTGCCTGAGAATTTTCGATTTATTCATTTACCGAAGTGGCCAGGCTTTAAGGCGGGCGCTTTGAATGTCGCTTTGAGCAAGACTCACCCCGAGGCCAGGATCATTGGCGTCGTCGACGCCGACTATGTGGTCAAGCCCAATTGGCTCTCGGACTTGGTGGGCTATTTTCGTGACCCGAGTGTGGGCATCGTGCAGTTGCCGCAGGCGCATCGAGAATGGGGCAATCAAGTCTTTCGCAGAATGATGAATTGGGAATACGACGGCTTCTTTAGAATTGGCATGCATCACCGCAACGAGCGCGATGCCATCATTCAGCATGGCACGATGACCTTGATTCAAGCGCAGGCCTTGCGCGAACATGGGGCGTGGTCGGAGTGGTGCGTGTGCGAGGATGCCGAGCTTGGGCTTCGTTTAATGAAGCAGGGCTTCAGCACAGTCTATGTTGACCAAGTCCTGGGCCATGGCCTGACACCTGATGGCTTTGGTGCCTTTAAGAAACAGCGCTATCGTTGGGCACAAGGCGGGATGCAAATTTTGAAGGCGCATGCCAAGTCGCTGCTGACTGGCCCGCGCGGCACACTCAGTGCCGGCCAGCGCTATCATTTTCTTGCGGGTTGGTTACCGTGGGTAGGCGACGCGTTGCATTTGGTGTTTGCAC
>JAYVKZ010000175.1:0-10526 GCA_043767985.1 Betaproteobacteria bacterium
TCCAACAGGGGCCCTCTAGACAAAAAAGTTGGACACGATTCATCACATCACACTAAAAAAGCTGCGACGTGATTGACTTTTGGTTTTGACCGGACTAAACTTAGTCCGATTGCGGAATGAAAGGACAATGCGATGCAAACGGTCAATATCCACGAAGCTAAAACCCAACTTTCTCGTTACATTGATCAGGCCGCAGCTGGAGAAGGGATCATCATCGCTCGCGCAGGAAGGCCGGTCGCACGACTTATGCCTCTCGAACAGCCGCAGCAGGTGAGGCAACTAGGATTGGGGAAAGCACACCACTGCCTACCCTCAACCTTAGACACCTTGCATAACTCTGAAATTGAGGCAATGTTTGAAGGACAGCAAGACGTATGAGCCAGCGAAGCCTGTTGCTAGATACGAACGTACTTTTATGCGCGCTTTTTGCACCTGAGCGACTTAACGAACAAACGCAAAGCAACCTGGTTGACCTCGGAAATACGATTTACTACAGCGCGGTCAGTCTTTGGGAAATTGCGATCAAAAAAAGTCTGAATAAAGTTGACTTCGATTTCACGCCAGAGGATGTCCAGCGCCTTGCTCTAGCGACTCACTTTAAGGAACTCCCCCTGCTTGCGCAGCATACCTTCGCAGTGGCAAAAATGCCCTGGTATCACCGTGACCCGTTTGATCGACAGCTTATTGCGCAGGCGATGAGTTTGCCTGCATACTTTCTGACTAGCGATAGTGCCCTAGGTCAATACTCTGAGTTGGTGATTTTTACCCCAGTGACCTAAAAAGACGGATATCTAACGCTAGTTTTTTAGTTTAGCTTGCGCGCCTTTTTAAGCAGCCTTCACCTGCAAGCGCCAAGCATGCAAAAGCGGCTCGGTATAACCACTTGGCTGCTCAAGACCTTTAAATACAAGATCGCAAGCTGCCTTATACGCGAAGGAGCCTGTGAAGTTACCCGCCATGTTCTTGTAAAGCGTGTCGCCCGCGTTTTGACCATCCACGACTTTCGCCATGCGCTCAAAGGTTGCGCGCACCTGAGCTTCGGTCACCACACCGTGCAGCAACCAGTTGGCGATATGCTGACTCGAAATACGTAAGGTCGCTCGATCTTCCATCAAACCTACGTTGTGAATATCCGGCACCTTGGAGCAACCCACGCCTTGGTCAATCCAGCGCACAACATAGCCCAAGATACCTTGTGCATTGTTATCGATTTCTTGCTGCTTCTCAGTGTCGGTCCAATTGCGCTCTTTGGCGACAGGGATCTGCAAGAGGTTATTGAGTAGCGTCTCGCGCTCGGCGCTGTATTTGGTCGCTTCCATTTCAAACTGAACGGCCGCAACATTCACGGCGTGATAGTGCAGCGCATGTAAGGTTGCCGCAGTCGGCGACGGTACCCAAGCAGTATTGGCGCCCGCTTTAGGGTGGGCAATCTTTTGCTCCAACATGGCGGCCATGAGATCAGGCATGGCCCACATGCCCTTGCCAATTTGGGCACGACCCCGCAGACCACAGTTCAAGCCCACCAAGACATTGCTCTTCTCATAGGCGGCGATCCAGGCGGAAGCTTTCATGTCGGCTTTGCGGATCATCGCACCTGCATACATGGCAGTATGCATTTCGTCGCCAGTGCGATCCAAGAAACCCGTGTTGATGAAGGCGACGCGTGATTTTGCAGCGGCGATACAGGCCTTCAAGTTGACGCTGGTGCGGCGCTCTTCATCCATGATGCCTAGCTTGACGGTGTTCTCTGGCAGGCCGAGTAGGGCCTCGACACGAGCAAACAATTCACTCGCAAAAGCCACTTCAGCAGGGCCGTGCATTTTAGGCTTGACGATATAGACCGAACCGGTGCGCGAGTTGTTGATGTCCGGTGTGCCGGTGCGTTTGATGTCGTGTACTGCAGCAGCCGTGCTGATCACTGCATCTAAAATGCCTTCAGGAATTTCTTGATTGTTGCCGTACAAAATCGCCGGATTGCTCATCAGATGACCGACGTTACGGATGAACAACAAGGAGCGGCCGTGCAGCACAAACTCACCGGAGCCATTGGCCTTGGTGTATTTGCGATCCGGGTTCAAACCACGGGTGAACGTCTTGCCGCCCTTACTCACTTCCTCGGTGAGGGTGCCCTTCAAAATGCCTAGCCAATTGCGATAGGCCAGCACCTTGTCTTCGGAGTCCACGACGGCGACGGAGTCTTCCAAATCGAGGATGGTTGAGAGTGCCGCTTCCATGACTACATCGGAAATGCCCGCCGCATCGCTTTCGCCAATCGGCGTGCTGCGATTGATTTGAATATCCAGATGAATACCGTTATGGCGAATCAAAATTGAAGAAGGTGCATCGGCAGCTCCTTGGTAGCCTTGCAACTGACCTGGGTCATTCAAATAGGCTGTGCTGCCGTTCTTAAGCGTGACCGCTAACTTGCCTGCGACTACTTTGTAGGCTGTAGCGTCTTGATGAGAGGCGCCGCCCAAGCTTGCGCTCTGGTCCAACACGTTGCGAGCAAACTCAATCACTTTCGCGCCGCGTACTGGGTTATAGCCGCCCGCACGGTCTGCGCCGCCTGCCTCTGAGATGGCGTCGGTGCCATACAACGCGTCGTACAAGGAGCCCCAACGGGCATTGGCAGCGTTGAGTGCATAGCGAGCGTTAAGGATGGGCACCACCAACTGCGGGCCGGCTTGTAGGGCCAGCTCTGCGTCGACATCGGTCGTGGTCGCGGTGAAGTCCGCTGGCTCGGGAACCAAATAACCAATCTTGGTCAAGAAGGCACGGTAGGCCGGCATGTCGGCGATCGGGCCGGGGTTGGCTTTGTGCCATGCGTCTAGTTCAAGTTGGAGACGATCACGCTCTGCCAGCAGGGCGGCGTTTTTCGGAGCAAGGTCTTTCACCAAGGCATCGAAGCCTGCCCAGAATTTGGCGCTATCCACGCCGGTGCCGGGGAGCACCTCGGAATTAACGAATTGATAGAGATCGCTGGCGACTTGAAGGCTATGGCTGGTGGTGCGGGCGATAGTACGTGAGGTCATGGTTAGGCCTGAAAGTGAGGGATGCATTGAAATTCGGTCGGCTAGAAAAGCGCGGAGCCAAATTGTAAGACCTCGGTCCGCGCTCAGGCGTGCAGATTTGTCACTCTAGAGCGATTGTTCGAGAGAAGCTCTCGTGACAAAAAGGGAGGGAATCGGGCTTAAACAGCGCTTTTGTGTCGTGCAATGCAAGTTTCGATCACCTCAAAGCAGCCTTTTTGCCACCAGTTGTTGATCGAGAAAATCTCGACTTCGCTATAGCCGCGAAAGCCCTGAGCCTCTACCCAGCCGCGAATTTTGGGGATGTCGATGACGCCGTCGCCCATCATGCCGCGATCATTCAGCAAGTCCGTGGTGGGAGTGAGCCAGTCGCACACATGAAAGGCATGGATTCTTGATCCCGCACGGGCGATCTGCGCTTCCAGTTTTGGGTCCCACCATACGTGATAGACGTCAACCGCGACACCGAGCGCTGCGCTGCGCTCTGGGTCGAGTACATCACAAACATCAAGCGCTTGTTCCAGTGTGTTGATGCAAGCGCGGTCTGCAGCGAACATAGGGTGCAAAGGTTCTATGGCCAGAGGCATGTGATGTCGCTTGGCATAGTCGAGAAGTTCGGCAATGCCTTCAGTGACTTGTTCACGGGTCAAGGCCATGTTCTTATGGGCCGCGGCGCCATTCAAGGCGCCGGGCAGGCCGCCTACCACCAGCACCAGGCAGGGCGCGCCGAGTTCGCAGGCCTCATCTACCGCACGACGGTTGTCCTCGCGTACCACTTGATGACCTTGGTTGTCGGTGTAGGGGAACATGCCGCCTCGGCAATATCCAGAGAGCTTTAGTTCAAGGGTTTTGATCTGCTTTGAAATCTTGGCGAGACCGACCGCCGCGACTTGGTCGCGCCATGGGGCCACGGCTCGAACCTCTCGTCGAGCGCATGCTTCTAGAATTTCGCCAAGGGGCTTGTCTCGGCCATGCTCCTTACGCACCGTTGCCGTATTGAGGGACAGCTGTTGATGATCTTTCGAAAAGTCACGCATGGTTTGTCGATCGATGCAAGGAGATGAGGAAGGTATTGTTGATGGATTAGGCGATGACGGTTTCGCGTAGAGGATGCAGCAATGCTTGCTCTAAGGTTTGGCCATAGCCGCGAATCAAGTCAGCAGCCTTTTCGGCAATCATGATAGTCGGTGCATTGGTATTGCCGCCAATCAAGGTTGGCATCACCGACGCATCGATCACTCTTAGGGCTTCTAAGCCGTGCACTCTTAACTCGGCATCCACCACAGCCATCGCATCGTTACCCATTTTGCAACTTCCGACGGGATGATAAATGGTGTCGGAGGTTTGGCGGATGAAGGCCTTGATCTCTTCGTCGGTCTTGGCATTGGCGGACATCGGGAGCTCTTGTCCACGGTGAGCGCTGAGGGCCGGGGCCTCCATAATCTTACGCATGAGTTTGACACCCGTCACCAACAGTTCCATATCGTCTGGGTGTGTGAGGAAGCCTGGATCGATCAATGGGCTATCGCAGGCCTGCGCTGAGGCGAGTTTGACGGTTCCTCGGCTCTTCGGACGCAACACGCAAACATGGCATGAAAAGCCGTGACCAAGAATGGTTTTGCGGCCATGGTTCACCAGCTTCCCAATCACGAAGTGGAATTGCAGGTCTGGGATAGCCTGCTCAGGTGAGCTTTTAATAAAGCCACCGGCTTCTGCAAAGTTGGTCGTCAGCATGCCCGTACGGTGATTGCGCCACTCAAGAATGCCCTTGACGGTATTCACCGCGCCCATTAAGGAGATGCCTAGAAGATCGGTTGCCGCAGACTCGTACACCAGAAGAGCATCAGCATGGTCTTGTAAATTCTCGCCGACGCCTGGCAAATCATGAATCACACTAATGCCATGCTGCTTCAGTTCTGAGGCCGGACCCACACCGGAGAGTTTGAGTAGCTGAGGCGAACCGAATGCACCAGCAGTCAACAGCACTTCGCGCTTGGCCATCGCGGTGAGGGTCAAGCCATCTCGCGTATATTCAATACCTACTGCGCGCTTGCCCTCAAATAGAATGCGTTGCGTCAAGGCCTCGGTAATCACGGTGAGATTGGTGCGCGACAGTACCGGTGTGAGGTAGCCTTTGGCCGCCGAGAACCGCTCGCCATTTTTGTGAGTGACCTGATAGGGGCCTACGCCTTCTTGGTCGGCACCGTTAAAGTCAGCATTGTATTTATAGCCTGCCTGAACTGCTGCTTCCCAGAATATTTTCCCGAAGCGATTCGGTGAGGTGAGGTCCTTGACATTGAGAGGGCCGCCTACGCCATGATAGGCATCGCCGCCACGCTCGTTGTTCTCTGAGCGCTTGAAATACGGCAAAACTTCATGCCATGACCAGCCGGTGTTGCCGAGCGCGGCCCATTGGTTATAGTCAAATGGGTGTCCACGAATGTAGATCATTGCATTGACTGAAGACGAGCCACCCAGCACCTTGCCGCGTGGTTGAAACCCGCGCCGACCATTTAGGGCTGTTTGTGGGACAGTCTCGTAACCCCAATTGGCCTTGCCATTCTTGGCGAGCAATGCAAGCCCGGCCGGACAGTGAATTAATACACTGGTATCGCTCGGTCCAGCCTCAATGAGACCTACGGTGACCTGAGGATCTTCACTCAGTCGATTTGCCAACACGCAGCCCGCCGAGCCGCCACCGATAATCAGGTAGTCGTAATTCACGATCAAGTCTCCAGGATGAGTTTTCGGCTCAGTATAGAGAGCGCTTCTAGAGTAGATTGTCGAAAAATTGATTGCTGCTATGCACCATGGGCTTTCTCTAAGAGGACTCACAAATAAGGCTCGCCTTTTTCTAAATATTGAGCGATTCCCCTGGCGTCTCGGGGGCTGCGGTATTCTCGGAGCATGAGTTCTCCCCGTGCATTGACTGGTCTTGCGTTCGCCACCCTCCTACTAATCGCCTTCATGATGGGTGCCAACCATGTGGCCGCACGTTTGACTTTTAATCATGGCACCAATGTGGCTGCCGCGGTCGTATTTAGAAGTTTGGTGACGGCCTTCGTGGTGGGTGGCATCGTTTATTGGCAGCGTGTACCAGTCGTATTCACGCCTCGTCATAAGCGCTTTTTGCCTTTGATTGGCCTACTCATCGGCGTCCAGAGTCTTTGTTTGTATTCGGCAGTGGCTCGTCTGCCGGTGGCTTTGGCCTTGCTGGCCTTTAATACCTACCCACTTTGGGCGGCCTTGTGGGATCGGGTGTTTTACAAGCGCAGTCCCGAACGCGCGGTTTTGATGACCATGCCGATTATTTTGATCGGGTTGGCGATGGCCTTGGATGTGTTTGGAGCGGCTTCAGGTTTAGGAGCCTCGGGTCAGTGGCAGAAAATTGGTGAAGGTGTGGCTTTTGCCGTGGCCTCTGGTGCGACCTTTGGTTTAGCCATGGTCCTGACCCAGCACGAGGCGGCTGCACTCGACGGTCGAGTCCGCACCCTGACGACGCTGAGTCTTGCCGCATTGGTTGCAATTGTCAGCGCCTCGTTGCAAGGCGGCCTAAAATTTCCGAGCGATTCGATTGGCTGGGGCGGCTTGTTTGCCCTGACCTTCCTGTACGGTACGGCTTTCACCATCATGCTTTCGGTGCTGCCCAAGCTTGGTGTTGTCGGGAACTCTGCGATCATGAATGTCGAGCCGGTCTTCGCGCTTATCCTGGCTTGGCTGATCTTGGGGCAGTCGATTGCGACAGTCCAAGTGGCTGGAGCGCTCTTGGTGGTGGGTGCGGTGCTTGGGTTAGGGCTGCGCAAGGGGCGAGCGTAGCCGCAGGGTGCAAAGGCTAAGTCCTTGAAATCAACGGCGCCTACAAATTGACCTGCTTGGCTCAAAGTAGCATCGATGGGCTGCCGTTATTTAATCATCGAACCCTTACTTTCCTGTAAGCAGTCGGCGAGCAAGACTAAAGCGATGGACCTCAGACGGACCGTCATAAACCCTGAACGCACGAAGATCCCGAAAAATTTGAGACACACGAGTGTCATTGGTGAGCCCAGTACCGCCGAGAATCTGTACGCAACGATCTCCCACTCGATAAAGCGCCTCCGAGACCATGACTTTTGCGCGACTCGACTCCATGTTGCCTTTGTGGCCCTGATCCAGTTGCCAAGCAGCTTCGCGAGTGACCAGGCGAGCCAGATGCAAGTCCATGTCGTTATCGGCCAGCATGAAGCCAACGCCTTGATGCTCTCCCAGTGGTTTACCAAAGGACTGGCGTTTTCTCGCGTAGTCCAAGGCGATATCCTGCGCACGACGGGCCGCACCGAGCCAGCGCATGCAATGCGTTAGTCGCGCAGGCGCCAAGCGAACTTGGGCGTAGCGGAAGCCCTTGCCAATTTCGCCGAGAATGTCTTGATCGGTGACAACTAGGCCTTTGATCTCAAGTTCGGCGTGACCACCAGTAAAGGTTGAGTCCATCGAATCAATCATCCTAACTTCGTGCACTGCAGGGTTTGGCAAATCCACCATGAACATGGTGGCGCCAACATCTGCGCCATTCACGATAGTGCGCGCCATCAAGATCATCATGGTGGCACCGCCAAAACCAGTAATCAACCACTTCTTGCCGTTGACCTCAAAGCGCTTGCCATCGCCGACTGCCGTAGTGGCAAGTAGCGAAGGGTCCGAGCCCGCGCCGCCCTCGGGCTCGGTCATTGCAAAGCAGGAGCGAGTCATGGCGCTGGCTAGGGGCTTGAGGTATTTGTGCTTTTGCGCCTCGCTACCAATCAGCTCAAGCATGTGCATATTGCCCTCGTCGGGCGCAGAACAATGCACGGCGATGGGACCCAGTGGAGAATAGCCCGCAGCTTCGAACACAATCGCGCGTTGTAGCTGGTTGAGTCCCAAGCCACCAAACTCCGGGGCGACGTGCGTAGCAAGCACACCGGCTTGACGTGCCAAGGCGGTGAGCTCTAGGCGCAATGCTTCGGTTGGACCATGCGAGGTGTTACGAGGATCGGTTTCATACGGGATGACGGTGTCTCGAACAAAGGTTTCGACTTTGAGGGCAAGGGCTTCGTCTTTGGGGTCTAGGCTAAAACTGATCATGGCTTTCTCGTTTGGTATTGGCTTTGCCCGCTGGGCGCGGCTGGAAGAATACCCGGAGTCCAGGTATCCCCCCCTGTTGCGTGTCGTAATTCTTCGCCGATGATTAAACCCAGTTGGTTAGGCTGATTCAGCCACACTAGCGGTGCGGCTAGTGGCCAGTTTGCATTTGATGATATCTTTGGCCGCCCGTACCCTTTACTCACCCCTTAAGAACCATGACCACCATCTCCAAAGAAGCCCTCGACCAACTTTTCTTTAATGCACGTACGCAAAACGGGTTTGTCGATAAGCCGGTATCCCTAGACCAGTTGAAAGAAGTTTACGATATTGCGAAGATGGGCGCGACCTCCATGAACACTCAGCCAACGCGCTATGTGTTCATCACGACACCAGAAGCTAAGGCACGCTTGATGCCCGCTCTATCGCCGGGCAATGTCGACAAGACACGCGAAGCGCCAATAACGGTGATTGTGGCTACCGATACAAAATTTTACGAGAACATGCCGCAAGTCTGGCATGGTGCGGGCGCCAAAGAGATGTTTGCTGGGAACGCTGCCCTCGCCGAAGGTACCGCGACTCGCAATGGCACCTTGGGTGGCGCCTATTTCATGATTGCGGCTCGCGCCTGCGGCCTGGATTGTGGGCCAATGAGCGGTGTGGATCTTGGGAAGGTGAATGCAGAATTCTTCACTGACGGCCGCTTTAAGGCCAATTTCCTGATCAACCTCGGCTATGGCGAGCCCACGAAGTTGTTTCCGCGTAACCCACGTTTGAGTTTTGAGCAGGCCTGCCAGGTCATCTAAATGAAAACACTGCAACTCATAGCGAAGCTGTGTGCCATCTTGGCTGGGCTGCTGCTTATTTTCATCACTTTGATGACCGTGGTGAGTGTGATTGGCCGCGACACCATCGGCAAAACCATTGTCGGTGATTTTGAGCTCTCGGGCGCAGCAGCAGGCGCAGCCATTGCCCTGTTCATGCCCTGGTGCCAATGTAAGCGCGGCAATATCATGGTTGATTTTTTCACCACAAAGGCCTCGGATGCTGCAAAAGGCAGAATGGATCGCTTTGGTGCGCTTCTTCTTGCCCTTGTCTTGGCCTTGATGACATGGCGCACGACCCTCGGCGGCATGAACGCTTGGACCACGCAAAGCGGCACCATGATGCTCGGGTTTCCAGAGTGGGTTGTGTATGTTGCGATGGTGCCTCCACTAGCCCTTGCAGCCATCATCGCTTTTCATCAGGCGGTTTTTGGGTTTGCCCCAGATGATGTAGAAGCGAATCCGGAGTTGGCAGTATGAGTGCGATCCAACTCACCCTCATGATCTTTGGGATCATGTTGCTACTCATGGCCATTCGTGTGCCGATCGCTGCCTGTATGTTTGTTGCAGGCTCGATAGGCTATGTGCTGCAAACGGGTTGGTCGCCCCTGGCTAACTTTTTGAACAGTCAAGCCTATGCGCGGTTTGCAAGCTACGACTTGTCCGTGATCCCCTTATTCATCTTGATGGGCCACTTTGCGACCCAAGGGGGTATCAGCAAGGCGCTGTTTAATTTTGCGGCCGGTGTCATGGGGCGGTTTAAGGGTGGCTTGGCGATGGGTGCGGTGCTGGCTTGTGCGGCTTTCGGCGCCATCTGTGGATCGTCGGTGGCGACTGCGGCGACCATCACCAATGTGGCATATGACGAGATGCGTAAGCACGGTTATTCGGGTCGACTGACCACCGGGACCTTGGCCGCCGGAGGTACTTTGGGTATTTTGATCCCGCCCTCGGTACCGCTGGTGATCTACGCGATCTTGACTGAGCAAAACATTGCCAAACTATTTGCTGCGGCGATGGTGCCAGGCATCATTGCCATGCTGGGCTACATGGTTGCGATTGCCATTTATGTACGATTGGTACCGGGCCATGCGCCTGAGCAAGACGAAGTATCTAAGAACAATATCGCTAGCGCCTTGCTAGGCATTGGTCCGATTGCAGCAATTTTTGTCATTGTGTTTGGCGGTATCTATGGCGGTTTGTTTACGCCAACAGAAGGCGCTGCAGTCGGTGCCTTTGCGACCTTTATCGCTGCCTTGCTCAAGCGCGAGATGACTTGGGACAAGTTCAAGAACTGCTTCTACGCCACCGCCGAAAGTTCGGCCATGATCTTCTTAATTTTCCTGGGTGCCGACTTGATGAACTCCGCCCTGGCGCTTACCCAGGTGCCCGCCCAACTTGCTCAGGTGGTGGGCACCTGGGGGTTGTCGCCGGTCATGGTGGTTGCGGCGATCATGTTGTTGTACGTGGTGCTGGGCGCGGTCATGGATGAGTTGTCCATGATCTTGCTGACCGTGCCCATTTTCTTTCCCATGATCATGGCTTTGGACTTTGGCATGAGCAAGGAATACACCGCCAT
>JAYVKZ010000176.1:0-2315 GCA_043767985.1 Betaproteobacteria bacterium
CAGTTGCTCATCGAGTACGAAGAATTCTGCATCGTCACCCGTCGTGGAGACCATCAACAAGGTCGCGCCCGGACTCGTTTTTTTCGGATCCCAACTTTCAATAATACTGAGCGGGTCCACAATATCGGTACCACCCCAGCCACTGCCGGGTTGCGCCACTTGAAAGTATCGACCCGGCGTAGACCGCTTGCCTTTGAGACGCAAGCCCGTCTCCTTCCAGTCCAAGCAACGCCCAGCTTGATGTTCACTCATGACGCCGGTGATGTGGTCGTCCACGACCACCACTTCGTCCACCAAGCCGTACCACTGTTGAGCAAAGATACCAATGGTGGCCGACCCACACCCGACCCGCATGCGACGCTCTTCCAAACCATTCACAATCGGTGCGCGATTGGACTGCACGATCAATTGCGCGCCCCCCTCCACCTCAAGTTCCACCGCAAGTTTATTGCCAAGCGACATCATCAGGTCACAGGTGATCTTGCCCTCGCGCTTGGACCCGGCCGTTAAATGATGCACGCCCCCTAACGACAAGAACTGCGAGCCGTACTCATGGGTGGTGACATGACCCACCGCCTCGCCGCGATGGCGAACGATTGCGCGCTCTGGCCCGAGCCAACGATCCGTATCGATTTTGACTCGAAAGCTGCAGTAACTAAAAATGCCTTCCGTCACCACGGTGACTGTGTCCACGCCCTCATGCTTACCGGACACAATAAAGGGGGCGGGCTTGTAATCGGGATAGGTCGTCCCGGCGCCGACACCGGTCACGAAAAGCGAACCGCCGAGCTCACTAGACCAATCCTCATCCGACCTTTCCGCGAAGGCGACCGCAGGCTTGCCGCGCTCAAGCAGCACCATTGGGTCCACCCGCGTGAGGACGCCTTCAACATTGGCATAACGATCACAGGCCCCGCTGCGGCCGGCCGAAATTTGACACAGTACTGGACAGGCATTGCAGATGATTTTTTCCGTGCTACTCATCTTGCCTGGCTCACTCGTGCTTTAAGTGCGGCCAACATTCTGGAGGGTGTGACCGGTACTTGAGTCAGGCGCGCACCCGTAGCATGCCGAATTGCATTGAGGATTGCCGGGGCGGTCGCAACCAAGGCGGGCTCACCCACGCCCTTGGCTCCGTAAGGGCCGAGCGGCTCAGGATCTTCGATCAAATGCACATCGATGGGCGGGATATCACCAATCGTAGGAATCAAATAATCATGCAGATTATCGGTTTTTCCGGGAACATACTCCTCCATCAAGGCTAGGCCCAAACCTTGCGCAATGCCACCGTGTATCTGTCCTTCGACCTGCGTTGGGTTAATGGCCTTGCCCACATCATGCGCGGCGTGAATCTTCAATACGCGCACCGATCCTAAATCGAGATCTACTTCCACTTCGGCGAATTGCGCAGCAAAACCATAAGTGGCATAGGGTACGCCTTGCCCATCGGCATCTAATGGCACCGTGGGCGGGTTAAAGTGGCCGGAGGCGTAGGCAACATCGCCGCGCTCATCGGTGGGCATCATGCTTAGGTCGAGCTCACGCCACTCCTCATCTTGCTCGGCGTCGCCACTAGGACGCTGCTTCTCGGTTTTCAGGCAGCCACGCAACAAGCCTAAATCCAATGTGAGGCTTACAGCGGCGGCGTCCGCAAAGCCAAGCAAGGCCAATAGCTTGCGACGCAAAGACTCACCAGCAAACTTGGCGGCATTGCCTGAGACGAAAGTTTGCCGGGATGCCGAACTCTTACCCGCATCTTCTGTTAACCAAGTATCGGCCCGCACTTGATCAAACAACCTTACGGGCACGCCCAAAGCTTGCGCGCAAATTTGCGGCAAAATTGTATACGTGCCTTGACCAATATCAACGGCCCCGTTGTACAGCATGAAGCGCCCGTCGGCGCGTAGACCCACACTCATACTCGAGGGATTGGCGATCACCGTATTGCCAATGCCATACCACATACAGGCGAGCCCAACGCCCCGGCGTTTACGACCTGAATAGCGCCGATGCGGATCACTCTCAAGACCCGATGTATGCACGGGACTGCCCATCGCGGTCGACGTACTGGCAGACTGGTTAAATTGTGCGACCGCTGCATTGGCGCTCTCCCAGGCTGGACGCAGTGCGTCCAGGCAGGCCCGCAAACCGACACTGGCCTCGAGACGCTGGCCAGTCGCAGTGCGATCCCCTGCGCGCAGGGCTTGTTCGTAGCGATACTGCAAAGGGTCTTTGGCAAATTTGACGGCTAGCTCATCAATTAAGCCCTCGGTTACTAAGGTGGATTGGGGCACGCCAAAGCCGCGAAACGCGCC
>JAYVKZ010000177.1:0-10698 GCA_043767985.1 Betaproteobacteria bacterium
TGCCTTCCTGTGTACTTTCACCGAGCTCGTTGGTATTTAGGTGAGGGCCGGTGACCTTGGGTAATGAATCGGGACGATGGCGACTTAAAAGCAGGCGTACCCGCGTCACCAGCTCTCGCAAGCTAAAAGGTTTTGTGAGGTAGTCACCGCCACTCAATTCCAGGCCTAATACGCGATCAATCTCTTCATTGTGTGCGGTGAGAAACAAGATGGGAAGCTGCTCGGCACTGTATCGTTGTCGAGCGCGTCGGCAAACTTCGAAACCGCTTAAATCGGGTAAGCCGATATCCAAAATCACAAGGTCAAAGGAAATATTGGGTGCAAAGAGATGTTCTAGCGCCCGTTCGCCGTAGCCCTCAATTTCTGAACTGTGACCTGCTTTGTTGAGCGCGAGCCGAACCGCTTCGGCGATTGCGATTTCGTCTTCAACAATTAGGATGTGACCCATGAACTCAGGTATCCTTTACTGATTTTTCGCCTGTCTGCGGCATATTCTGAATCATGAATCGATTTGATGTTCGCAACATAGTATTAGATTTAAAGTTTGTGGGTTGATGGCTGCTAGGAAATGACATGAGTAAAATGACATGAGCAAAGTGACAGAAGGAATGGATCGCACGGCACATCGCGCCTTTATGCGTGCTATGGGACTGGACGATGAAGACTTAAAGAAGCCACTGATCGGTATCGTCAGCACCCACGGCGAGAACACACCTTGCTCAATGTCGCTTGGCCCCCAAGCCGATGCTGCACGACTCGGTGTGGCTCAAGGCGGCGCAGTACCGGTGCCGTTCACAACCGTTTCTGTGTCCGACGGCGTGTCGATGAACCACAAGGGCATGCGCATGAGCCTGGTGTCACGCGAGTTGATCGCGGACTCGGTGGAGGCCGTGATGCGTGGTCATATGTATGACGGTTTGGTGGCTTTTGCTGGTTGCGACAAAACCTTGCCGGGCATGATGATGGCCATGGCCCGCTTGAATTGTCCGAGCGTATTCGTTTATGGCGGTGCGATGTTGCCGGGCCATTGGCGCGGCAAAGACGCGACCATTCTCACGGCCTATGAAGGTGTGGGCTCGGTGTTGGCTGGGCAAATGACCGAGGCGGAGCTCTATGAGCTTGAAAAAGTCTGCGCACCGACCTTGGGCTCTTGCCCCGGTCAGTTCACGGCCAACACCATGGCCATGGTGTCCGAAACCTTAGGTTTGGCCATTCCTGGCTCGGCCATGATGCCGGCGGTTTATACCCAGCGTTTGGCCTTGGCAAGAGCCGCCGGTAGACGGGTCACCGAAATCCTCGCTAAGGGTGGTCCTTTGCCCTTGGACTTGATTACCCGTAAGTCGCTAGAAAACGCGACGGCGGCGGTGGCGGCCACCGGTGGCTCGACCAATGCTGGATTGCACCTGCCCGCTATTGCTCATGAGGCCGGGATTCGGTTTACCCTGGATGATGTGGCCGAGGTCTTCGCCCGAACCCCTTTAATTGCAAACTTGCAACCTGGTGGCAAGTACTTGGCGGTCGATCTTTTCCGTGCGGGCGGCGTCGATCTGGTCCTGAAATCTTTGCTGGACGGCGGCTTTCTGCATGGCGACACGCTGTCCTTGAACGGCCAAACACTCGCCGAAAGACTTAAAGATGTTCCTGCCCCCGATGGAGATATTGTCACCTCAACGACGAAGCCTTTGCTCGCCAGTGGCGGTGTGGTGGTGTTGCGCGGCAATTTAGCGCCCGATGGTGCCTTGATCAAAATCGCCGGGATGCAGACTTTGCAGTTTAGCGGTCCGGCCAGGGTGTTCGAATCGGAAGAGCATTGCTATGAGGTGGTCAAGGCCCAGCAGTATCAAGCAGGAGAGGTCTTGGTGATTCGCAACGAAGGCCCAGCGGGCGGGCCTGGCATGCGCGAAATGCTGGGTGTGACGGCACTCATCTACGGTCAGGGGATGGGTGAAAAAGTAGCCTTGCTGACTGATGGACGATTCTCAGGCGCCACGCGCGGCATGATGATCGGCTATGTCGGCCCGGAAGCGGCCGTGGGTGGGCCGATTGCTCTTCTCAAGAATGGCGATTGGGTGGACATCGATGCGGCGAGCGCCAAGCTTGAGGTTCGGCTCACGGAATCAGAATGGGCTCAAAGACGTCGCCAATGGGCCGCGCTACAAACCGTTGCGGACAAGGAAAAGCTCAATGGCGTCTTGGAAAAGTATGCGCGCTTAGTGGGCCCGGCCCATCTCGGTGCGGTGACTCACTCGGGCCGTTCTTAATGGCATGAACCAGTGGTAAGGCCAGGGACTTCCACAATAGAAAACCTGGTCGAGCGGTAAACGCTTTGGGATTTCGCGGCGTTCAAGGCTAGAATGCGTCATCGTGCATTAATTGATTAAAAATTGATCATCAGGAGAACAGTATGTTGCGTCGTGTCCTTTTCAAAAACTCCGCGACCCTCGCGGCCAGCTTGGTTGGTGTGGCCTTTGCGGTGTTGCCCCAACTCAGTCAAGCGCAAACCGTTTTGACCATGTCGAGCTGGGTGCCTCCCTCGCACCTTCTAACCCGTGGCCTTGCTGCCTGGGGCTTGGAAGTTGAAAAAGCAACCAATGGCCGCGTCAAGCTACAAATGTTGCCCAAGCATCCCGCTGCGGCAACCGGTACCTTTGATGCAGTGCGGGATGGCTTGGTGGATGTCAGCTATGTCACCGCCAGCTACACACCGGCTCGCCATGTCTTGCCCTTGATGGCTGAATTGCCAGGCGCTGGTGGCACGTCCGAAATCAATTCGGTGGCTTACAACCGCATTCACTGGAAGTATCTCGACAAGGCTGGCGAGTACAAGGGTGTGAAGCTCTTGGGCGTATTCACCCATGGCCCCGGTCAAATGTTCAACACCAAGAAAGTCATTGACGGTCCGGAAGACTTTCAAGGCATGAAGTTGCGTACTGGTGGTGGTGTGGCTGATCAAATGGCCCGAGCACTTGGTGCGGCGGCTTTTGTAAAGCCAGCGCCGGAGTCGTATGAGTTGCTTAGCTCGGGTGTAGCCGACGGAGTGTTCTTCCCTCTGGAGTCGGTCGTGTCCTTCAAATTGGACAAGATTGTCAAGCACGCCACTATTTTCCAAGGTGGTTTCTATAGCTCAGCCTTTGGATTCTTCATCAACGAAGGCGCCTGGGCGAAACTGTCCAAGCAAGACCAAGACATCATCAATGGCCTGGGCGGTGAAAAGCTGGCTCGCTTCATTGGTAAGTATTGGGACGAGGGCGACCGCGTCGGGATGGAGTCCTTAAAGGCTGCCGGTGTAACCATCACGCCTGCCACACCTCAATTGCTAAAAGCGACTGCTGAGAAAGCGAAAATTTTAGAGACTGATTGGATCAAGGCCGCCAATGCCAAAGGGGTCGATGGCGCCAAGGTCTTGGCCGAGTTCCGCGACGAAATCAAGAAAGTGACAGCAGGTCAGTAATCGCTGATTGCGCTTAGGTTGATATGAGTTCGAACGCACGCCATTCCTGGCTTGATCTTGCACTGGGGGCTGCAGCGAGTGTGCTGCTTCTCCTCATGGTGTTTCTCACTTTCGCCGACGTGCTTGGGCGCTATGTCTTTAGCGCCCCGGTGAAAGGTGCGTTCGAGTTAACCGAATTGTCGCTTTTGGTGCTGATCTTCGCAGGGCTGCCCCTGGCCTCCAAAGGCGATGAACATGTCACCATGGATTTCATCGACAAGGTTTTGTCCGAGAAAAATCAAGAGCGTTTGCAACGCTTTATGCACCTTTTTAGCGCCGCCTTGATCCTTGGGCTAAGTTATCAAATTTGGCTCAAGGCTGGAAAGATTGCCGCCTATGGTGATACCACCGATGTGTTGAAAGTACCTATCACCCCTTTCGTTTATTTTATGACCTTGATGGTCTTCGTCACTGGCCTTATTCATGTATTCAAAGCCTTCGGGACCATCACCTTGTCGGGTGACGCCTTCGATCCGGAGAAAAGCGCCACCACCTGATACAGCCTTGGTTTAGCGGGTGGACTTCGTTAGGTGTGCCTGCTAACTCTCTTTATTCCAGCGCTTTGACTTTTTGGGTCCGATGTACCCGCTGAGTGCTGAGATCAACCCTTTAGTCCGCTTTTCATGACCATCGCCCTTGTTGCCCTGCTACTGATGCTCTTGCTTGCGCTGTTGCGCTTGCCGATTGCTTTTTCGATGGGCCTGATCG
Source organism: Betaproteobacteria bacterium (assembly GCA_043767985.1). GTDB lineage: Bacteria > Pseudomonadota > Gammaproteobacteria > Burkholderiales > Burkholderiaceae_E > JAPOKJ01. The sequence goes on from JAYVKZ010000177.1 coordinate 4,199, forward strand.
GTTTTCTGGGCGTGGCCTATTTGCGCGATTGGAATTTCGCGCAAGCGTTTGCGATGATTCAAACCAAGGTCTATGAGACTGGGCGCAATTACACGCTGTCGGTCATTCCTTTATTCATTCTGATGGGCAATCTGGTCACTCGCGCTGGTATGTCGCATGAGTTGTTTCGCGCGGCCAATGCTTTTGTGGGGCATTTACGCGGCGGCCTAGCGATGGCGACTGTCGTGGCTTGCGCGGGCTTTGGTGCGATCTGCGGCTCGTCTGTGGCCACGGCTGCGACCATGGCCAAGGTAGCCTATCCGGCCATGAAAAAAATCGGCTATAACGATGCGCTGTCAACCGGTGCGATCGCCGCTGGTGGCACCTTGGGCATCTTGATTCCGCCGTCGACCATTATGGTGATTTACGGCATCATGACCGAAACCAACATCGGTAAATTGTTTGCTGCAGGTGTGTTGCCGGGCGTGTTGGCCGTGCTCCTGCTGTGTGGCGCCGTTCAGTGGATATGCTGGCGTGATCCCTCCGCCGGTCCGCGCGGCGAGAAAACGGGCTGGGCCGAGCGTTGGGTGGCCTTCAAAGGGGTTTGGGCGGTCGCGGCCTTGTTCGCGATTGTGATGGGCGGCATTTACGGCGGTGTCTTTACTGCCATGGAAGGGGCTGGAATTGGTGCCTTCGGTGCGTTGATTTTTGCTTACGCTCGCCGCACCTTGACCTGGTCGAATTTGTTTCAATCGTTGACCGAATCTGCCCGCACCACCGCCATGTTGTTCACGATCTTGATCGGCGCCTTAATGTTTGCCGAGTTTATTAATTACACCTCGATGCCTAACGATTTGAAAGCTTGGGTGCTGGGCTTGGGCCTGTCGCCCATTTGGGTCATTGCTGCAATTTGCGCCATCTACGTCTTGTTAGGTACCGCCATGGAAGAGTTGTCCATGATCTTACTCACGGTACCGATCTTCTTTCCCTTGGTCACAGCCCTGGGTTTTGATCCCGTGTGGTTCGGCATCCTCATTGTGGTGGTCGTGGAGATTGGCCTGATTAGCCCTCCGGTGGGCATGAACCTGTTCGTGCTGAACTCTTTGCTACCTGAAGTGCCGACCCAGAAAATCTTCCAAGGCGTGATGCCCTTTATGATTGCGGATGTCATCCGCCTGGGCATCCTAATTGCCTTCCCGATTATTTCGCTATGGTTGCCCGGTCAAATGAAGTAAGGAGCGTTGTCATGCGAGATCAAACTTATTTTAGAGATCGTGCCGAAGGGGAGATGAAGTTCAACCTGCCCGAATCCAACGTTAGTAAAAAACAGGCGCTGGCCTTAACTTGCAATATTCTTGCTGCCGAGGGTCATGAGTCTGGCCTCGCCGGGCAAATTACCGCTCGGGACGATCTTGCCGAGCATTTCTTGACCCTGCGTTTTGGCTATGGGTTTGAAGAGGCTAGCGAGGCGTTAATCGTACAAGTTGACGATGACTTGCAGTGCACTCAGGCTGGTGCCATGGCGAACCCCGCGACACGCTTTCATCTTTGGGTGTATCGCGCTCGACCAGACGTGCAAGCCATTGTCCATACCCATCCACCCTTTACCAGTGCACTCACCATGATTGGTGAGCCGCTTAAAGTGGGGCATATGGACAGCACCATGCTCTCAGGCCAAGTGGCTCATCTTAAAGACTGGCCAGGCTTGCCGGTGGCCGATGAGGAAGGACGCATCATCTCCCAAGCGCTCGGCGACAAGAAAGCAATTTTGCTCGCTCATCATGGTTTGTTGACAACGGGTGCGACGATTCAAGAAGCTTGCTACCTGGCGGTATTTTTTGAGCGAGCGGCTCGCATGCAAGTGCGTGCCATGGGTGCCGGGGCGGTGCGCGAAGTGGAGGCGGCATTGGCGGCAGAAGCAGGTAGTTTCTTGCGGCAATCCAGTATTGTGAATGCGACCTTTGCTTATTGGGCGCGGCGTTTGAAAAGTTAGTACCTGAGATAGGGCAAGGAGTCTCCGTGCGGATTGCAATTCTCGGCGGTGGTCATGGCTGTTTTGCGGCAGCAGCCGATCTCAGCGAGCAAGGCCACGAGGTGAGGTGGTGGCGGCGTTATGCCCAGGGCTTTGAGCCCATCAGGGTGGCTGGCGGCGTTCTGCTGAAGGATGTGACTGGGCAAAGGCGCGTGCCGATAGGCTTGATGAGCGCCGACATTGCTGAGGTTTTGGCAGGGGCAGACCTCGTCGTCATGCCGGTCCCGGCGAATAGCCATGAGGATATTGCCCGTGCCATGGCGCCGCATCTGCGTTCAGGGCAAGTCGTTTTTCTCGCTCCGGGTACCTTCGGCTCTTTTTTAATCGATAAAATCGTTCGGCAAAGCGGCAATGATGCGCAGGTAAGCTATGCCGAAACAGGCACCTTGCCTTATCTCGCTCGAACCCATGGCCCAGACTCGGTCGCGATCACGATTCGGGCGGTTCGCTTGCCCACAGGGGTTTACCCCTTGCGGCGAGAGGCCCATGCCGTACAGGTGATTCAACAAGCCTATCCCTCAGTGCATGCCTGTGGGGACGCCTTATCCGGTGCCCTAATGAACGCAGGGCCGATCATTCATCCTCCTTTGATTTTATTGAACGCGGCGCCTCTACAGCACTTTGAGCGTTGGGATATTCATCACGAGGGCACTACCCCAGCCGTTCGCTCGGTGACTAGCGCTCTTGATGCCGAGAGAATGGCCTTGCGCGAGGCGCTAGGTTATGGCGCCCCCCATTATCCGCTGGCGGATCACTACAATAGCGACCGCTGGATGTATGGCGATGCCCATCAGCGTCTCACCGATTCTGGTGATTGGCGAGAGTCGATTGATCTTCACACCCATCGTTATATGACCGAGGATGTCTTGCTGGGCCTCGCCTTTCTCGCCTCGGTCGCGCGCAAGCTTGGTTTGAATGTGCCAGTGACTTCGGGACTCTTGGCGATTGCCGGGGCGATTGTCGGTCGGCCTGCACTTGGGCAAGCCTTGGATGCGAGCGAGCGAAGCCTGGAGGCCTTAGGTCTGGCTCAAATGAGCATCAAAGAATTGCAGCAGGTGCTGGTTCAAGGATCAAACTTCGAATGAGCTCCGAGCGCATACTCTCGGAGCTCACACTCTCGGCACCTATGCCCTGCGCGCGTATACCGATCGTTAGCCTCGGCGCCGGGCGCATGGGGCGCGGCATTGCGCTGGCCTTTGCCTACGCGGGCATGCCGGTGGCATTGGTCGATTTCAAAAGCCGAAGCGATGAGGCATGGCTGCGTCTGCGTGGCGAGGCCATGGAAGAGATACGCTCCAGCCTTAGTATGTTGGCTGAGCTTGGCATGCTGGGTGATATCGACGAAACCAGACGCAAAGAGACAATGGCGCGGATACTTGAAAAAGTAGAACTGATTCGTCTTGAAGACAGCTCAACGAGCTTGCGCCAAGCCGAGCTCGTGTTCGAAGCCGTGCCTGAAACTTTGGAAGCGAAGCGCGATGCCTTGGAGCGACTTTGCCTGCACTGCTCAAGCAGTGCAACCATTGCTTCGACGACCTCGACTATTTTGGTGACCGATCTTGTCCCCATGGTGAGCCATCCCAAGCGCCTCTTGAACGCTCACTGGTTGAATCCGGCCTACGTGGTCCCTTTGGTCGAGATCAGCACTCACCCTGGTACGGATCTCGAAGTGCTGGCCAAGCTCAAATCGTTACTGGAATCTATCGGCAAGGTGCCGATCGTTTGCGGCCCCGCACCTGGCTTCATTGTGCCGAGGCTTCAGGCCCTCATCATGAATGAAGCCGCCCGCATGGTGGAGGAGGGCGTTGCAAGCCCGGAGGAAATTGATAAGGCCACCCGCTACGGGCTTGGGTTTCGGTTTGCCGCCCTGGGGGTGGTGGAGTTTATCGACTATGGCGGCAATGATATTCTCTACCATGCAAGCCGCTACTTGGCTCAGGCCTTGAGCCCAGAGCGCTACACTTCTCCTGAGATCGTCAATCGCATGTTGATTGAGGGGCGCAATGGCCTGAAAGATGGCCAGGGGTTTTATGATTACAGCCAGGTGGATGTTGCGGCCTACCGCAAGGACGCCCTGTCGCGCACTTTGGCAATGCTCAAACATCTGGGCTTACAAAGACCGCCGGTGCTTTAGTCTGCGACCCGATTTTCAATGATGACACTTTAGCAAAATACGCCATGGCCGAACGCTCGTTTAAGAAAGAAGTCGAAACCCTCCGGCTGGGTGAGGGCGAGGAATTTCGCGGCGAAGGCATTTTGGCGGTGACCAAGGCCCTTCTTCAATCCGGTGTGTCCTATGTGGCGGGTTATCAAGGCGCGCCAATTTCGCATCTGATGGATGTCTTGACGGACGCCAATGAAATTTTGCAAGAGTTAGGCATTCGCTTCGAGCACTCTGCTTCTGAGGCCACCGCGGCTGCGACCTTGGCGGCCTCGGTCAACTATCCCTTACGCGGGGCCGTGACCTTCAAAAGCACCGTGGGCACTAATGTGGCCTCTGATGCTCTTGCCAATTTGGCTTCGGGTGGCGTCATGGGCGGGGCCATGATCATTGTTGGCGAAGACTATGGTGAAGGCTCAAGCATTATGCAAGAGCGCTCCCATGCCTTTGCCATGAAATCCCAAATCTGGTTGCTCGATCCTCGGCCCAATTTGCCCAGTATTGTCGATATGGTGGAGAAGGGTTTTCAACTGTCGGAAGCCAGCAATACGCCGGTGATGTTGGAGCTACGCATCCGTGCCTGCCATGTCCATGGTCGGTTCACCACCAAGGCGAATAAGCGGGCAAGCTTTAATTTGAAAAATGCCATGGAAGCGCCGCAGCGCGATACCAATCGCATCGCTCTGCCCCCCGCCACATATTTGCATGAGCAGGAGAAGGTCAATTCGCGCTGGCCGAGTGCAGTGCGCTTTATTCAAGAGCACCAACTCAATGAGTTTTTTGGGGTGGATGCAAGCGGCTCAGCGACGCAGCAACTCGGCATTGTCTTGCAAGGCGGCATGTATAACGGCGTCATCCGTGCCTTGCAAACCCTTGGGCTGGCAGATACCTGGGGCGAGAGCAAGATTCCGCTCTATGTGTTGAACGTGACTTATCCTCTGGTGGATGATGAGTTCAAGCGGTTTTGCTCGGACAAGCGGGCGGTGATGCTGGTGGAGGAGGGGCAGCCCGATTTCATCGAGCAAAACGTGAATACGATCTTGCGCCGGGCTGACCTGCAAACCAAGTTACACGGCAAAGACTTTTTGCCGATGGCTGGGGAGTACACCGGTGGCGTGATGTTGAAGGGCTTGCGGGCCTTTCTTGAGCTTTACGGTGGTATACCTGCCGACGTCGTGATTCGAGAAGTATCTCGTGCTTCAAGCAACACTAGCCTTGCACCGATCGTTCCCTCGAAAAAAATCATCCCGATTCAGCCATTGAATCAGGCTGAGCTCTCAGAAGTTGTACATGGACGGCCGCCGTCTTTTTGTACCGGTTGCCCGGAACGACCCATATTCACCGCCATTAAGTTGCTGGAACGAGAGATTGGTCAGCATCACATCAGTGCGGACATTGGTTGCCACTTGTTCTCTATCCTGCCGCCCTTTAATATCGGTGCAACCACCATGGGCTACGGTTTGGGCTGGGCGGGCGCCTCTGCATTTAACACCCAAGAGACCGATAAGCGCACGATCAGCATCATGGGGGACGGTGGTTTTTGGCATAACGGCCTTACCAGTGGGGTCGGCAATGCCGTCTTCAATAAGAGCGACAACCTGTTGGTGGTGGTGGACAATGGGTATTCGGCGGCCACGGGCGGGCAAGACATTTTGTCCTCCAAGGCTGACAACGCTATTCGTGCGACCAATAATCCGATCGCGAAGGCTGTACAAGGCGTGGGTGTGAGCTGGGTGCGAACCATTGACCGTACCTACGACCTAAAGACCATGAAGAGCACGCTCAAAGAGGCTTTGACTACGTCCGAGAAAGGGCCGAAAGTATTAGTGGCCCAAAGCGAGTGCATGCTCAATAAGCAGCGACGCGTGAAGCCGCAGATCAGCGCAGCGATTCAACGTGGTGAGCGAATGGTGCGCGAGCGATTTGGTGTGGACGCAGATACTTGTACCGGGGATCACTCCTGCATTCGCCTGTCGGGTTGCCCGTCTTTAAGCATCAAGCCCAATCCTGATCCGCTGCGTCGCGACCCAGTGGCGACCGTACTTGATTCATGTGTTGGTTGCGGTCTTTGTGGCGAGGCTTCTCAAGCGGCGGTGCTCTGCCCCTCGTTCTATAAGGCTAGTATTGTGAGTAATCCTAGTGCCTGGGACCGCTGGAAACAGGCGCTAAGGAGCAGAGTGATTTCTTGGCTGCAACGTCGAGTAGATCGGCGTCTTGCGGGCATTCAGGCATGACGGCCACGGCGTTGGCTTTGGAGCCCTCGAAGGTCTACACCATTGCGATTATGGCGATGGGCGGGGAGGGCGGCGGAGTGCTTGCGGATTGGTT
>JAYVKZ010000178.1:0-9705 GCA_043767985.1 Betaproteobacteria bacterium
TGCGCAACCCCAACGCCACGATTGACGAGATTCTCGCCGTGATGCCGGGCCCAGATTATCCTGGCGGGGCGCAGATCATTAGCCTGGCGTCGGACATCCGCGAGATCTACAGTGGTGGCCGGGGCAGCCTAAAGGTCCGGGCGCGCCATCACTTTGAAGACCTTGCTCGAGGTCAGTGGCAATGGGTGATTGATGAATTGCCGCCCGGTGTGTCTTCTCAAAAAATCATGGAAGAGATTGAAGAGATTACCAATCCTAAAGTGAAGACCGGTAAAAAAGCCTTGAGTGCAGATCAGTTGCTGCATAAGCAAAATCTATTGTCGGTGCTTGATGTGGCGCGTGACGAGTCCGGCAAAGAGGCCGCGGTACGTTTGGTGTTCGAGCCTAAAACGTCGAAGGTGGATCGCGACCAATTCGTCAACACCTTACTCGCGCAAACCAGCCTGGAGGCGAGTGCACCGATTAACTTGGTGAGCATTGGGCTCGATGGTCGGCCTGGGCAAAAGAACCTGTTGGGCATGTTGGCCGACTGGTGCCAGTTCCGTCTTCAAACGGTTGAGCGCCGGATTCGCCACCGCCTGGGCAAGGTGGATGATCGCATCCATATACTGGAAGGTCGGCAGATTATTCTGCTGAATATCGATGAGGTGATTCGCATCATCCGCGAGTCGGATGAGCCTAAGCCGTCCTTGATTGAAGCTTTTAAGCTGTCTGACCGACAGGCCGAAGACATTCTTGAAATTCGCTTACGTCAGTTAGCGCGCCTAGAAACCATCAAGATTGAGCAAGAGCTCAAGACTTTGCGTACCGAGAAAGCTGACCTTGAAACCTTGCTGAGTAACCCGAACGCCTTAAAGCGCTTAGTGGTCAAGGAAATCGAAGCAGACGCTAAGACCTATGGAGATGATCGGCGCACCTTGATTGAGAGTGCGGCTCGTGCCAGTGCCGAAGTGAAGGTCATTGCAGAGCCCATCACAGTGATTGTGTCTGAGAAAGGTTGGGTGCGGGCTCGTCAAGGACACGGTGTCGATATTGGCGCCTTGAGCTTTAAGAGCGGGGATACCTACTACGGCACCTATGAGGTGATGAGTACTGATTCCGTCATTGCCGTGGGCACCAATGGCCGCGTGTATTGCTTGCCCGTCTCGCAACTACCTTCCGCCCGAGGTGATGGTCAACCTATCACTAGCTTTTTCGAGATTGAAAGTGGCACGCGTATTGAGCATGTGTTCGCGGCAGCGGACGACATCGGTGTACTGTTCACCAGCCGTCAGGGCATGGGGCTGCTTTGCCAAGTGAAGGACTTGATCGCTCGCACCCGCCAGGGCAAGAGCTTCTTTACGCTCGAAGACAAGGACTTGGCGTGTCGCCCAGCTCTTTTTAAACCGGGCATGGCCAAGGTGCTCTGTATGAGCGCAGAGGGCAAAGCTTTGGGCTTGGGGGTGGATGAGGTCAAACTCCTGAAGAATGGTGGTCGCGGCGTCATCATCATGGCTCTCGACAAGGGCGATACCTTAGCGCAAGCACTGGTGTATGAAGACGCGTTCAGTGCGCCGAGCATCCGTGTAGAAGGTGTCGGACGTGGTGCCAAGCCTGTCGACAAGGTGTTCACGCCAAGGGTGCTTCAAGAATATCTGGGCGGGCGTGCACGTAAGGGTAAGTACTTGGAGCCAAGGGTCCGGCACGCTCGCTTGAGTTTTTCTAAAGACTAATTTTTATTCAGAATAATTGATGATGACCACACCGCCAGTACCCAACGCCAGTATTTCAATCCATGGCGCAACCAGCGCAGCCGTCCCTGGACCTGCCCCCGTTGTCTTCGCCCTCATTGCTTGCGACGGCGGCGGGGCCGAGCAGAAGGTAAAGCAACTCTTCATCGGGCATGCAAGACTCAACCGTCCCAAAGCGCTCAACGCCCTAAACCTAGAAATGTTTGAGCTGATGCTCAAGCAATTTCGAGCCTGGGCGTCTGATGAATCGGTGGTTGCCATCTTGCTTGATGGGGAAGGTCCCAAGGGCTTTTGTGCAGGGGGCGATGTCGCCTCGGTGATCCGCGCGGTGAGGGCCGGTGGCCCGCAGCGCTTTGAGTATGGCGATCAGTTTTTTGCGGTTGAGTACGAACTGGATTATTTGATTCATCATTTTCCAAAACCCATCATCTCCTACACGCACGGGGTGTGCATGGGCGGTGGGGTGGGACTCACGGTGGGGTGCAGCCACCGGGTGTTGTCCGAGTCCTCAAAAATCGCTATGCCCGAGATCCATATTGGTTTGTTCCCGGATGTGGGTGGGGGATTCTTTCTCAATCGCGTGCCGGGGGGAGCAGGGCGAGTCATGGCGCTCACGGGCTTGATGATCAATGAGGCGGATGCTATTTTTGCCGGGTTGTCGGATTTCTTTGTGCCGTTGGAGGCCAAGGAGTTGATGCTCGCCAAGCTCAAAGCGATTGCCTGGGTTGCCCACTGCAAAACCGCTGAAAACCATGCGCTAGTGACTAACACCTTGCTGGGTATGCATCGCAAATATAAACTTGGTTTGCCCACCGCAAACCTGATGCAATACTCTGATGCAATTCGTTTTATTGCCCAGCAACCTACCGTGACCGAGGTAAGAGATGCTCTACAAGTCGCGGCTCAGGAGGACCCCTATTTCAGCGCCCCGGCGGAGAGCTTAACGAACGGTTCGCCGACCGCCGCCTACGTGAGCGATGAGTACATGCAGCGCAGTAAAAAACTATCCATTCGCCAGGTGCTCGATCTTGATTTGGTGCTGGCCAAGGCCTTTCAGCGCGGCCTGGACTTTAACGAAGGGGTGCGTGCTCTATTGATCGATAAAGACCGCCAAGCCAAATGGTTTCCCGCGCGCTTCGAAGATGTTTCCCCTAAGCTGATCGAGAGCCACTTTGCGATTCGTCATTTCGGAGCCTGAACCGGCAAACGCTTGATGAACCACACCAGGGCAACGATGGTCACCGCCACTGCCCAGGTGAGCAAGGTGACTTGCTCTTGATTGATCAGTGCCGAGAAAATGAGGGTGAGAAAGAGCTGCAAGAGCTGAACCTGGGACACTCTTCCTACCCCAGCTTTGGCCATGCCGCCATACCAAAAGAAGAAACCCAAGAACTGGCTAAACAGGCTTACATACAAAAAGCCTAGCCAAGCGCTTGGCTTGACGGCTGCGAAGTTGAAGCCCCAACTGAAGTAAATCAGCGGTGCAATCATGATGGGCAGGCTGTAGAGCAGCGCCCAAGTAATGGTTTGCCAGCCGCCTAGCTCCCGTGAAAGTTTGCCGCCATAGGCATAGCCGACCGCGGCAAAGGCCACCGCTAAAAGCAAACAAGCATCACCCCAACCGAGCGCACCCTTGCCTTGGGAGATTGCATAGCCAAAAACAATGGCTGCGCCCAACATGGCACACACCCAGAACGTTCGACTCAAGCGCTCGTGGTTGACCTTAGCACTGACGATGGCCGTGGCCATGGGCAGAAGCCCGACCACCACGGCGCCGTGCGAGGCATCGACGGTTTTCATGGCCACCGAGGTAAAAAATGGAAAGCCGAACACCACCCCGGCACTGATGGCGGCAACGGATTTCAGGTGATGAGGCTGAGGGCGCTTTTGCTTGGTCACTACCAGGACCACGGCGCCCAGGAGCGCTGCGAGTACCGCGCGAGCAATGGCCAACCAAGCGGGGTCAAAGCTCTCGACAGCAAAACGCGTCGCCGGAAGCGTTAGCGAGAAAATCAAGACACCAATGAAACCAAGCCACATAGGCTACTCCTTAGGGAGTGAAAAAAGCTAGCGCTACTGCCCAACCAGCCAGAGTGCGGTTAGGATTAGCGATAGGCCCAAAGCGATATTGAACACCTGCATGCGGCGCCCGTGATTCAACCAGGCGCGGATCGACTGTCCCATCCAAGCCCACAGATAGACAGCACCAGCAATGCAAAAATAGAGGGTGATCAGAATGAGGGCTGCGTTGAGCCAAAAGGTTTTGGCCATCCCTTGATAGGCCCCTAGGGTGCCGGTGATCAACAGCCAGGCCTTGGGGTTGCTCAATTGCATAAAAGCGCTTTGATACACCTTGGGCTTAGGCACCGCAGCACTTGGGCCCTCATCGATGCTCGAACCGGCCGCTTTGATAAAGGCGTAGCCCAGATAAACGAGATAGGCAATGCCCAAGAATTTCAGAACCCTCGCCGCCAGGGGGTAGGTTTTCAAGAGATCAAGGCTGCCCCACAAACCTAGGAGCATCAAGAGTGTCAGGCCCAGGCAAACGCCTAAGCCGTGACGCCATACTGGCTTGACCCCATGATGGATGCCAATGGCAAGCGCCAAAGAACAATTGGGTCCGGGGGTGAATGAGGCCACGATGGCGAACCAAACAAAGGCGACGTACAGGGGGATATTGATTTCCATGGCAATGAAGTTTAGACTATTGACCAGATCAGTTGCGGTACAGTTATAGCGTAATAGATCAAACTGTACCGGTCCGAATGCCGATTCAGTTTTGGACAGTGAGTCGCGTTTTATCCAGTCGTTCAACCGTCAACAAAAAATGCCTTTTCAGCCCCAACTGTTGCTGCGCGACGCTCAAAATCAAGGTGATCAAACCCTGGTCGAGCGGATTGTCGCCTGGTATGCGCAGCGCATCGATGAGCGTCTGATTCGCCCAGGTAGCAAAGTAGCGTCGATACGGCACTTTGCCGATGAGCAAGAAGTGTCGCGCTTTACCGTGGTGGAGGCCTATGACCGTCTCATTGCACGAGGCTATCTTGAGTCGCGTCGAGGGTCGGGCTTTTATGTGCGTGAGCGATCTTTGCAGGCGGGCTTGGCGGCGGCGCGAAGCTGGGCGGAGGTGCCCCACGGGCGTGTGGACGTGGTGTGGCTACTACGCAATATGTTCAAGCGATTACCGGCACAGGATATGCCGGGCGGCGGCGTGTTGCCGGCCGACATGCTCGATGAAGCCTTGGTGACCACCAGCCTTCGCACGCTGAGTCGCCAATCGGGTGCCGGTTTGCTGGACTATGGCCATCCTCAGGGCTATTTGCCGCTTCGCCAACAACTTCAAATGAAGTTGGCCGAGGTGGACATTCAAGCCAGCCCCGATCAAATTGTGATGACCAATGGCGTGACCCAGGCGCTGGATTTAATTGCTCAGCACTTTATCCGGCCGGGCGATACGGTCTTGGTGGATGAGCCTTCCTGGTTTCTTCTTTTTGGGCGAATTAGCCTCCTGGGTGCCCGCATTTTAGGCGTACCTCGTTTGGCGGACGGGCCTGATTTGGGTGTGTTGGAGACTTTGGCCCGTGAACACCAGCCGAAGTTGTTCTTTACCACGGCCATTCTCCACAATCCCACGAGTTCTTCAATGAGTGCAGCCAAGGCATTTCAGGTCTTGCGTTTGGCCGAAACGCTGGGTTTCAAAGTGGTTGAGGATGACATTTATTCCGACCTCCATCCGGGCGCAAGCTTTCAGGCCTGCACCCGTTTGGCGGCACTGGATCAACTCAAAAACATCATCTATTTGAGTGGGTTTTCCAAAACCTTAGCGGCGAACTTGCGGGTGGGGTTCCTGGTGGCCTCACCGGATCTGGCTCGCCAGCTGACCGATCTCAAAATGCTGGTGGGTCTCACCTCGTCTGAGCTCGGGGAGAGAGTGGTGTACCGCATTCTCTCTGAGGGGCATTACCGCCGACACTTGGTGCGGCTGCGCCAACAACTCAATCTGGCCCGTGAACCGGTATTGCGTGAGCTTGAAAAGCTTGGGCTTGAAGTGTTTTCAAGCCCGCAAGTGGGGATGTTTTTATGGGCCCAGTGCCGCTATGGTACGAACTCCCTGGCCCAAGCCATGCTGGACAAGGGTTATTTACTGGCACCGGGCAGCCTGTTTATGCCAGACCAGCGGGATAGCCAGTGGCTGCGCTTTAACGTGGCTAGCAGCAATAATCCTAAAATGTGGGCTGAGCTGTCCCAGCTCTTGAAAACCCCAAAGATTGCCCCAAATATCTCGATTATCCAGTCGATACAACACTAATTTATTTTGCATGAGTTCAAGAGGAAACAATGACAGTTGAGAACGCTGCCCCGCAGGGCCAAGCCAAACAAACGATGGGCTTTCAGACCGAGGTCAAACAACTTTTACAGTTGATGATTCACTCGCTCTACAGCAACCATGAAATTTTCTTGCGCGAGTTAATTTCTAATGCCTCTGATGCCTGCGATAAATTGCGTTATGAAGCGCTAAGCAACGGCGATTTGTACGAGGGCGATGGCCAGCTCAAAATTCGTATCAGTATGGACGAAAATGCCCGCACGCTCAGCATTTCCGATAACGGCATTGGCATGTCGCGCGAAGAGGTGATCGACAACCTGGGCACCATTGCCCGCTCGGGCACGAAAGAATTTTTCGGCAAACTGTCGGGCGACAACGCTAAAGATTCTCAACTCATTGGTCAGTTTGGCGTGGGCTTTTATTCAGCTTTCATTGTGGCCGACAAGGTCACCGTGTTGACCCGCCGTGCAGGTGCCTCTGCGGGCCAAGGCGTCCGCTGGGAGTCTGACGGCTCTGGTGAGTTCAGTATCGAAGGCATGGACAAGACGTCGCGCGGTACCGAGGTCATTTTGCACCTACGGCCGGCGGCGGCGGGCGAGGACGGCCCGGACTTCGACAACCTATTGCAAGACTATTCTCTACGCGGCATCATCAGTAAGTACTCGGACCACATCTCGCTCCCCATTGAGATGCAAAAGCGCAGTTGGGATAGTGAGGCCAAGGCCTATAAGGTGGAGGATGCCTGGGAGTCGGTCAACAAAGCCAGCGCGCTGTGGGCTCGAAACAAAAGCGAGTTGGACGAAGCTCAGTATTTTGAGTTTTATAAGAACCTGACCAGTGACAGCAAAGACCCTCTGGCCTATAGCCATAACCGCTTGGAAGGCCGCACAGAATATACCCAGTTGCTCTATGTGCCTGGCACCGCGCCCTATGATATTTTTGATCGCGAGAATCGTCGTGGTTTGAAGCTGTACGTCAAGCGCGTGTTTATCATGGACGATGCTCAGCAGTTGCTGCCCGTCTACATGCGATTCGTACGCGGTATTGTCGATTCAGCCGATTTGCCTTTGAATGTATCTCGCGAACTCTTGCAAGAGTCGCGCGATGTTAAAGCCATTCGGGAGGGCTGTACCAAGCGGGTGCTCAGTATGCTCGAGGACCTAGCCGAAAATCACAAAGACAAATACGTAACGTTCTGGAAGGAGTTCGGCCAGGTCTTGAAAGAAGGCCTAGGCGAAGACTTTGGCAATGCCGAGCGTCTGCAAAAGCTGCTGCGCTTTGCGAGCACTCAGAGCGAAGGCGATGATCAAAGTGTTTCTCTGACCGACTATCTCGGTCGCATGAAGGAAGGTCAAGACAAAATTTACTACGTCACTGCCGAAAACCTTAAGACCGCGCGCATGAGCCCGCATCTTGAAGGCTTCCGCAAGAAGGGCATTGAAGTGCTGCTTCTGACTGAGAGGATCGATGAATGGATGCTTTCTTACCTGCAGCAATTTGACGAAAAAGAGTTGGTCTCAGTAGCTCGCGGCAGTGCCGATCTTGGCAAGCTCGAGGACGAAGAAGAGAAAAAGCAAAACGAAGCGGCGGATGCTGAGTTTAAAGACACGCTCGAGGCGGTAAAAACGGCCTTGGGTGAGCAGGTGAAAGAGGTGCGCGTCTCTAAGCGCTTGACCGATTCGGCTTCTTGCCTAGTCTCGGACGAAGGCGATATCAGTGCGAATTTGGAGCGCATGCTCAAACAAGCAGGGCAAAAAGCGCCGGATCGCAAACCCATTTTGGAGCTCAATCCTACCCACCCCGTGGTGCTGCGTATGAAAGCGGAAATTGGTCAAGAAGGGGCCCGCACCTCGGATTGGGCGTCTCTGCTCTTCGATCAAGCGGTGCTCTCGGAGGGCGGTCAGCTGCAAGAGCCTGCGCTGTTTGTGAAGCGCATGAACGACATGTTGTTGAAATTGAGCGCCTAGATTTATCGTTCAAGCACGTGTCGAGCGGCGCCTTGATCGAGCCCGAAATCACCCTGTCTGAGGAGGCAGGGGTTCGCTATTTGCATTTCGGCTCGCCCTGGATACAGGGGGCGATGCGCATTCGGCGCCCCTGGGATATCGTCATTGACTATGTGGCTCAAATGCAGTCTTGGTTGCTGTTTTTAGAGCCGCCCAAAAGAATCTTGCAAATTGGTTTAGGTGCTGCTGCACTTACCAAACATAGTTACCGGTTTTTTCCAAAGAGCGAGATTGTGGTGGTGGAGGCTAGTGCCGCGGTCGTATCGGCGGCACGGCAGTTTTTTGCCTTGCCAGAAAACGATTCGCGACTCAAGGTTGTGGTTGAGGATGGTGAGGCTTATCTTCAGTCGCTCTGCGCTACAGGGGATCGCGTCGAGAGCGATTCGGCAAGAGGCAGTTCGAGAAAAGGCAGGCTGGGTCAAGCCTTCGGTGTTGTGCAAGTGGATGTCTACGACTGGCAAGCGAAAGGGCCAGTCTTAGACTCACTTAGCTTCTATCAAAACTGTTACGACACCCTGTCTGACACCGGCATCTTGAGTGTCAACTTATTTGGTGAACCAAGTTCTTTTAAGAAAAATTTAGCGCGTATTCATGAGGTATTTGGCGGTAGGGTGCTGGCTTGGCCGGCTGTCGATGCTGGCAACATCGTTATTCTGGCCTTCAAAGGGCCTGCGCTTCATGTGGCATGGACTAAGCTTTTCGAGCGCGCCCAGCTCCTTGATCAAGCCTACGACCTATCAGTGCCAAAGTGGCTCAGAAGTCTACGTCGCCAGCCCACTCACAGCCGAGCTTCGACCACTCATCTGACCCTCTAACGCTGGCGACTCAGTTGGTCGGACAATGGGGGATGAATGCCATTGCCACACCTCCCTCCATTGACACCGCGCCGACCTCAAAACTTCCGAGCCTGAGCACTGCGAAAGTCAGGGTATCTCACGTAGCACCTTCAGTGCCGCGCTTTGATCCGGAAGCGCCCTTCAAGCCCCTTGCAAAAACCGGTGAAAAGCTAAGTGTTGTCGGCATGCTTGAGCCTTTGGTCGCGGACGGTCTCATCCGTGCGGAGGATGCAGCTCTAATCGCTGGCCAAGCGTCCATCGTCACCTCGCAACATGCCTTGGTGTCGCTGGCCCAGCGCAAACTTATTAGCCCCGTCACTGGGCGTATTCTTGATCTCGACACGCTCACCGAATGGGCGGCCAAGCGTTGCAATGTGCCGTTTTTTCGGATCGACCCTCTTAAGGTGAACTTCTCGAGATTGGCAGACTTTATGTCGAACCAATACGCCTCCCGCTTCAAAATTTTGCCGCTAGATTTGCGCGGCAGTGAGTTGTGGATTGGCACCTGCGAGCCGTTTGAGACCAGTTGGGTGGCCGAGTTCGCGAGTGCGAGCCGCAAGCAAGTTCAATTGGTGATGGTCAACCCAAGTGAGTTACAGCGTTATATTGGTGAGTTCTACTCGCTTGCACAATCGGTGCGGGCAGCTAAAAACTCCGCCAATGCCAGCAACACTCAGAATTTCGAACAACTGGTTGAGCTTGGCCGCACTGGTAAAAGTTTTGATGCCAATGATTCGCATATTGTTGGCATTACCGAATGGTTGTGGCAGTACGCCTTTGAGCAGGGCGCAAGCGATATCCATTTA
>JAYVKZ010000179.1:0-3697 GCA_043767985.1 Betaproteobacteria bacterium
CTGTTGCGAGCCAAGCTTGGCGTGATACACCACTTGTGCCAACTGAGGTAGGCGCTCGAAGAGGCTTTGCTTTTGATCCTGTGTGTAGAAAAACTCAGCATCTGAGAGTCTCGGGCGCACCACGCGTTCGTTGCCTTCAACAATATTCTTCGGGTCGGCAATGTCCATGTTCGAGACCACCAAGAACTTGGGCGTGAGCTTACCCTGTGCGTCAAAGAGTGGGAAATACTTTTGATTGGTCCGCATCGTCAAAATTAAGCACTCTTGTGGCACGGCGAGATAGCGCGCTTCGAACCCTGCCACGTATACCCTTGGCCACTCGACCAGTGCGGTCACTTCATCAAGATAGCCGGCAAGCTCGCCGTCGAGCGCAGCGGCGTCTGAGAGGCTTCCTGGATGACTCGTCAAGCGGGCGTTTTGTGAGGCGGCGGCGCTTAACAAGGCCTCGGCGATGTTGGCGCGACGAGCCTGGTAGGAGGCGATGACTTTTCCGGAAGTCAGTAGTACTACTTCGTAATCTTCTGGCGAAGCAATACTTAAGGTACCCGTGCTATGAAAGCGGTGCCCCTCGGTGAGCCGGTCGCTGGTGAGGCCCAGTACCTGGGCCGGTATAACGGACTGACCGTGCAAGACCAAGAGTCGATGGGCAGGGCGCACGAAGCTTACATTGGTGACACCGTCGGCGAGCTGATATTGCATGACCTTGGGGACAGGCAGCTTCGAGAGGGCGGTTTGAATGATGGCCGAAATTTCCGTGTTGAGACTGGCGCCCGGCGCCGTGCTGTGGAAGTAAAAACAATCTTGCTTGCCGTCACTGCGCTGACTTAACTGCGCAACCGTGGCGCCTTGTTTTTCCGCCCACTTGACCAAGGCCATGGTGGCCTTGCCGTCAGCGTCAAGACCGACCTTGATGGACGGGCCTTTTAGTTCAAGCTGGCGGTCCGTGCCACGGGCCAGCACCTGCTGGATTCGCACCGCCAGGCGTCGCGGGCTTGCAAAGCTTTCCATCGCGGCGTCGGTCGCGCACAGACCTTTGGCGCAGAGCTCGCTGAGAACCGTCTGGCTAAAGCTTTGACCTAAGGCTTTGAGCGCTTTCGGCGGTAACTCTTCGGTAAAAAGTTCGATCAGGAGTGCTGCATGAGGGGTCGTAGAGGAGGTCGTCATGAGTGCTCCTCTAGGCCGCTTGGGCGACGTTGGTCGCTTGGGCAAGCATGGGGAATCCCAGACGCTCGCGCGAATCGTAGTAGGCTTGAGCGACTGCTCTTGATAGGTTGCGCACCCGTCCAATATAGGCGGCGCGCTCGGTGACGCTAATGGCGCCACGGGCGTCCAAGAGGTTAAAGGTGTGAGAGCACTTCATTATTTTTTCGTAGGCGGGCAGCGCCAATTTCGCCTCAATCAAATGCTTGGCTTCGGCCTCATGGTCGTCGAAGTGGCGAAACAGGACCTCGGTATTGGCATGCTCAAAATTGTAGGTGGACTGCTCGACCTCGTTTTGATGGAACACGTCACGATAGGTGACTCCGGGTGTCCATACCAAATCATAGATGGTTTCTACGTTTTGTAAGTACATCACCAAGCGCTCTAAACCGTAGGTAATCTCACCGGTCACGGGCTGACACTTAAGAGAGCCGACTTCTTGAAAGTAAGTGAATTGAGTCACTTCCATCCCGTTCAGCCAAACTTCCCATCCCAAGCCCCAAGCGCCGAGGGTGGGCGATTCCCAGTCGTCTTCTACAAACCGAATATCGTGCACCATCGGGTCAATGCCCAGGGCCTTCAAGGAACCAATGTAGAGCTCAAGAATATTCGGCGGCGACGGTTTCAAGACCACTTGATACTGATAGTAGTGCTGGAGTCGGTTGGGGTTGTCGCCATATCGTCCGTCTTTTGGGCGGCGCGAGGGCTGGACGTAGGCTGCTTTCCAGGGTTCGGGACCGATCGATCGGAGAAAGGTCGCGGTATGGAAGGTACCGGCACCGACTTCCATATCGTAAGGTTGCAAAAGGGCGCAGCCCTGCTCACTCCAATAGGTTTGGAGGCGGAGAATAACTTCTTGGAACGTAATCATGAACGTGATTGTACCGTTCACTTCTTCATGGTCTTGTGCTCCGCTCGGCCTAGCCAGGAGCCCACCCCGATCAAAATGACGGCGCCGATTAAAAATAACCCATTTCCAAACCGTGCATAAGGGGTGAGGCCTTGGGTGCTGGCGACTTCAACGTCCAAATTACCTGCTTGGTTGGTCGCGAGTTGAGCCAATACTTTTCCAGTAGCATCAATACTCGCCGTAACGCCGGTATTGGTGGCACGCAACATCGGCCGACCGAGTTCCAAGGCGCGCATTCTGGCAATGACTAAATGCTGGGGCAGGGCGTGTGAGTCACCAAACCAGGCAATATTGCTGACATTGATGAGAATGTGGGCACCCTGCCTGACTTGCTCGGCGAGGGCTTCACCGAAGAGGTCTTCATAGCAAATATTGAAGGCAATCCATTGGTTGTCATGGCGCACGAGTGGCTGCTGCGTACTGCCTCGACCAAAGTCGCCCAAGGGAATACGCATCTGATCCACGAACCACCGAAAGCCCGGTGGTACAAACTCTCCGAACGGCACGAGGTGGGTTTTGTCATAGCGCGAGGTGATGTTATTGCGCCCATCAATTAGTGCAACCGAGTTATAAATCTGGCCCTCCTGAATGGCCGGGAGGCCGAGGGCCAAGCGCGTGCCGGACACTTGAATCGCACTGCTAAGCTCGGCGGCGATGTCTGGTGGGGTGCGATCCCATAAGGTTGTCCATGCGGTTTCGGGCAGCACCGTCAAACTACTTTTGCTGTCGCGAATTTGGCTCACGAAGTAGCGCATCGTGCTGCCCATGCGTACGGGATCAAATTTCATGTCCTGTGGGATATTGCCCTGTACCAAGCGAACGCTCATGGTTTTGCCTGTGGCGGACGTGAAGTCTAAATGTGCGAAGGTAAACGAACTGACCCAGGCCATCAACATACAGACGAGCGCACTGAAAGACCAAAGCTTCCGCGACGCTTGCGTAATGAAAAGCGCTAAACCACCACTGAATAAGGCCGTGAGTACACTCAGCCCATAGACGCCAAGTGCAGGAGCAGCGCTGGCGAGTGGCCCATCAATTTGCGAGTAACCCAGCGCGATCCAGGGGAAGCCTGTAAAGATCCAGGAACGAGTCCATTCCATCAGGCCCCAGGCGGCTGCAAAGACCAAAATGGCAGCGATGGGCGACTTGCCGAAGCCAAAGTGACCTTGCACTCCGGCGAGCTTAATGCAAGCCCAGGCCGCTAAGGCTGAAAAACTAGCTAATAGACAGGACAACAAGAATACACCGGTGGCGGCCAAAGGTGCCGCCATGCCACCATAACGATGCATGCTGATGTAGAGCCAACCCACGCCTAGGACAAAGTAGGCGAGACCATAGGCGAACACGATTAAAAAGGCTTCACCTGGCGTCGTGCGTTCACTTCGACGAGCGAACAGCAGCCCGAACAGGAAGCTCAGGCTGAGAATTTGCAACCACCAGGCCGACCAAATGCCTTGGCTGATGGAGCCCACCCCGCCCGCAATGAAGGCGAGCAGAGCACAGAGACTCAAGCGGTTCGGCATTGCTAGGGAAAGCTAGTCGCGCTCAGAGTGGCTGGAGGGCGGGCTGTCGTGGTTTGCGGGCAAG
>JAYVKZ010000180.1:0-12815 GCA_043767985.1 Betaproteobacteria bacterium
ACCGGATCTTCAATGGTCACAATGTGACCGTAAGTTTTTTCATTGCGATGACCGATCATGGCGGCCAAGGTATTCGACTTTCCCGAGCCCGTCGCTCCAACGACAATAATCAACCCACGTTTGGTGAGGGACAAATCGTTGAGTACGCTGGGCAGTTGAAGCTCTTCGATGGAAGGAATCTCCATCTTAATGGTCCGCAGGACAATGCCCACCTTGCCCTGCTGCATAAACGCATTCACCCGGAAACGACCAATCCCCGTAGGGCTGATGGCGAAGTTCACTTCCAAATGGGATTCAAAATCCGACGCCTGACGATCATTCATCAAAGCTCGGGCCAGCTCTAACGTGTGTTGCGCGGTCAGCGGGACGTTCGAGATGGGTTGCACCCTACCGTCGATTTTGAACGCGGGTGGAAAATCAGCCGTGAGAAACAAATCCGAGCCGTTCTTTGAGACCATCAGTCTCAATAGATCGTGCATGAACTTTGAGGCTTGTTCGCGCTCCATTTGATTCTGTCCTTGGGTTGGGTTTTATTGTTCTTGTGATTGAGCTGTTTACACTTCGCTAGCCGGGAAAGTTCTCTTTAACCGCAGCAGCGCCTCGGGCTTCGGCCATGCTGATCACATTACGACGTACAAGGTCGGTTAAGCATTGGTCTAGCGTTTGCATGCCCAAACCGCCGCCTGTTTGAATCGCTGAATTCATTTGCGCCACCTTGGCTTCGCGAATCAGGTTACGAATCGCGGGCGTGCCGATCATAATTTCATGCGCTGCGACGCGACCATTGCCATCTTTCGTTTTCAACAAAGACTGCGAAATTACCGCCTTCAACGACTCGGAAAGCATGGCTCGCACCATTTCTTTCTCGGCCGCGGGGAACACGTCAATGATCCGGTCCAAGGTCTTGGCCGCGCTAGAGGTATGCAAGGTACCGAACACTAAGTGGCCCGTCTCGGCCGCAGTCAAGGCCAGGCGAATCGTTTCCAAATCACGCAACTCACCGACCAGAATCACGTCAGGATCTTCACGAAGCGCCGAGCGTAGCGCGTTGTTAAAGGACAGTGTCATGGGACCCACCTCGCGCTGGTTAATCAGGCAGCGCTTCGATTCATGCACAAACTCAATTGGGTCTTCCACCGTCAAAATGTGACCATAGTTGTTTTCATTAATCCAGTTGACCATCGCAGCCAGGGTCGTCGACTTACCCGAGCCAGTCGGGCCGGTCACAAGCACAATGCCGCGCGGCGTCTGCGCCAATTCAGTGAATACCTTCGGGCAATTGAGTTCTTCGAGCGACATAATCTTGGAAGGAATCGTCCGTAACACCGCGCCGGCGCCACGCTGTTGATTGAAGGCATTGACCCGAAAACGCGCCAAACCTGGAATCGCGAAGGAGAAGTCGCACTCCAAATTTTCCTCGTAGTCTTTGCGCTGACCATCACTCATGATGTCGTAGATCATGCCGTGCACATCCTTGTGCTCCATCGGCGGCAGGTTAATACGGCGTACATCGCCATGAACCCGAATCATGGGCGGCAATCCGGCAGACAAATGTAGATCAGAGGCCTTATTTTTTACGGCAAAGGCTAGCAGTTCAGCAATATCCATAGGTCCTCGACAATTTCCTGAGGTAAGCTTGGCGCTTCCTTCCGGCAGACACTAGGGTGTGCCGATGAATCGAGTTATATAGCGATGAACGGTCGATCTGAGGATCAAAAATCACACAATTTCAGCTTGGCCTTGAGCGAGATCCAGGCCAAGATCACGATGGCCTGCTTGAAAGGGGCCAGGTTAGGAGCGAGTGTCCAGTTATTGGCGGTCAGCAAAACTTTCCCGGCCGAGGCCGTGATGGCGTTCGCAAAACTCGGGCAACGCGCTTTCGGTGAAAATTATTTACAAGAAGCGCTCGATAAGCAAGAGATCTGCATGCAGCTCGACCCAGAGCTTGCGCCGTTATTAGATTGGCATTTTATTGGCCCGATTCAGTCCAACAAGACTCGCCCAATTGCCGAGCATTTTTCCTGGGTGCATGGGGTGGAACGAGAAAAGATTGCCCGGCGCCTGATCGAGCAACGCCCTAGCGGCTTGGACCCGCTCAACCTATGCTTACAAATCAATATCAGCGGGGAGGCGAGTAAAAGTGGCTGCCCGCCAGAGGAGGCGACCGCCCTGGTGCTCGACGTCGCCAAACTCATTCAAGAAGCGAAGCTCAGCCGCCCAGACGCGCCGATTGCCCTACGTGGTCTCATGTGTATTCCAGAGAGCGCAGAGACCGAACAAGAGCAACGCAGGCCGTTTCTGACCATGCGGAAACTCTTCGGAATAATTCAAGCTGAACTCAGAAGCCATGACGCCGAGCAGGCACGCGTATTCGACACGCTGTCCATGGGAATGAGCGCCGACCTCCAAGCCGCCATTCTCGAAGGCTCGACGATGGTGAGAATTGGGTCAGCGCTGTTTGGTCAGCGCAATGCTGCGCAAGGCGAGGTGCCTGGAGATCATTTACCCAATGACCCTCACACAAAATCATGAGCGCCGCGCCGCACAAGGACGGTCACACTACTCACGGGCGCTCACATTGCTATTAGGCCATCGCCTTCAACGCAGCAGCCAAACGGCTTTTTTGACGTGAAGCAGTGTTCTTGTGAACGATTTTTTTGTCGGAAATACGATCAATGGTGCTGACCGACTTTTGAAACACCGCAGCAGCGGCGCCCTTGTCACCAGCGGCCACGGCCTTACGAACTGCTTTAATAGCGGTACGCAACGTCGAGCGAAGACTGGAGTTGTGCGCATTAAGCTTGACAGCTTGGCGCGCGCGCTTGCGAGCAGAGGCGATATTGGCCATGCGAAAATCCCTGATATCTTTGGAAAAGCCTTAAATTATATCCGATAACTACAAAAACAGGGAAAATCTCAAACCATGAATCTCATTAAGGCGGCTGCGACAGTCTCAGGACTAACGCTTTTGTCCCGCATCACCGGCCTCATCCGGGAAAATATTACCGCCGTACTTTATGGCGCAGGCGCCATGACGGACGCCTTTTTTGTTGCCTTTCGGCTACCTAACCTACTAAGGAGAATGTTTGCGGAAGGCGCCTTTTCGCAGGCTTTTGTGCCGTTGTTAGGCCAAGCCAAGCACCGCGCCGAGCAAGCCGAGACGCAAGAAGAAGGCCGATTGGCCATTGAATCCATGGTCGACCATACCGGCACGGCTCTTTTCTGGGTATTGATCCTGATCTCAGCGCTAGGGGTCGCGGCCTCACCGATCCTGGTCTATCTCATGGCCTCGGGCCTGAGCCGCGATCCCAGCGCCTATGAGGCCTCAATTTTAATGACCCGGTGGATGTTCCCCTACATTTTCTTTATGGGCATGGTGGCGCTCTCGGCGGGCATTCTCAACACCTGGAAAAAAGTAGCCGTCCCTGCTTTTACGCCGGTCCTGCTCAACTTAAGTTTTATTGGTTCGGCACTGTTATTGCGCGACTATTTTCAGAACCCAATCTACGCCTTGGCGGCAGGGGTGGTCATCGGCGGCGCGCTTCAATTAGCCATTCAAATACCCGCCTTGATGCGCTTGCAACTCCTGCCAAGGATTGGCTTTAATGTGCGTGCAGCCTTCGCCGATCCAGACACGCGCAACATCATGAAGCTCATGCTGCCCGCGATGTTGGCTGTGTCCGTCTCTCAGTTGAGCCTAATTTTAAACACGCAAATCGCCTCTCGCCTGGTGGCCGGGAGTGTGTCATGGATCACCTATGGTGATCGACTCATGGAGTTCCCGACCGCCATGCTTGGCGTCGCCCTCGGCACGGTCTTATTACCCAGCCTCAGTCGCGCCGCAGCCGCTAAAGACAGCGCGCAATACAGCCAGTTACTGGACTGGGGACTGCGCCTGGTGTTTCTTTTAGCCGTACCCGCAACCGTTGGCTTGGCCCTGATGGCCGAGCCCCTCACCGCCATGTTGTTTCATTACGGAAAGTTTACCGCCCTTGATGTACAGATGACTCGCCTGGCCGTGGTCGGCTATAGCGTTGGCCTGCTGGGCCTGATCGCCATTAAGGTTTTGGCACCAGCGTTCTTTGCACGGCAAGATGTGAAAACCCCCCTCAAGATCGGCCTAGTCGTATTGATCGCTACACAGCTGATGAACTTACTCTTCGTGCCCATTTTTAAGCATGCTGGTCTGACCTTATCGATTTCCATAGGCGCCCTCATCAATGCGCTTTGGCTCTACATAGGATTGCGACGCGCCAAGGTTTATCAACCTAGCGCCGGTTGGCTAAAGTACATTGGCAAGCTTATTGTTGCGGGCGGGCTAATGGCCGGTTTTGTGTTTGTCGCCTGCGCGCAGTTTCAGTGGTTGACGATGCATACCCAGCCCCTCCTGCGCATCGCAGCCGCGCTCGGCATCATTGCGATTTCGGCCGCTTTATATGCAACGAGCCTGACCATCATGGGCATTCGCCCAAAAGAATTTATGAGAAAGAGTATCTAAGATGAAGATTGCGTTTATCGGTGGCGGCAACATGGCTTCGGCCATGATTCATGGCTTGCTAGGTAGCACCAATGCGACCGGCGCAAATACAGGGGCAGGTGCGAGTACCGAAGCGACGACTCTAGCAATAGCCACAGCTTCAAGCGCTTCGCACAGCATTGCGGTCGTCGAGCCCTACGCCGCCGCGCGTGAGGCGTTACTGAAGCAGGCCGTCCCCTCACTACAAGTCTTCGCAGACGCAGCGGGTGCGGCGGCGGCGGGCAGTCTCGACGCGGACATCGTCATTCTCGCCGTCAAGCCACAGGTGATGGCCGAGGTTGCCCAAGGCCTTGCCCCGTATGCGAAACAACAACTATTCCTAAGCGTCGCGGCCGGCATTCGCATGAAGGATTTGTCGCGCTGGCTAGGGGGTCATCAACGCTTAGTGCGGGCCATGCCCAATACACCTGCACTGATCGGCATGGGTATCGCAGGTGTCACCGCATTCCCAGGAGTCACCGAGGCCGAGAAAGCCTTGGCCGAAGCGCTCCTAAAGAGCGTGGGCGAAGTGGTGTGGATCGAGGAAGAAAACATGATCGATGCTGTGACCGCTGTCAGTGGTAGCGGTCCGGCCTATGTATTCTTGGTTTTAGAAGCGATGCAGGCTGCTGGAGAAAAACTCGGACTAAGCCGTGAGCAAGCCGCATTGCTTGCCAGGCATACCGTTCGGGGCGCTGCCGAGTTAGCGCAGCGCTCCGATGAGCAACCCAGTGTTTTAAGGGAACGAGTCACGTCCAAAGGCGGTACAACCGCCGCCGCGCTCGCGGTAATGAACTCACATGGCCTGGTTGAAATTTTTGTGGAGGCCTTGCAAGCGGCTCAAGCGCGTGGGGCCCAGATGGGCGAGGAGTTTGGGCGTGGTGGATAAGGCTCGCTGTTGCCAACTTTCCAGGACATCTATATAATAAATGTTATATAGGAGATCAATATGCTTTCATTTAAAGTGACAACCGTTGGGTCATCAGAGGGTTTCATCTTGAATAAAGAGGCCAAGGCGAAACTTAACGTCAAAAAAGGTGATGTGATTTTCCTGACCGAAGCCCCTGACGGAGCATTGCGTATTACTCCGTTCAATCCTGATTTCGAGCGTCAAATGCTGTTGGCAGAACAGATCATGAACCAGGACCGGGAAATTCTGAAGGTTCTCGCCAAGTGAAGAATGCTTAGATGGCTACTCGGGAATGGCGCTGGGTTCGACTAGATGTGGTTTTCGCCATTCACGAAATGCAGCTTGCCCGGCATGGTGGTTTAGCGGGCATTCGCGATAGAAATGCCATTGAGTCCGCGCTCGCAAGGCCGATGCAACAATCGGTGTATGGCGATCCACCTCCTGATTCAGCCGACTTAAGCGCGGCCTACGCCTACGGTGTCGCGCGAAACCACGGTTTTAGCGACGGTAACAAACGAACCGCTTGGGTGGTCGCTCGCTTGTTCTTGGCGGATAACGCTGTGACTTTAAAATTCGATGAGATAGAAGCCATTCAGATCATGCTGGGGGTTGCTTCAGGTGAGGTCACTGAACAAGCCTTGGCTCATTGGTTTAGGCAACGATCAGATCTTGAGTGAAGCGGGTCCTTAGGCGCAAACTATCCCAACAAATTCGACCAAACGCTGCCCGCCTTATCAGCCAAGATCACCTCGACCTCCCATTGCCGACACAGCGCCTTCGAGCGATCAACCCAATGATCAAAACCAGTGCTCTTTGATGCCTCCATAAAGAACACCTTCGTCAAAGCATCAGCCAAGGCACAGGACTCTGCCACAACGCTAACACTCGACGCCATGGCCGGAGAGGCACCAGTATGCGGATCGAAAATATGATGGTAGAGATGATCGTCCGAAAAGCTCATTTGCGCATCACTCGACGTGGCTAAGCTTTTGGGGATATTGGCCTGGCGACTATGCAAGTTGACGGTGGCGAGCAACTCATTGACGGCGCGGGGATGGCCAACACCGATCTTGGGCGCGCTCCAATCGGAATCGCCGAAGGCGCTCCACTCGCCAAGATCGAGCAGAGCATGGCGAACCCCGTATTGCTGCAACACGGCGCGCGCTTGATCGCAGGCATAGCCCTGAGCAATACCGTTTAAAGTGAGGCCCATACCGGGTTGTTTGAAACGCACAACATCATCTTTCACCTCAAGCGCCTGCCAAGACACCAGCGCTTGGGCCCGTTGTAGTTCAACTGCGCTGGGCAAGCGCTTCTCCAAACTCGCTTGACGCCAAAGTGTCCACAAAGGTTGCACGGTGACATCAAAGGCACCGGCACTTTGCTGCGACACTTCTTGCGCCAAACGAAGAATTTGAAGCAAATCAGAGTTAGGACTGCGCAAAAGGCCCGTGCGATTCAATTGGCTCACCTGGCTATCCCCAAGGAAGAGGCTCATCACCGACTCAAGGTGCCGCAGACGAGCCACCGAGGCATCCAAGGCTCGCTCCAAGGCCTTGGCATCCCAATGCGCAGCGGCAATACTCAGTTGCGTACCAAACCCCATCAGAAGACGTTCACCGCGAACCAGTGTTCTGCCGACCTCGTCCACCATCAGGCCCAAGCCGAGCCCCACGCCCAGCCCGACGGAGCTCTGCAAAAAGTGGCGTTTCGAGAGTTTCATACTAGCCCCTTACTCGTGAAACAGACGCGGCGCTGAATACTGCTTCAGCCTGAGGTTGCGCCACAGGAGGTTGCGCAACGATAGGGATTACCTTTTGAGCGCGGCGTTTTTCGCCAATCAATGGCGCACACTGCTCGTCGCTGTCGTGAATTTCCACGCAATCCAAACACTGGAAACACTCTTGATAGGCCACCTTGCCCTGCGGATCAATCGCCTGATACTCGCAGCGATGACGGCAAGTTTGGCAAGGTGTCCCGCACTCGCTTCGGCGCGGAATCCAATTGAAAATTCTTACTCGCCCGAGGATCGCCAAGGCAGCGCCCAACGGACAGATATAGCGGCAGTACCCTCGGTAGACCAACACACTAAAGCCTAGGCAAACGACCGCCCACAAGACGTAGAACCAACCGCGCACAAAATACAAACTAATCGAGGTTTTAAAGGGTTCTACTTCAGCGGCCGTACTGGTCAACTGCGGGGCCACAAAGGCCGTGATGAGTAGGCCCGCCAAAACCGCGTACTTGATCCATTTAAGTTTGGCGTCGATGCGCGTATGCAGCCGCCACGTTTTGATACCTGTAAGTTTGACGATCTTACTGATCAGCTCTTGCAAGGCCCCGAAAGGACAGAGCCAACCGCAAAAGGTGCCGCGCCCCCAAATGAACAGGCTTGCGATCACAAACACCCACAACGTGAGTGACATCGGATCAAACAATAGAAATTCCAAACCATTCCCCGCCATCAGGGACTCAATCACACCGGTGATGTTCACGATCGACAATTGCCCCTGCCCATACCAACCGATGAACACTAAGGTAAACACCAAGAATATCGTTCTAAACCACTCTAGGCGCTTGGATGATTTTGCACCGAGGGCCTTCGACGACGAGGTCTTCACTAACCAACGTTGCCCCACCAAGGCGGCAGACAAGACCAAGAGGCCGAGCAACAAAATGGACACATTGACTTTTTGATTGACCCAGGCGTTTTTCCATGCAGGCTCAGGCTGCGGCGCCGGGATGACATATGCTTTGGGAATGACATAACTAAAGGGATAGAAGCCTTCAAATACTTGACGGTTAAAGTTGCCATAAGTGCGCTTCACGCGGTAGCGCAGCTCGAGCGGGCGCGCAGGATCAAGCCCGGCATAGCCTGCGATTTGCACCACCTTGGCGTTACTGCGATCAAACCCGAGAGGCAATTTCAGACCATGATCATAGACAAAATCTTTGAGTTCAATCTCGCTCTCACCTTGCTTCAACACAAGCCTATTCAGGCCGCCAGCAATCACGAAGTCGTCCCCAATAAAAGAGTACGGGCCACGCGACACCACCAGCAGGCTATGCATGCCGTTTTTTAAATTGAACTCAATCTTTTTGTAACCAGCGTCATCAAGCAGGTTTCGCCCGACTTGCGGCAAGCTCAGTAATGCCACCCGAAATTCAATAGCGGTCTGATCTCCCTGCAACCCCACCGGAGCGCCTTGATTGGCCGCTCTTGTGCCTTCAAACGCTTTCTCAATATCGTCTTGTTTGAAGAGCGCACCGTGAATCAACCCTGCCTTGCTGAGACCTTCCCAGTCACTAGGCTCAAAAATATCAGAGCGAAGTTTGGCAAGTTTTTCAGGATCGACCGAGCCCACAATGCCGAGCTGCGCGCCAGCGATCTTGATGGCTGCCTGCATAATGGATTTATCCATCAACTCCACCGTCACCGTGCCCCGAGAGATCCCGCGCAGTTGCGCAACGCCTGGGGGTGCCGCTTGACCTGCATTAGTTCCCAATTGCGACTCATTCACGATACGAATGGTTTGCTTCACCGACAAGCCGCGATATTGCCCCGCGAAGTTGCCCATCAGCTTATCGCCGAGCCCACCGACAAACAATGGTTCTTGGTGGGTGAGGAGGCGAACATCTAGAAACTTGCCCTTGGTATCGATCGCGATCAGCATGTTGATCACCTTGCCCGAATAGCCAGGGACAGGCGCAATATCGACGGATTCGAAGGCATAGCCCATCAAGACTGGCTTACCCGCCGTGGCCCCGCCGCCCTGCCCGAAGGGCCATACCGTTCGACCTTGCACGTCAATGGAGGGGACCACGTCAACGGGTGAGCCTGGGGGTTTAAAGATCGGCCATATCGCCAGAGTGCTATCTCTCTCGCCAACGATTAGGGGCGCCGGAAAATACTTTTGAATCCCTTCCTTCGTTAATTCTCCAGCACTCGCCACACCGATCGCCAGTTGGAGCGCAAGCACTAGCCATGCGACTAGAGACGGCCAAAGCATCGAACGGCGATACGGCGAAGATTTTGCGAAGGGTAGGCGATGAGCGGGCAGAGCTAAATGTTGCATAGCTCGATCTTAACGAACTAGAACCAGAGCGATGCACAAATACCTACAAAAACGACAGCACCAAACCAGTTGTTGTGGTTAAAGGCCTGAAAGCAAGCCTCTGGACGACGCTTGCGAATGAGCCATAGATGATAGATCGCAATTCCCGCCGCCACGATCAGCCCAAGATAGTACAAATCGTCAAGATCTACGAGCACTCCGACCCATGCGAGAAGCGCTAATGTTGCGAGGTAGAAAACAGCCACTGCCAAGAGATCAAAGCGACCAAAGGTAATCGCGGCCGTCTTAATACCGATTTTCAAGTCGTCTTCGCGATCCACCATGGCGTATTCGGTGTCATAGGCCATGGCCCAACAAATATTAGCGGTAAGCATGACCCAGGCCACGAGCGGGACATCACCGAGCACCTCGGCAAACGCCATGGGGATTCCGAAACCGAAAGCGATTCCCAAGTAGGCCTGGGGAAGCGCAAAAAACCGCTTCGTAAACGGGTAACTGACCGCTAAAAATACAGCCACTAAAGCCAAAGCCCAGGTCAGACCTCGAAAGGGAATGAGTAGCAGAGCGGCCAGTAAGCAAAGCACCACAAAGAGCACCAAAGCCTCCTTCGTGGAGACCATTCCGGCGGTCAATGGCCGATCCTTGGTGCGGGCAACATGTTGATCAAAGTTTCGATCGGCGTAATCATTAATCACGCAACCGGCTGAGCGCATCAGCAAGGTCCCTAAGGAGAACGCGAAAAGATCGTAGGCCGAGGGCTCGCCACTCGAGGCCACCATGAGTGCCCACAAGGTCGGCCAAAGCAAGAGCAAGGTACCAATCGGCTTATGCAGTCGCATGAGCCGAGCGTAAAGTCGCCAACGCGTCTCGGGCTTTGCCGATGTCATGAGGTTTTCAAGCCCGTCGAGCTCGCCACTTAGGTGACAGCTTTTTTCTGCAAGTATTCAGGCCGATCCCAAAGCCGTCTTTGCATCACGTCCTTGATCACCTCAACAGCCTCCCATAGGTCCACAAAGCCGACATAGAGCGGCGCAAAACCAAAGCGCAGAATGTCCGGCGCTCTGAAGTCGCCGATCACGCCGCGCGCAATGACAGCCTGCATGATTGCGTAACCTTGGGAATGCGTCAGCGCCACTTGACTTCCTCGCTCTTGCGCTTGTCGCGGAGAGGCCAGGCCAAAATCAAAGCCTGCCAACTGCTCATCAACCAAGCGAATAAAGAAATCGCCCAGGGCCATACTCTTGGCCCGTACTGCCGCCAAACTAACACCGTCATAGGCCTCCAAGGCCTTTTCGAAAGCGATCAATCCAAGTTGCGAGGCCGTGCCGACCAACATTTGATCAATGCCAGGATGAGACTCGTAGTCATGCGTGAAGGCGAACGGCGCCTTATGCCCGTGCCAGCCCTGCAAGGGCTGTTGAATAGCCTCTAACAGATCGTCCCGTACATAGACAAAGGCTGGCGCACCCGGGCCGCCATTCAGATACTTGTAGCCACAGCCCACGGCGAAGTCGACATTGCATTCACTTAAGCGAACATCAAGTACGCCAGCGCTGTGCGCCAAATCCCAGATGACCAAACCGCCTTGTGCGTGGGTGAGTTCCGTCACACTGGCCATATCGTAGACGCGGCCCGTTTTGTAATTCACTTGAGTGAGCTGAACCAAGGTCAGATCTTTTCCGGCCGCCACAATCGCTGCGGGCACCTCTTGCTGTTCAGCGTAAACAACCTTCACACCGAACTGTTCGGCAAGGCTCGCGACGATATAAGCGTCAGTCGGAAAATTACCGCGCTCACAAACAATTGTCTTGCGCGCAGGACGCAACTTCAACGCCGCACCCAAAGCTTTATAAAGATTGACCGAGGTGGAATCACAGGCAACCACCTCATGCGGCTTCGCGCCAATGATTTGCGCAATCTGCTGGCCCACCCGGAGCGGTGCAGGATACCAATTGGCATCGTTCCAGGAACGAATTAAACCAACACCCCATTCTTTTTCAACGGCCAACTGCACACGTGCCGCAACGCCCTTGGGCAGTGCACCCAGCGAGTTGCCATCAAGATAAATCACGCCTTCGGGCAAGACAAAGCGTTCTTTAAGCGCCGCAAGAGGGTCGCTCTGATCGAGGCTTTGAGCAGAAGACAGGGATAGCATCGTTGACATACTCGTGAAAAAGCGATTGTCGGATTATCGACCACTTCAACAAAATCAAAAAACCCGGCGTCTCGCGAGGCCGGGTTGATTGTGCGGGTAGCTTGAAGCCACCCCAAGCAAGAGGCAACTTACTGCTTCTTTTCTTCTTTCTTGTCGTCTTTCTTTTCAGCCTTAGCAGCGGGCTTGTCGTCAGACTTCTTGGCATCCTTTTTGGCATCGGCTTTGTCAGCTTTTGCATCGGCTTTAGGAGCATCTTTCTTGGCATCCATCTTAGCGTCAGCCTTAGGAGCGTCGTTCTTAGCATCCATCTTAGCGTCAGCTTTAGGAGCATCTTTCTTAGCATCCATCTTAGCGTCAGCTTTAGGAGCGTCTTTCTTAGCGTCCATCTTCGCGTCAGCTTTAGGAGCATCTTTCTTGGTGTCGGCTTTTGGCTCGGCCTTAGGAGCATCCTTAGCACCGGCATCAGCCTTAGGAGCATCTTTCTTAGCATCGGCCTTCGCTTCTGCTTTAGGAGCACCTGCACCGCCTACGGCCAAACCTGCCGCAGCCATTTTCTTGACGTTTTCTTCGCCAATGCCTTTAACACGAGTCTCAAGGTCTTTCAGATCCTTAAAGTTGCCTTTTTTGCGCTCTTCAAGAATACGACCAGCCAAGACTGGGCCAATACCACTCACCGCCTCCAATTCAGCCTGAGTTGCTTTGTTCGCATCCACCGCGAAGGCCAGCCCCATTGAGCCAAAGAACAAAGTCACCGCAGTAAACAGGGACCAAAACAATTTTTTCATCTCTCACTCCAAAAAAAGGATATCTCCCGTAAGCAATGCGCTCACGGTGCAAAGAACGAACCTCGAGCGACAATGGTTGACAAAGCCGTTCGGATATCTAGCACCTCAGTCGCCGCTTAGAGCCTTCTAGGCGGATAAGTATCCCACTGATTACATCCTGGGCAGCGCCAAAAATATTGCTTGGCCTGAAAGCCACAGTGCTTACACGTATAGCGGTGTTTGGGTTCGGCGTGGGTGGCCACCAGAGATTTCAGCCAAGCCTGGTCCGCAGGTCCAGCCTTCAACACCTCGTTTAAGGCTCCCAATGAGGCTGATTTCTGGACGAAGGGTCTTGCCCAAACATCGGCCTGCGCTTGGCCATCGCGCCTAATTT
>JAYVKZ010000181.1:0-11112 GCA_043767985.1 Betaproteobacteria bacterium
ACCAGCACCGGGACCAGCACCAGCACCAGCACCAGCACCAGCACCAGCACCAGCACCAGCACCAGCACCAGCACCAGCGCCAGCACCAGCGCCAGCACCAGCACCAGCACCAGCGCCAGCGCCAGTACCAGTACCAGTACCAGTACCAGTACCAGCACCAGCACCAGCGCCAGCGCCAGCGCCAGTACCAGTACCAGTACCGGGACCAGTACCGGGACCCGCACCGGGACCCGCACCGGGACCCGCACCAGGCCCAGCACCCGGCCCAGTGAGTGGACCTGGGCCTGCGTCGAGTCCTTTGCTTCTTGCGCCCCCTGGTTTCTTTGAGCCTGTTTTTTTTGCGCCATCAGCCCTGCGTCCCGGTGGCCAAAATGACCTGCAACTTGCGGGACTTGGATCAGCGCCAGACGCGCTTCGAGATCTTCGAACGCTCCCGCCTTTCGCCTTTCCCCAGGCTGAGCAAGTCGCGGGTGTGACTGAAACCGAGAAGCCCGCCAAGAAGGAAGACGATTGCATCCCCACGTTCAAATTGCAAAAGGTTGCCGGAGATAAGGATCGCGTCAAAGTGAAGCCGAAGGCACGAGTCTTGGCGCGACCAAGCTTGTCCGAGTTCGCGCCAGCAAAGAAGCTGGATTTTTCAGAATCGCTTAAGCACGCTGTCAAACGCTTTAAGCCTCCAGTCAAAGTGGTTCCGGCGGCAATACCCGACAAAATTTGCTAGCTAGGCGTCTATTGTTGGCCCGATGGCCGGTCCTTCAAGATAGCCGATCCTTCAATAGCCCGAGTGCGACGAAAGTCCCCTCGGGTTTTTTATCGCTTGGTCTAACGAGAGAAATTTTGCAGGAATTTTCCGTTCGCCTTGACGACCTAACCGCCGATCTGTCATCGCTTTTCCGACACCTTTGATGCCGGTATAAGGAATGACTTGAAAGTCCGTTCGATTTGTGAGACATTTCGTAAGATTAGGTGTTTAAGCCCATGTTTTTAAATGAATTTTTGAAAAATTCTGATAAATCACTAGAAGAAAAATCTAAATTGACAGGCATGATTCGCTCTCAAGCCAAGGTCCATGGTCGACTTCGTCCTGGCTTTAAGTTACTCGCGGTCGAGCCTCGGGTGATGTTCGACGGCGCCGCAAGCGCCACTGCCGACCACGCTTTTGATACTGGATCAATCTCGCAGGCGCTGATGGAAGCGCGAAGTTTTGATGTTGCAAAAGAGTCGAGCAAGCTAGTCGTAGACACCAAGGCTGCGGAAAGCAAACCCCAAGAGTCCATTGCTCTTGTCCCGAATACTTCCCCACGGCAACTTCTGGTGGTCGATCCAGGCGTGGCCGATTGGCAAAGTTTGATCGCCACGATCCCAAACGACGTGAATGTGCTCATTCTCGATCCGACACGCAATGGCATCGCTCAAATCGCTGACCGTGCCCAATCTTTGAGCCAGATCAGCGCGCTCCATATACTTTCTCACGGCGAGCAAGCCCGCCTCACGCTCGCAGGCGCAGATATCGACGCCGCAGAGCTCATTCGCTCCCAAGCCTCGCTAGAAACCATTGGTCGCGCGATGACGGCCGACGGCGACATTCTGCTTTACGGTTGCGACGTGGCGCTGGGTTCGGCGGGCGGCGCTTTTATTGGTTTGATCACCAAATATACGAACGCCGACGTCGCAGCTTCGGCGAATCTTACTGGTGACGCGGCGCAAGGCGGAGATTGGTCGCTAGAAGCACAAACGGGCGCAATTGAAGCTGGGGTGATTATTGCTCGTGCTCAACAAGAGAGTTATCGGCATGTACTTGCCCCAGGTTCTGAGCCTGTTCTCACAATTCAGAAGGGCGTGGTCGCGGACGACGTACCTGGAGCCTCGCCGCGCATTTTCCTGGTGGACGACACTAATACCCAAACCGCTGAAACTCTGCTCATTGGTGCTGCGGGTACTGCTGGAAATCCATTATTTGGCGTCGTTGGTACCACAACCGGCCTGTCATTAGACACAGATGAATCCAAGGTCGATGGTGGGGACACCGTACGTTTTGCCGTAGTCGTCACCAATACCGTGAACCGCGCAGTGTATGCCTTCGATATCAAGCTGAGCGACGCCCTGGCAAGCGGCGTCGCACTTTCCGACGTTTCAAATTTCAGAATTACCCGTGGCGATGGCACGGTGATATATGACGCGACTGGTGCTACTCAAGGCATGGTTCTGCGTGGTGATAACTCTACTGCCTTAGCTGACGCTACGTCGACGGTCGCAGCATTTTTTAACAGTGCACAAGGCCTCGAGCTTGTCGATCCGAGCAATGTAGTAGGTGTGATTGCTGGAGGACTCAACCCCGACTCGTCCGTCAACGTTTCCGGCTCCAACGTACTGATCGTCACCTACGACGTGCATTTGAATTCGAACAGCGCCGCCGTCACCCAAGCTGGCCGTTCCTTGACCTCGAGCGCGACTCTTTTCGGATACACCGATGATGAAGTTGTTGGGGTGAACCTACTCGCCGCTGGAAGTATTTCTGAAGAGGCGACCATCAACATCGCGAACGCCTCGATAGCCAAAGTGGTGATTGGCACAAGTCAAGCGCATACCACTGGAACGGATGTTGCCATTGGTGAGGAAGTGACTTACCAAGTCACGATCACGATTCCAGAGGGGACGCACCAGCCTGTTTTGTTTCACGATTGTCTGGATGACAATCAAGCGATAACAGGACCCGCAGACTACTTGGCCGGCCTGTCGCATCTCGGCATTGATAGCATCGTGTTCAGCGCAGGATTGGTCTCAAGCAACGGCACAGATCTCGCGACATTACAAGGCAATGGCGCGATTACTTTTGGCCCGGTCAATGGCTTCGATGATCGTGGCCTAAGCATTGACTTCAATACGCTAACCAATAGCAACAACAGCAATGCCGCGCTAGAAACCATCACGATCACCTATCGCACCTTGGTATTGGATCGCCCTAGAAACCAAGAGGGTATGCTTCTTCTGAACTTTGCCGAGATCAAAGTTGACGGAGTACAACAAGCTATTGCGACCGACGGTGTGCGAGTTCGTGAACCCGACTGGACGATTAGCGTGACACCCGACAATGAGGTGCATCAGGCTGGCGATGTAGTGAACTTTACGGTGACGGACTGGTAATAACCTGGCCGGTTTTACGGGCGCTTTGGATTCAATGCTTGCGAGCCTGCCGACGGACTTAACCTATGTGCCAGGCACTTTCGCAGTCGATGCGAGCAGCACGGTAGGTGGCCTGGTTGTCAATAGTGCGGCGATGAGCGCAACCATTGCTAGTTTGGCTCCAGGCGATAAAGCGGTATTCACGTTTCAGGCAGCGGTTGGCGTCGGCGTGACGCCAGGGCAATCTTTGAGTATTCCAGCCCTAGTTCGTTACAGTTCGCTGCCCAATGATCCTGATAACACTGGCACCTTAAGCGCGACTCTCATCGAAACTACGATCGGCGGCTTGCAGCAAGATGCCGAGCGAACTGGGGCCGAGGGCGTCGGTGGCGCGTTGAACGACTACGCGCGTACCGATACTGGCAGCCTACTCATTGCGGCACCTCAGGCCACCTTGACGATTGTACAAACCTCCGAGGCGAACACCGCTCCGGATACTGGTAATTCAGCGAACCCTGGGCTGGCCGAAAATATCCCCGTAGCAATTGGCGAGGTGGTACGCTATCGTACGATTGTGAGATTGCCTGAATCGACGTCGCTCGATGCGGGTATTCGTATTGCCCTACCGAATGGCTTGCGCTTCTTAAATGATGGTTCTGTCGCCTACGCTCTCGTCTCTGACGGCGGCCTGACCTCATCCACCCTCGCGGGCGCGGTGGCTGATGGCGGCGCACCCGCCAACCCACAGGACATTGCCGCGATTCGTCCGGCAACGCTCCTACCCGGTGCGGCCATCACCCGAGTAGGAGGCCCGGGAGCCTTTGCAACGGGTGACGACGTGATGTTTATGCTCGGTAATCTTGTCAATGCCGACAGCGATGCCGACGCCGAGTGGGTGGTGATTGAATTTAACGCAGTGGCTGAGAACCAGTTAAGCAACCAAGATGCTCTCAGCAATCATCGTGGTTCTGCAGCGCAACCAAGCGCTACTGCACTCAGCACGCAATTCGACTTTGTGACCAATGCTTCTGGCGCGGCTACGGTGCGGGCGGCCTCTGACGCTGATACCGTGACGGTGCGCGAGCCATCGATCACTGATTTGACCAAGACGGTGTTGGATACCACCGGAAGCGTTGCTAGGTTTCAGTTGGTGTTTTCCAATACTGGCAGCGAAGAGGCCTACAACGTTCGCGTGGTGGATAACTATCTCGGCAGCACCAATATAACGGCTGGAAGTGTATCCTTCATCAGCGTAACGTCGGGTTTGTCGGTCGTCAATAGCACAACTACTAACGGTATTGATCTCACTATTGCCAAGCTCGATCCGGGTCAGTCTGTGACCATTGTCTATAGCGTCACGGTGACAGATTTGTCCCTTGCTGTCCCCGCGGTTCAAGCGCAGGTGGTCTATGAGAGCTTAAGCGCCTCTGGAGCAACCCTGACTGCTTCGCAAGGTGGCGTTCCCATCGCAGGCTTAACGGTGAGTAACACTGACGGACCGCGCGCGGGTGCAAGCTTCGTCGCCGATCTTACAACAGTAGACAACTACGTGGATCGAGCCTCGGCTGGTTCGGGCGTTATTGCTGGACGCCTCTGGGATGATACAAACATAGATGGAAGTGCGAGGGTCGCGAACGGCGCTTGGGATGACGTCTTGAACGGTGACAAGCCCTTAGCCAATATCAACGTGACTTTGCAATGGGTAGGACCCGGTCCTTCACCGGCAGGCTTTCCTATAATTGTCCAGACGGACGCCAATGGTAAGTACTGCTTCGCTGGCCTGCCACCCGGTGACTATAATGTCGTGATCCCTGGATCGACGATTACCACGCTCACCGACGGTGTAGTGAAAGAGCGCTACGAGTCCGACGGTGGGATCAATCAAATGATCGCAGTCACCTTGCCAGACGGCGGGAAAGTAGACTTTAATGATTTTGCCTTTGTGCAAATCAATGAGACCCCGGCAATTTCATCGCCAAGTACGGTAAACTTCGTTAAAGATCAAACACTGTGCTTCGATGGGGCAAGCGGGGGCGGACTTGCCCATGCTGGCCTGATCACGATCAGTGACCCAGATGCTCAAGACCCAACTAACCAAAATGTCGTCTTGACCGCGACGCAAGGCATTCTCGATATTGGTGTGGCCGGTGTCGCAAACGCCTCGCTCAACTCGGTCACCATTACGGGCGACCTCACCGCAAGCCTCACGCTGACCGGCACCCGTGCCAACATCAACACGCTCCTGGCCAGCCTTTGCTACAAGCCCACCACAGGCTACTTAGGCCCCGCGCAAATTAGCATTACGGTGAATGATCGTGGTAATGGTGGTGACATTCTCGCTGGTAACGGTATCCCGTTCGAACCTGTCGCGGACAATCTCACGGCGAGCAATGTTATTGCGCTGAACATCTCAACCGTGCCAAATAACCCGCCGATTGCTCAACCCGATACCAATGTTATTGAGGCCAACGCCACCACACCAAAAACCGGTAACTCCATCACTGCGGGTTCGCCTGGCGATCAGGCGGATACGGATATTGATCCGGGCGACACCTTAAAAATCCAGGGCATACAAGCGGGGTTAAGTGCCGGGCCGATCACGGGTGGCGTCGCTAGCGCTGTTGTGGGCAGCTATGGCTCGGTCACGCTTAACGCTGACGGCTCTTATAGCTATGAGGTGAACGCCAGTAACGCCGCAGTGCGTGCGTTAAACGGCACACAGACCCTGAACGATACTTTCACCTACACGGTCTGCGACATCAACGGCGCCACAGCCACGACGACCCTGATCATCACCATTAATGGTCGAAATGATCCCCCGGCAGGCACCGACAAAACCTTCACAATCTTGGAGGATGCACCACCGATT
Organism: Betaproteobacteria bacterium; assembly: GCA_043767985.1. Classification (GTDB taxonomy): domain Bacteria; phylum Pseudomonadota; class Gammaproteobacteria; order Burkholderiales; family Burkholderiaceae_E; genus JAPOKJ01. The sequence goes on from JAYVKZ010000181.1 coordinate 5,993, forward strand.
CGACTTAACCCTAGCGATTTTGGTTTCTCTGATCCCGATGCGGGCGATGGCTTTAAGGCGGTGCGCATTGATACCTTGCCGGTGGCCGCAAGTGGTGTGTTGAGCTTCAACGGTGTGGCAGTAACACCGGGCCAAATCATCCCGTTTGCAAGCATCACTCAACTAGTGTTCACGCCCGTTGCCAATATCAATAGTGCGCTGTTGGGGAGCAACCCCGGCTTTGATTTCAGTGTGTGCGATGTCAACGGTCCTGCGTTCGATCCTGTACCTAATCGCATCAGCTTTAACATTACCCCGCTCAGCGATCCACCGGTCGCACCCAATGAGGTCTTCACCGTCGCACGGGATGTGACCCTGACCTCGCCAGGTGCCAAGCTGACGGCAGTGCAGGGCCCAAGCGACCCGGATTTGCCTAACGACACCCTCCAGGTACAAGTTCTAAGCCTGCCTTCAGCGAGCCAGGGGGTGTTCTATCGCGCCAGCGCCAGTGGCCCGATTCCTGTCACGGCGGGCGAATTGTTGACCCCGAGCCAGTTACAGCAGCTCTGCTTCGTGCCGAGCGCCGCACTGACCGGCACACCTAACCCGGATGGCACACTCCCTGCTGGAACCTTGGACTACAAGGTGACCGATGTCACCGGTGCGACCGCCAATGGAAGCATCTCGATTAATGTTCCGCGTAACCTGCCCCCGGTGGCGCCCGATCAAGTCTTTATTGTTGAGCAAGGCGTGGCACTCAATAGCCCGCAAGCACTTCTCAATAATTTGTTGGACACGGCTGGGATCGTCCCAGGTGTGGCGCTGCCTAGCGATCCTGACCAACCTGCCAGCACCTTAGCGATGACCGTGACCAGCTTGCCGGACGTCGCCACTCAGGGCTCGTTCTTCAAGCCGGTGGCGGGCGGAACGCCGGTTGCCCTAGCCGTGGGTGACGTACTGACGACAACCCAACTTCAGCAGTTGCAGTTTGTGCCTTCCTCCGCGTTATCGGGTCCGACCAATGCCCAGGGCTTGCTCAACGCAGGCACCTTAACCTACGTCGTAAGTGACGGTCGCGGTGGTAGCGATTCAGGCTCGATTGCGATCAATATTCGTCCTCTTTCCTCTCCCTTGCGGCCTCCCACTCCTCAAGGGCCACCTAAGGTTGATCCTCCGCCCGTGGTGCCCGTGTTAACACCACCGCCGGTGACGCCCTTGGTCAGCAACTCCGTGGCACAGGCCCGATATGCTCGCCAGGAAGACGACCTCCGCGTCACACAACTTCAAGATCGTAGTCTCTTTGATCCTTTCAACCCTCTAGCCGTCAGAGCCAGTGAAGTGAGCGAAATTCGCATTGCCAAGGCCGATCTCGGGAAAGCGAAAGCTGAGCGACCTCAAAAAGAGGAAGATGACTGCCAACCAGACAAGCCAAAGGTTAAAATAAAGCCCAAGGCTGTCAAACGGGCATTAGTTGAAGAAAAGTTAGGTCCGAAAGTAAAGAATTTCTCTGAAATGTTATTGACTGATAAAAAGCGTATGAAGCTACCGGTCAAGATAAAGCCGAAACCGAGCGTTCAAAATGTCTGTTAAAGGACAATAGTTCGCGGGGTTTACCGGCGTAGAGAAAAGCGAGGCATCAAGACCTCAGTAAGCCGAGAAACATAATTAGCTACGGGAAGATAAAATGAGTCTCATGTACCCACAACGGGTGCTCACTACAATCGCTGCCACGACGGCAGCCATTATGCTGAGCGCTTGCACGGTGTCACCAGTCGCCATCGACAAAGAAGCAGTTGGTCGTCGCGTTGCGGAAGACAAGGCCAAGATGTTCGCCGACCAAGAAGCGATTCGCGGCGCGATGGGCTTCCCGGAGGTCGCGGCTCGGGCGCTAAAGTACAACCTGGATTATCGCGTTCGACTCATGGAAGAAGCGGTGGCTCAGGGCTTGCTCGATGTGAGTAGTTGGGAAATGTTTCCGCGCTTGTTAGCCAATGCCGGCTATACCCGTCGCAATAATGATCAAGGTGGTTATTCGCGCTTGATCCCTGGTGGCACCACCTCCACCACGGCATCCCAAACTGTTGACAGCAGTCGTCGACTGGCCAACGTCGAGTTTGCCTGGAACATTCTCGATTTTGGAGTGTCTTACTATCGCGCTAAAATCGCCGCCGACCAGGTGCTGATCGCTGAAGAGCGCAAGCGCAAGGTCATGCAAAATTTGATGCAAGACACCCGGACAGCCTTCTGGCGTGCTCTCGGTGCGCAGCGTTTGCTGGGTCAGATGGACTCCTTAATGCAGCGCTCCAGTCTAGCCTTGGCTCGCGCTCGTCAAATTGAACAGCAGGGCCTGCTGCCCCAGGCGCAAGCGCTTGCCTATCAACGCGCCTTGCTCGACTCCACCACCTTGCTGCAAGTACGCCGCCAAGATTTGGAACTCGCCAAAGCTGAGCTGGCCACACTCATGAACTTGCGCCCTGGCGAAGAGTTTGTCCTGGCGGACGAAGCTGAAGACATTCTTCCTCCTCTGCCTGCCAACATCAGCACGCTGGAAGACTTGGCGTTAAACCAGCGCCCTGAACTACGTGAGGAAGACTATCGTAAGCGCATCAGTTCCAACGATGCCAAGCGTGCCATTGTTTCGCTGCTGCCCGGTGTTGAGTTCAACATGAACATGCAGCGCGACTCCAATAGTCTTCTACTTAACAAAAATTGGATTGATACTGGTTTTAGATTGTCAGCAAACCTGTTCAAGCTAGCCTCTATCCCTACGGTGAAGCGAAGCCAAGAAGCTCAAAAGCAATTGGACGACACGCGTCGTATGGCGCAGGCGATGGCTGTCCTCACCCAGGTGCGCGTGGCGTCCCTGCGTTACGGTCTCGCCAAGGACGAATTGGGCACAACGATTGATAGTGCCAATGTCGATCAACGCCTTGCCAACTATGCTAAAGCCTCGGCAACGTCGCGGGTCGACTCTGAGCTAGAAGTGATCCGCACAGAGGCCCGGGCCTTGCTGTCGAACTACCAGCGACACATCGCCTACTCCAATGCCCAAGCGGCTTGGGGGCGGCTCTTTAATTCTGTGGGTTACGACATTACGCCCGCCGCCCCCGGCGCCAGCGTGGCTCAGCTTGCTGAGGTGATTAAGCGCTCGATTAGCGAATGGCAGAGCACGACCTTCGGTCGCGCGGCCGCTGTTGTGCCCGCGATGCCCCTAGTCGCGATCAACCTGACGGGCTTGAAAGATCGTGAGCAAGTCAGTGCGGTGACGCTTGCTTTGATCGACGCACTCGGCTCCATGGATATACAAGTCGCACCTGCGGGGCCTGATGTTTGGACGATTGATGTGAAGGCGGTTGTGCAACCCAACCCGTCCAATGCGGGTAAGGCTGCGACTTCAAAAGCGACCTGGGAAATGGTGGTCAAAAAGCCGAATGGCGCCATTGCGGGTAAAGGTCGCTACACGAGTGAGCTTCCAGGCGATTCCCTAGTGCAATCTTTGGCCGCTATGTCTCAGTCGGCCTTATCGGCGTACAGCTCGGCCTTGGCCGAATGGATGGACCCTGGTGAAACAAGATTTGCGGAAACCTTAACGATTCAAAAGAACTGAATTTGAACGCGACTTCAAAGAACTCTATCGTCCATGCCTTGGCGGCCTTGCTTCTGGCCCTCGCTTTCAGCGCCCATGCTCAAACAGCTCAGGGCGCAGCGGGCGGGGCGTCGGCGGCCTCGCAAACGCCGCGAGTGCTGCTCGTGCCCTCCCAGGAAACAACCTTAGTGTCGCAAATGGTGGGTCGTGTTAATTCTTTGGCAGGCTCCATCGGTACCTCGTTTCGCGCAGGCCAACCGGTGATTCGTATGGAATGCTCGGAGCATGATGCCAAGCTTAGAATCTCCGAGGCCGAATACAATTCGGCCAAAGAAAATCTCGACGCCAAACAGCGACTCTTGGATCTAAGAGCCGCCGGTGAAGTCGAGGTCTCGATGGCTGCCGCAGCGGCTGAAAAAGCCAAGGCGCAAATCGAATACTCGAAAACTCAAATTCGATTGTGCAGCATTGCTGCGCCTTTTGCCGGGCGCATCGTCAAGCTCCACATCCGCGAGTTTCAAAGTGTCAATGTTGGGGCGCCCCTGGTCGATATCGTCAGCGCGGGTTCTTTAAAAACACGCTTGAACGCACCGTCAAAATGGCTGACGTGGCTCAAGCCCGGTACCAAGTTCTTGGTGCATATTGATGAAACCGGCAAGTCCTACCCTGCCACTGTCACGGCGGTGAATGGTCGGGTGGATGCGGTCAGTCAGTCGATTGAAATTGAAGGCCAGGTCAACGGTACCTATGCAGAACTGTTGGCTGGCATGAGCGGTTCGGCAAAATTCTCCCAGGCGCTGTGAACACCCCGCAAGACCCCAGTCGTCTCGCGCACTATCTTTCGGTTTACGCGCACCTGCAGGAGCGCACACGCGCAGCGAAAACCTTGCGCGATCTCTGGTTCACCATTGCCAATGAAACCTACCAGTTATTTCCCTACCGTCAGGGCTTTGTCTGGCAACTTGATGGTGCTAAGGCGCGGCTTCGCGCCGTCTCCGGCCTCGCTCAACTTGGTGATGAATCGCCCCTGACCTTGTGGCTGAAAAAGCTAGGGCGCCTGTTGGCCGACAAGCTCGACAATGACCCAGACTTTCTTAATATCGACGATATGCCCGCCGACATGAAAGAAGGCTGGACGGAATGGATGCCTGAGCTCATTTATGCGATGCCCATCAAAACAACGGATGGACGAAATTTGGGCGTCGTTGCCTATGCGCTTGAAGAGGCGCCGCCCGATGTCGCCCAAGAAATTGCACTAAGAGGTTTTTCAGCCTATGCCTTCGCCTGGGCGGCTTTGGCCCCCAAGCGAAAAGCCATGGTACGCAAGGCCTCGCGCTTTGTCGTGTGGGCCTTGATCGCTCTGGCGATTGCGGCCTTGTTCATTCCCGTGCGTCTCTCGGTGCTTGCCCCTGCGGAGGTGGTGGCACTCGATGCTCTGGCCATTGCCGCCCCGATTGACGGTGTGATCAAGAGTTTTTCTGTGCAGCCCAATCAGGAGGTGAAGCACAATGAGCTGTTGTTTACCTTGGAGGAGACGACTTTAAAGAATCGCCGC
>JAYVKZ010000182.1:0-4450 GCA_043767985.1 Betaproteobacteria bacterium
GCGGAAGGATCATCGACGCCGACTACGCCATGGAGTCCGCCAACCTCACCCGCTCTCAAGTCCTGCAACAGGCCGGCACCGCCATGCTCGCCCAAGCCAACTCATCGCCTAACTCCGTCCTGTCGCTTTTACGTTAAGCGAGAACAACAATCCTCGAGCCGCTTTTATCACGAGAGCTGGCATAGCAATCAAGGCAAGCGGGTCGCGAGACCTACTTGCCTTTTCCCGTGAGGAACTACAATAACTCACCTCTTCGCGCCTCATGATTACATTTAGATTCTAGGTATTGTGTGTTTAGCAGACGTCTCTCAATTGCACTTGGCGCGTTAGCAACAGCATCCATCTTACAAGGTGGACTGGCCTGGATCACTAGCAGTGTCGCTGAAAAGCATATTCAACGCGGCCGAATTGCTGGAGATATTCATTCTGGCTTTTTGGAACTGTCGGCGACGAAGCAGCGTTTGCGTACTTGGTTATCGCAGGCGCTGCTTGATGCGGGCGCCGATCCACTGGTGCGCGACAAGCTGCAAGCCGACATGGCGTACGCACTCACCAAATTGCAAGTCTTGGCGGACAACGCCATTGCGTCGAGAGCGAGCGATGAACAAGTTGACCCGGACTACGAACAAAGGCAACAAGCCCTCTCGCTGCTAGGTAAGAGCTTGACGGAATTACAGCTTGCCTTATCTACCGCCAAGGCCCTTCCACAAGGCGTCAATGCGGTGACTGCATGGCAGGAGCTCACTCGCGTTTTTAATCTGTCCGAGGGTGCTGACCTGCGCACCGTACTGGCTCAGAGCATCTCAAGAGAGCAGGCCGCCTTAGTACGAGAGCGAGCAGCCGCCGATAAATCTCTTGCCTTGGCGCTCCGATTAGCGTTGGGAGCAACGGGTGCCACCGCTTTAGCGGCAGTGATCATTGCGATTTATTTTTCCCGAGCACTACGCAGGCCGCTTGATAAGCTGAGAGAGGGCGCACTTGCCCTCCAGGCAGGCGATTTTAAGCATCGAGTTCCCTCAGACCTTGTCGACGAATTTGCCCAGTTCGCGAGCAGTGTGAATGCCATGGCGAAGGAGTTGGAGCAGTACAAGGTGCACGAAGTGACAGCTAGGCAGCAACTTGAGGATCTCGTGAGCATTCGTACCGTTGAACTGCAAAGCGCTCTAGAAAAACTACAAAGCCTCGATGTTCGCCGACGCAAGCTCTTTGCCGATATCAGTCACGAGCTAAAAACTCCCACCACCGCCATCAGAGGGGAGGCAGAAATCGCTTTGCGGGGGCCGATCAAACCCACGGAGGATTATCAGGCGTCGTTTCGGCGCATCGTTGATGCGGTGTCCCACTTGACGGGCGTGATCGATGATCTACTGACGATGGCTCGAAGCGATATTGATGCCCTGTCGCTCGTCAAAGAGCCGGTTGACGTTGCTGACCCATTAAGAGAGGCCATTGAACAAGCCCGCGCCTTGGGCCTTTCCTCTGGCGTGAGCGTTCAAGCGCCCATTGATACTTTTTCAAGCGCCACTATTTTGGCAGACACATCGCGGCTACGCCAACTTTTTACGATTCTGCTCGACAACGCGGTTCGGTATTCATTTCCCAAGGGAACGGTCAACTTACAAACCAAAATCGTCCAAGATGAGGATGCCCGGACGACTTGGAAACTTAGCATTTCTGATCAGGGTATTGGCATCGATACGAACGAACTACCGCTTCTATTTGAGCGCAACTTTAGAGGCGCGCGTGCACGTTTACATCGTATTGACGGTGGCGGACTTGGCCTAGCGATTGCGCTTGTTTTAGCGCGCTCTCACGGCGGCAGTATCGTCATTTCTAGCGCCGCCAAAAATTGCGTCGACGACCAGACTACATCAGGTACGATGGTGGTGCTCACCTTGCCCGCCACGACCCGTGTCGCCGAGCGAGCCACCTCATGTTAAACATTCTAGTCGTTGAAGACGATCAAAGAGTGGCCGACTTTCTCGAGCGCGGCTTACGGGCAGAAGGCTATCAGGTCGAGGTCGTTCGAGACGGCCTGGAAGGACTCGCATGCGCCCGTCGCGCCTCCAGAAGGATGGCCTCCGATTCGTCGCAGCAGCATATTATGTTGCTCGACCTGATGTTGCCGCGGATGAACGGCTTAGAGGTTTGCCAGACCCTAAGACTAGAGGGCGTCGCCCTGCCCATCTTGATGCTTACCGCAATTAGCGGGCTAGAAGATCGGGTTGCCGGCTTACGATTAGGCGCCGATGATTATCTTGGAAAGCCCTTTGCCTTTGAAGAATTGTTGGCGAGGATTGAGGCGTTAGCGAGAAGGTCGAGGAATGCTATCAGCGGCCCGAATACAAAACTCGTGGTGAATGATCTTGTGCTCGATCGCAGCACCATGAGGGTCACCCGAAACGACGTGCCTATTGTGCTCACGGCGAAGGAGCTTGCATTGTTGGAGCTACTGATGTCCACACCAGGGCGGCTGTTTAGCCGCGAGAGAATTCTCGCGAATGTTTGGGGTGTCTCTGAGGACCCTTTGACCAACGTCGTGGATGTTTTTATTCGACGTTTACGTAACAAAATTGATCTTGGCGAAGGCAACTCTTTGATCCAAACGGTTCGCGGACTAGGTTATCGCTTGGAGCCAGTAATACCGCAGCCTCAGTCTCCCTAAAGGTTTGGGCGCTTTTCTGAAAGCGTCATTTGTGTTCATTTTTCGTTCATTTTTTGTTCACCCAGGGTTCACCAAAAACGATGACGCTGTTCATTCTTGTGCTTTAGAGTTGCGCCTTTCGTCAACCATAGAAAGTCTCATCATGCACGCCCAAAAAAAGTTCAATTGGCTCAAGGCCAGCTCCACCTCGCTTCGCTTGAGCATTGCCTGTAGCTTGACAACAGCTTCGATGTTCGGGTCCGCGTTCGCAGCCGATGCACCAAAGCCAACAAAAGTGCTCCCCAAAGGAACAATGTGTCAAACGCAAGATGCGAAAGCCTGTCAGGATGCGGTCACGCCAGACATGGTGTTGAAAAGCCTGGAGCGGGGCAATCAACGATTTGTCGCCGGGCGACCCACCGCCAAGAATTACATCAAGCAGGTCAAGGCCACCGCGGCCGGACAGTTCCCCCTGGCAAGTATTGTTTCCTGTATTGATTCCCGAGCGCCCGCCGAGATTGTCTTTGATCAGGGTATTGGCGATGTGTTCAACGCTCGCATCGCAGGGAATATTGTCAACGAAGACATTTTGGGCAGTTTAGAGTTTGCCTCGAAAGTCGCTGGATCAAAATTGATTGTGGTCTTGGGCCACACGAGTTGCGGTGCAATTAAGGGTGCGTGTGACGACGCCAAACTAGGTAACCTGACAGGATTACTCGGAAAGATTAAGCCGGTCGCTGCCAGCGTCGCACCAGACGTGAAAGATCGTTCGTCGAAAAACTATGAGTTCGTAGAAATGGTCTCCACAGCCAATGTGAAGGCTACCGTTCAAAACATCCGCGACAAGAGTCCGGTCTTGAAGGAAATGGAGGACAAAGGAGAGATCAAGATTGTGGGTGCCATGTATGACGTGAAAACAGGCAGGGTGCTCTGGTACTCGCCAAAATAGCAAAAAAATTCTCAGCGTCTAGACCGAGGCTCAGAGATTTAGGGGCCTTCGGTCTTCAGATGATACAGACCCGGTTTCGGCCGGACTGCTTCGCTTGATAGAGCCCTTTGTCCGCACGATCCACAAAATCCGATGCGGATTCGCCGGGCTGAAGTTCGGCGACCCCCGCAGAGACGTTGATGGCCCCGATGGACTCCTCGGAATTGCGCTTCTTGATGCGACCCCGCTCTACGGATAGACGAATTTGATCTGCAACCGCCACCGCGCCTGCGGCAGGTGTCTCAGGCAACAGAACAATAAACTCCTCGCCGCCATAGCGAGCCACTAAATCACGTCCTTTAACGTTTGCTCTAATGGCCTGGGCCACCGCACGGATCACTTGATCACCAAAGAGATGGCCATAGTTGTCATTGATTCTCTTGAAATGATCAATATCGAACATGATTGCCGATAGTGGCTTACCCGATTGCTGACTTTCCACACTGAGCTTGATCAGGGCAATTTCATAAGCCTTGCGGTTCTTTACTTGAGTCAGTGCGTCGACGAGGGCCTCATCACGAGCTCGTATCAATTCGTTGTTGAGTCGCTTAATCTCCCCTTGACTGGCGTGCAATTCATCGCCCACCGAACTTATCGTGACACTGATGCGATCAACATTGCCCATCATCACCTGGACTTTCGCTTGCAATTGATCGGGAGACTGTGTCCCGGTGATTGTTTGGCCGAAATCCTTTAACTCCCCGGCAAAGCTTGAGGCGCCGTCACCCGCCATCACCAATTTCTTCTCAATCTGCGCGACCAATTCCGCGATATCGTCGCGAGCCTTTCCTAGCGCCTTTTCAGCGCGATCAACGATG
>JAYVKZ010000183.1:0-9036 GCA_043767985.1 Betaproteobacteria bacterium
AAAAGCAGTGCGTTGCCGCGCATGCCTGAGAGCATGAGGTTGCATACCCAGGCTTGATAGACCTGGTTCTCATGGGTGTGGCGTACCAGCTTGGGTGTGCCGGTGGTGCCTCCGGTGTGGAAGTAGGCTGCGACATCATCCGGCGCGATTTTGCGGCCGCTGCTGAGTTGCTCGGCGGGGCTGCTGTTGACCAAGCTGTCGAAGTCGTAGATTTGTTGGGCGGCATTGCTGGTTGCTGTTTCGGAAGTGCGCAGGTGACCATTGCCGCCTGGGTTCACTTGGAGAATAGTTTTGAGCTTTGGAAGTTGGCCTCGGATTTTTTCAACCTTGTCCCAAATGTCGCTACCTGGCATGGGGCCAAGTGCTACCAAGACCTTCGTGTTCGCCGCCTCTAAAATTTCGGTGAGTTGATGGGCTTCCAAGAGCGAATTGACCGGGTTGGCGATGCCTGCCGCTTCGGCGCCAAAGAGTCCGTAAAAACTTTGTGGGACCAGGGGCAAGAGAAAGCTCACGACGTCATTCGGGCCAATGCCCAGCGACCCGAACATATTGGCCGCTTGGGTGACCCGCCCAAGAAACTGTCCGTAGCTGAGCACGATGGCGGGCTCGCTCGGATCGGCATTGGGGAGAAATTGCAGGGCCGGGGCATCGCGATTGTAGGCCGCGCCAATTTGAATGGCCTCGTAGGTGCTTTTGGCGGCCACGCGATCACGAAAGGGTGTGGCTTCGAGGGAGGTGACATCTGCCGCAGTGGCGAGGGAGGGGCGTTGCTCGCCGATGAGGCGGTCGATGAGGATGCTTCGGGCCATGATTGTCTCCTTCGGGCTTGTTGGGGCATATTTTTTGAGAGTCTAGCTTGATTTACTGGTTAGGGGCTTGAATACGAGGGAAATATGCGAATACAAAAAGCATAAAAGGAAAATCGGGCAAGCGTTCGAAACGCTCAAATAAACCAATGAGTTTGGCGCGGAGTATTGGAGAGCGCGGGATTTGCAGCCGTTGCTAGGCTATACCCAATGGCGCCGCTTCCAAGAGGCCATTCAGCGGGCGATGAGCTCGGCGGCGAAGCAGTCTGGCAGCGATCCAAAATATCATTTTGCCGGCGCTGGCAATATGATCGCACTTGGAAAGAGTGCAGTACGTGAGATAGAGGATTTTCACCTGTCACGACGCCGGTTATAGGGGACTTTACGGCGGCTTATCCGGTGCGGCAGTTAAAAAGCGAAAGGCTATCCCAGAAAAGGAAAACCTCTTGGATCGAATGAATGCGACTGAACTGGCAGCAAATCAGTTTCGTATAACTCAGACTCGCGACAAACTAATCCGAAAGAATGTCCTTGTTTCTCACTGGCGCTGAATATCACTTTTCACCTTGTGATTCGTTGAGGTAAATCTTTTAACTAGGAACCACCGCCGTCACCTCAATCTCCAAAAGCGCCCGATCCTCGACCAGATCAACCACTTGTACCAAGGTCATGGCCGGATAGTTGCGGCCGATTAGGCGCTTATACACCGCACCAATTTCTTTGCCTCTTGCGAGATACTCCTTTTTGCTTTTGACGTACCAAGTCATACGCACCATATGTTCCGGGCCGGCCTTGGCACAGGCCAGAGTATCCAAAACATTCTGTAGGGCCTGCTCGGTTTGCTTGACGAAATCATCGGATTCAAACTGGCCTTGACCGTTCCAGCCAACCATGCCCGCGACATAGATTTGTCGCCCGCTTGCTTCCACGCCGTTGGCATAACCCTTAGGGGCGGTCCAGCCTTCAGGTTGTAAGACTTTGTGAGGGTTAGAGGCTGAAGGAGGAGAGGGTGATGCAGGCGTGCTCATGGTGTCCCTTAGTTTGAAGCGTTGTAATTTACCGGTCTCAGTGCGAGGCAGTGTTTGGCGAAAGCTGATACGACGGGGGTACTTGAAGGGGGCAATGTTCTGCTTGACGTGGTCTTGCAGTTGCTTCGTGAGGTCGGCTTCGGCGAGGTGCCGAGAGCCTTCCTGGAGAACCACAAAGGCGTGAACGATCTGGCCGCGTTCTTCGTCGGGTTCGCCGATCACCGCGCACTCCAAGACACTCTCGTGCTCCATCAGCGCCGCCTCGACTTCCGGCCCGGCGATGTTATAGCCTGCCGAGATGATCATGTCATCGTTACGGGCTTGATAGTAGAAGTAGCCGTCTTCATCTTGCATGAAGGTGTCGCCAGGGAGGTTCCAGCCTGCCTTCACGTAGTTGCTTTGGCGATCATCGGCGAGATAGCGGCAACCGGTGGGGCCGCGCACGGCGAGCTTGCCGACCTGGCCGTGGGGCAGGGCCTGCATGTTGTCATCAACAATCCGTGCTTCATAGCCTGCTACGACCCGGCCGAGGGCCCCCCATTTACGTGCCGCGTGTAATTCGTCTCCTGGGCTGGCGATATAAATATGGATCATCTCGGTGCCACCAATGCCGTCCGTCATGGCGAGCCCGGTTTTTTCAAACCAGAGTTTGCGCACGGCAAGCGGTAGCGCCTCACCCGCGGATATGGTATGACGCAGAGTCTTCAGTGAGTAGCGCTCGGTGTAGCTAGCCATGTGGCGATAAAAAGTGGGAGCAGTAAAGCACAGGGTCGCTTTGAAGCGCTCGATGCCTTGCATAAGACTCTCTGGCGTGTACTTGGGGTTGAGCACGGTCGCAGCGCCATGGCGTAGCGCAAAGGTGAGCAAGCCGCCCAGACCAAAGGTAAAGGCGAGCGGTGGCGTGCCGATCACTACGTCTTGCTCGTTCATGTGAAGCACAGAGTGCGGAAAAAGATCACACATCGCGAGCACATCGCGATGAAAATGCATGGTGCCCTTGGGCTGGCCTGTGGTCCCGCTCGTGAAGGCAATCAGGCAGGTGTCGTCGCGGTGGGTTGGGCAGGCCTTGAAGGCCGGACTGGCCTCGCGCATGGCCGCTTGGAGCGCTTGAAAGCCGAGTGCTGATTGGAGCAGGGCCGCATGCTGCTCATGGGTGGCATCGAGGTTGTGTGCCAGCTCGCTCATCAAGCTGTCCTCGCATAATGCGAAACTCACCTGAGCTTTACCGATGATCTGCTTCAGCTCTTTAGCGCGCAACATCGGCATGGTGGGCACGGCGACCAGCCCTGTTTTCATGACGGCCAGCAGCGCGGCGGCCATCAAGGGGCCGTTGAGGCCGCGCAGCAAGACCCGATTGCCGGGCAGGAGTCCGGCCTTGGTCAGGACGTTTGCGATGCGATTGACCTGATCTTCGAGTTCGGCGTAGGTCCAGTGCAAAATGGTAGGCTCGGCATCGTGCGTTGGCCCATCAAAGTAAATGGCAACGCGGTCCGCCTTATCGATCGCGTGGCCTTGAGAATCGACATTGCTTAAGAGCTCCTCTGCGCAATTGAGCTGTTCGGGGTATTGAATTTCGGGCAGGTTGAAAAGAAAGACGGGTTGATGCTCGGTTTTCGGAAGATGCTCAGCGCAAAACCGATCAAGATGAGCGGAGAGATGAGGAGCGGCATGCATGGTGAAACCTCACTTCAGTAGTTCGCGAGCGATAATGAGTTGTTGCACTTCGGTGGCCCCCTCATAAATTCTTAGGGCTCGAATTTCTCGATACAAGCTCTCCACCAGGGTGCCATGGCGCACGCCTAGGCCGCCAAAGATTTGCACCGCTTGGTCGATGATCCATTGCGCCGATTCGGTCGCGGTCATCTTCGCCATAGCCGCCTCCTTGGTGGTACTTTTACCGGTGTCGCGCATCCAGGCGGCTCGGTAGGTGAGGAGGGCAGCGGCATCCACTTGGGTGGCCATGTGCGCGAGCTTGGCCTGGGTGAGTTGAAAGTCTGAGAGGTGACCATTGAACATGGCGCGATGCTTGGAATAGGCGATGGCCTCATGCAGGGCGCGACGCGCAAAACCCAGTGAGGCAGCCGCCACGGAGGTGCGGAACACGTCGAGGGTTGCCATCGCCACTTTGAAGCCTTGACCCGCTTCGCCAATGCGTTGCTTGATGTTCACACAGCAGTTCGTAAAGCGCAGTAAAGCCAGAGGGTGCGGGGCGACGACGTCGATACGTTCAGCAATCTCGAGACCCGCTGAATGGGCATCGACAATGTAGGCAGAAATGCCCTTGGTGCCGCGTTGCATCGGGTGACTGTGTGATTCGCAGTCTCGTGCAAAAACGATGTAAAAGTCAGCGATACCACCATTGGAGATCCAGGTTTTTTCGCCGTTAAGTAAGACATGATCACCCATGTCGTTCGCCTGGCATTGCATACCTGCAACGTCGGAGCCAGCGTCCGGTTCGGACAGTGCGAAGGCCGCTATCTTGGAGCCTATAGCAACATGAGGCAGGTAGCTTGCCTTTTGCTCTTCCGTGCCAAACAGGCTGATCGCGCCGGAACCTAGGCCTTGCATGGCGAAGGCGAAATCGGCAAGGCCTTCATGAAAGCCTAAGGTTTCCCTCAGCAAGCATAGGCTTCTCGAATCTAGTGCATCGCTTTTGCCGCCATGACGTAGACCGGCAACGGCATAGCTCAACCAGCCTCCCGTGCCGAGATTCTTGACGAGTGCTTGGCAATGAGCATCGACCGACGCTCGATCTTCTGGATGGGCTGAGTTGAATGTGCCCTTGGCGCCTGGCGGCGTAAAGGACTGTGCGCACCAGGCATCGAGAGTGCTCTTGAGCGTGCGATGCTGTTCCTCAAAGAAAGGCCAGTCCAGATAGCTTGGGTGGCCTGGGAGTGGCGATGATATCGATGCGGGGGCGTCTGATCGCAGCGCTGAAGGTGCCGTTGTCGACGAGGAGCTTGGCGCATTCATTTAGTTGCCTTCAAACACTGGTTTTTGTTTGGCGGCAAAGGCGTGATAGGCGCGGTGGAAGTCATTGGTCACCATGCAAATGGCTTGGGCCTGTGCTTCGGCTTCAATGGCTTGATCGATCCCCATGTTCCACTCTTGTTGCAACATGTTCTTGGTCATGGCATTACCGAAGGTCGGGCCGGCAACGAGTTGTGCGGCATAGGCTTGAGCCTCTGCCACGACAGCCTCGGGTTCGATCAGCCGATTGTAAAAACCCCAGCGCTCGGCCTCTTCGCCCTTCATGCCGCGCCCGGTATACAGCAGATCGGCGGCGCGGCCTTGGCCGATGACTCTGGGCAGCAGTGCGCAGGCGCCCATGTCACAACCCGCTAGGCCGACTCTTGAGAAGAGGAAAAGCACTTGGCTTTTGACGGTACCAAAACGAATGTCACTGGCCAGTGCAAGCATGGCGCCAGCACCGGCGCACACCCCGTCAATCGCGGCGATGATCGGCTGAGGGCAGGCACGCATGGCCTTGACCACGTCGCCCGTCATACGGGTGAATGCGAGCAAACCCGGCATGTCCAGCTTGGTCAGTGGGCCAATGATTTCATGCACATCGCCGCCGGAGCAAAAGTTACCGGCCGAGCCACAAAGCACAATGGCGTGAATGTCGTCGGCATGTTGCATGGCGCGAAACAAGTCGCGCAGCTCGGCGTAGGATTCGAAGGAGAGCGGGTTTTTGCGCTCGGGGCGATTCAGCATGACGGTCGCCACACCTGCCTCGACTGTATATAGAAAATGCTCGGCTCGGTATCCTGCCAGTGGTTTGCGGCCGCGTGGCAGTTGGTGGCTTTGGCCAGGTAGGTGTTGGGTCATGCAGCCCTCCTTGAGACGAGTTGGGAATGTTGTTGTGGGGTGTGGCGTGTTTTTGCAAAATGCTCAGATTCTTCCAAGCTATGCTGCTTTAAAGCGTGGGTCTTGAGTTGCCCGAGTAACTCATGCAACTCGCGTTTCTCGGTGAGTTTCAAACCGGCAAACAGTTCTTCCACCCAGGACTCGTGGGCCTTCGCCATGAGCAGGAAGGCTTTACGACCCTTATCGGTAAATACGATACGAAAGGCACGGCGATCTACTTCACAGGGCAGGCGGGTGACCAGGGCTTCGCTCTCTAGTTGATCGACAATTGCGGTGACGTTGCCACTGGTGACGAGCATGCGTTTGCTAAGTTCACCCATTCGTAAGCCTTTTGGCTGGCGCTCGAGTTGAGAGAGGAGGTCGAAGCGTGGCAGCGTGCTGTCAAACTCTTGGCGCAGGCGCGAGCGAATTTCTTGTTCGATCAAATGCGTGCTGGAGAGTAGACGCAACCACAGGCGCAGGCTACCGTGATCTTTCAATGGGTTCGATAATTGAGCTTTCATTGGAGAGGTGGCGATTGCATGGCGGTGCTGTTATGGTTTCGTGCTCTGCGCACGTTCATACAGCGTTTCAGCTTGACGCTTGGCACTGATGTATTGCTTAGGCCAAGACATTTCTTTGTAACCAATCTTGGCCGCTTCATTCAGGCTCCAGGCGGGGTTGGCCAGGTGGGGGCGGGCAATGGCGCAAAGATCGGCGCGCCCGGCGGCAATAATGCTGTTGACATGATCGGCCTCGGTGATGGCGCCGACGGCAATAGTACGAATCCCGGCCTCGTTACGGATACGATCCGAAAAAGGGGTTTGGAACATGCGACCGTAGACCGGCTTTTCACGTTTGTCGACTTGGCCTGAGGAGCAATCGATAAAGTCCACCCCCTCGGCTTTGAAGGCCTTGGCGATGTCAATGGCGTCATCGGCGGTGATGCCGCCCTCCACCCAATCATGAGCGGAGATGCGCACAGACATCGGTTTATCCTGCGGCCACAAGGCCCTTAGCGCCCGGAAAACTTCCAAGGGAAACCGGAGGCGATTTTCTAGAGAGCCGCCGTATTCATCTTGTCTAAAGTTAGTGAGTGGCGAGATGAAGGAGGAAAGTAGGTAGCCATGAGCGCAATGCAATTCAAGCCAATCAAAGCCAGCTTTGAGGCCGCGTTGTGCGGCGTCGATAAAGTCTTGTTTGATTTGAATCATCTGCGCGCGATTTAGCTCTCGTGGATCATGGCTCACGCCTTCGATATAGGGAACGCCGGAAGCAGAGACGAGGCTCCAGTTCTCACCATCGAGAGGGCGCAGAGGTAAGTCGATGCCCTCCCAGGCTAAGCGTGTTGAACCCTTGCGGCCAGCATGCCCTAATTGAAGCGCGATCTTGGTTTCGCTATTGGTATGAACGAAATCGACAATGCGCGCCCAGGCCTGGGCCTGTGCATCATTCCAAAGACCGGGGCATCCTGGTGTGATGCGGGCCTCGGGTGAGGTGCAGGTCATCTCAGTAAAAATAATCGCGGCCCCGCCCATCGCACGACTGCCCAAGTGGACTAAATGAAAGTCGCCGGGGATCCCATCCTTCGCGGAATAGGTGGCCATAGGCGAGACCATGATGCGATTCTTGAGCACCAAGTCTCTGGCCTTGAGAGGTAAGAACATCGGCGGCACCGTGGGCGCAATGGTTGCCGCGACGCGTGCCGCGGCCTGGTTGCGTGCGCTGAGTTGGGCAGGATGGTCGGACTGACCCGCCATGCGATTCGGCTCAACCGATTCTAAATTCGCCAGCCAACGCTCGTAGTTTTCCACAAAGCGTTGATCGCGCACACGCAGGTTTTCGTGTGAAATACGTTGGCTTCGGGTGAGCAGTGAATAGGCGAACTGCTGTGGCGGCAGGCTTGCATAACGCTGCACGCTTTCAAACCATTCAGTGGAATTGCGCGCGGCATTTTGAATCTTTAAGACCTCGACGGCTCGAGCACTTTCATAGCCAGCTAAAACCTCGGGGAGGTGAAGTGACTCATGGCCAATGTCGTCGAAGCGATCCGCCAGATCAATCGCATCTTCAAGCGCTAATTTGGTTCCTGAGCCGATGGAGAAGTGCGCCGTGTGAGCGGCATCGCCCATTAAAACAATCGGGGCGATCTTGCCACCACTGGGCTCGGGCCAGTGTACCCAGCGCTTGCAAATGACGCGCGGAAAGCGAATCCAAATGGCGGAGCCTCGAATGTGTGAGGCGTTACTCATGAGTGGGTGGCCACCGAGCCAAGGCGCGAATAACTTCTCGCAATAGGCGATGCCATCTTCTTGGCTCATCGTGTCCAAGCCTGCGGCACGCCACACCTCGTCGGGTGTTTCCACAATGAAGGTTGAGGTATCGCCATCAAATTGATAGGCATGAGCTTGAAACCAGCCGTGCTCGGTTTCTACGACCGCGAAAGTAAAGGCGTCGAACAGTTGCTTGGTGCCTAACCACACAAAGCGGCAATTGCGCTCGTCAATATCCGGCTCGAAGGTGGCTTCGTAACGCTTACGGACTCGAGAGTTAAGGCCGTCGCAAGCCAGGACGATATCGGCTTGATACTGCGCTGCGAGCGCACGATCATCCGAGACATCAGTTTCGAAGACCAGTTCAACGCCTAGTTCGAGACAGCGACTTTGCAAGATATTGAGCAGGCGCTTACGCCCAATGCCGCAAAACCCATGACCACTGGAGATCATGCTCTCGCCTTTGAAATGCACGGCGATATCGTCCCAATGATTGAAGGCGCCCAGGATTTCCTCGGCTGTAGTGGGGTCGGCTTTTTGCAGGTTGGTCATGGTGGCGTCGGAGAACACCACGCCCCAACCGAAGGTATCAAAGGGCCGATTGCGCTCGACGATCACCACCCGATGGGCAGGGCGCCGTTTTTTCATGAGCAAGCCGAAATACAGGCCCGCTGGGCCGCCGCCTAAGCATAATATGTTCATGCTAAATAGTTTAAGCCTAAACTATTTAAGTTTCAAGTTGTTGCATGCAATAAGGTTTTGCGATTGCCTCTAAAGCGACGACCAGTCCTCAATTTGAAGGCCTTGGACGTGTTCAAACTCTTGCTTGTAGTTAGTCACTAAGGTTAGGTTGTGTTGGCAGGCGAGGGCGGCAATAAGCAGGTCATACGGGCCGATAGGCAAACCACGAACTTTGAGATTGGCGCGAATGCTTGCGGCACGCAGCCAAATGGATTGATCTGTTGACAGTATTGTGAGACCAGCAAAGAGCGCGTCGTAGATAACACCTAACTTGCGCGCAATGATTGGGTTCGCGGCTATGCCGATTTGAAACTCTTGCATTACCACGTCGCAGGTCGC
>JAYVKZ010000184.1:0-11956 GCA_043767985.1 Betaproteobacteria bacterium
GGAGGCTCGGAGAGCCGAGGCCCACGTCCGCAAGACTTGGGCTAGGCGACGCTCACGACAGTGAACGCCAAAAGGCTTGGCACCAGAAAAGCTAACGAGAAGCAGAGAAACCTGTTGGGTGCGACTCCTAAGAGTCGCCTCTCAGACCTTCTCTTTAGCCTGCACGTCAATGGTTTTAGCCGCAGCGCTCGCGGTGTCGGTCGCCTTATCGCCTGCTTCTGCGGAGCCTTCTTTAATACCGTCTTTAAAACCCTTAACGGCCCCGCCGAGGTCTTGCCCCATGTTACGAAGTTTCTTCGTGCCAAACACCATCATGACGATGACCAGCACAATTAACCAATGCCAAATGCTTAGTGAACCCATCATATTCTCCAAAAAAGAGCGCTTATTAGCCGCCCTGGCGTGAACTTAAGGGCGTGTCGCCGCCCGTCACATGTATGTGTAAATGATACACCTCTTGGCGACCAACCACCCCATTGTTGATGACCGCGCGAAAGCCGTTGTGGCAACCTTCCTGCTTGGCAAGCTGACCCGCCATGCCCAACATTTTACCGAGTACCGCCTGATGCCTTAAATCGGCGTCATAAAGATTGTCCACATGAACCTTAGGGATCATGAGGAAATGCACCGGAGCCGCAGGCTTAATGTCATGAAATGCCAGAAAATCCTCGTCCTCGTAAACCTTCCGGCTCGGAATCGTTCCGGCGTTGATTTTGCAGAACAGGCAATCAGGTTTCGTATAGTTGCTCATTAAAGTCCTTTGGCCTCACGCTCAGCCGCTTTGCGGGAGGCTTTTTCATCCAAGCCCGACAATCCTTCACGCCGAGCCAACTCGCTCAATACCTGCTCAGGGCGCAGCCCGTAGTGGGCCAACATGATCAAGCAATGAAACCATAAATCGGCGGTTTCATTAATGATTTTGACCGGGTCGCCGTCTTTCCCAGCCATCACGGTTTCGGTCGCCTCTTCACCAATTTTTTTCAAAAAGGAGTCGGGGCCCTTGCTCAGCAGGCGGGCCACATAGGATTTCTCGGGGTCCGCGCCGCGCCGAGACTCGACAACGTCGGCCAATCGGGCCAAAACATCCACAGTGCTAGTTTTCGCAGAATCTTCGCTCATGGTCATTAGGCCTTACTTATAGATCAGTTCAGGATCTTTCAAGACCGGCTCAACGACTTTCCACTGCCCGTCCTCGAACCGACTATAAAAGCATGACTCACGCCCAGTGTGGCAAGCAATGCCCCCACCGTGAGCAAGATCCCCGTGATCTACTTGAAGTAACACAACATCGCCATCACAATCCAAGCGCAGCTCACTGACTTTTTGAACATGGCCAGACTCTTCACCTTTGCGCCACAACTTGGCACGCGAACGCGACCAGTAGACTGCACGCTGAGTTTGAGCGGTTTCCGTCAAAGCCTCACGATTCATCCAGGCAACCATAAGTATGCGCCCACTTATAGAATCTTGGGCGATGGCGGTGACCAAGCCTTTTTCGTCCCACTTTACCGCGTCAAGCCAATTCATAGTCGCACGGCGACGCCGTAATCTCGCATCACTTGCTTGGCTTGGGCGACGGTGGCTTCACCAAAATGAAAGATGCTGGCGGCTAATACCGCATCAGCATGCCCCAGGGTTACACCTTCAGCTAGGTGCTGGACATTGCCCACACCTCCAGAAGCGATCACAGGAATCGAGACCGCGTCGGACACTGCACGGGTAATTTCTAAATCAAAGCCCATCTTGGTGCCATCACGGTCCATACTGGTCAAAAGTATTTCACCTGCACCCAACTTGGCAACCGTTTTCGCCCACTCCACAGCATCCAGACCGGTATTTTTGCGACCGCCATGGGTGAACACTTCCCAGCGACCCGGCGAGGTTTGCTTAGCATCAATCGCGCAAACAATCGCTTGAGAACCGTAGCGAGCGCTCGCATCGAAAATTAGCTGAGGATTTTGGATACCGGCAGTGTTAATCGAAACTTTGTCCGCGCCCGCGTTCAGTAGACGCTGAACATCCGCAACGACCCGGACACCGCCACCCACCGTTAAAGGAATAAACACCTGATTAGCGACGGCTTCAATGACATGCAAAATGATGTCGCGCGCATCGCTACTGGCCGTGATGTCCAGAAAAGTCAGCTCATCCGCGCCCTGCTCGTCATAACGGCGAGCGATTTCCACCGGATCGCCGGCATCACGCAAGGCCAGGAAGTTGACGCCTTTGACGACCCGCCCTGCCGTGACATCCAGGCAGGGAATGACTCGTTTGGTTAACACTTCAAAGGCCTATTCAGGGTTGCCAAGCTCGTCAGACATCTCTTGGGCTTTGGTGAAATCAAGCTGCCCTTCATACAGGGCGCGCCCTAAGATCACACCATCAATGCCTTCATGCTCTACGTCGCACAAAGCCTTGATATCGTCAAGACTACCTGCACCCCCCGAGGCAATGACGGGTACTGTTAAGCCCTGAGCCAAACGCACCGTCGCTTCGATATTGATCCCGCTCAACATGCCGTCGCGGCCAATATCGGTATAGATAATGGCTTCGACACCGTAGTCTTCGAATTTTTTGCCGAGATCCAATACGTCATGGCCCGTCAGTTTGCTCCAGCCATCCGTGGCCACTTTGCCGTCTTTCGCGTCCAAGCCAACGATGACATTGCCGGGAAAGGCGCCGCAGGCATCATGCAAGAACCCAGGGTTTTTAACGGCGGCCGTGCCGATGATGACGTAGCTTAAGCCCGCATCCAAATAGCGCTCGATCGTGTCCAGATCGCGAATGCCACCACCCAACTGGACCGGAATCGCGCCGTTGATCGCCTTTAAGATACTGCGAATCGCGAGTTCATTTTTCGGCTTGCCGGCCATTGCGCCGTTCAAGTCGACCAGATGAAGCCGCCTTGCGCCTAGGTCAAGCCAACGCTTGGCCATGGCGGCGGGGTCTTCAGAAAAAATCGTGGCATCTTGCATATCGCCTTGACGAAGGCGCACGCAACGACCGTCTTTAAGGTCGATGGCGGGGATCAACAACATGGGGAGTGGCCTGAGAGAGCTAGAGGATTGAGTAAATGGGCGACGGTCAAAACGACAAAATAGAGACTATGGAGTCCAGTCGAGAAAGTTAGCGTAGAGCTTAAGTCCGTCAGCGGCGCTTTTTTCGGGATGAAATTGCGTAGCAAAGATGTTATCTCTTGCCACGGCGCAGGTAAAGCGGAATCCGTAATCGGTCTGCCCAACGGTCAATTCTTGAGCGCTAGGCTCCACATAGTAACTGTGCACGAAGTAAAAATAGCTGCCATCAGCGACACCGGCCCAAAGAGGGTGAGCTTTGCCGGTCATGGCAGGTTGTTGGAAAACCTTGTTCCAGCCCATATGAGGCACTTTGAGTCGCGCCGTCTGGGCGGCCCCAGCCGAATCCGAGATCATGGGCAATGCATCCGGAAATTTAAGTACCTTACCCGCTAAAATGCCCAAGCCAGGGGTGGAGCCTTCGGCGCTCCAGTCAAAAAGCATCTGTTCGCCTACGCACACGCCAAATAGAGGCTTGGTCTCACTCACTTGGCGAACCACATCCTCTAGGCCAGACTGTTTAAGATAGGCCATGCAATCTGGCATGGCCCCTTGGCCCGGAAACACGATCCGATCAGCCGACTTTATGGTTTGCGGATCGCCCGAGATTTGCACTTTAGTCTTGGGGGACACATGCTCGAACGCCTTAGCGACCGAGCGAACATTGCCCATGCCGTAATCGACCACCACGAGAGAACTCATCGAACCATCTTACAAAATATCGCTTTTGGATAACAATTTGTCGGCGAGATTGCTACTTACTTTCGCAACTAACGCGCCAGCAAGCCACATGGATTACAGCGCTTCTTTGGTCGACGGAATGCGCCCGCCACTGCGCTCATCCCACTCCACCGCCATGCGCAAAGCGCGCGCGAAGGCCTTAAAGACCGTTTCGCACTGATGATGCGCGTTTTCACCGCGTAAGTTGTCGATATGTAGGGTCATCAAGGCATGATTGACCAAGCCCTGGAAAAACTCATGCGTCAGGTCCACATCAAACGCGCCAATCATCGAGCGCTTGAAAGGCACATGAAACTCTAGTCCCGGTCGACCGGAAAAATCGATCACCACACGGGTTAAGGCTTCATCAAGAGGCACATAAGCGTGTCCGTAGCGCCGAATACCTTTTTTGTCGCCAATCGCCTTGGAAAGCGCCTGCCCGAGAGTGATACCAATGTCCTCCACCGTATGGTGCGCATCGATATGTAAATCGCCCTTGGCCTCCACCTCAAGATCGACCATGCCGTGCCGAGCAATTTGATCCAGCATATGATCGAGAAAGGGCACGCCCGTATTAAGCTTTTGCAGGCCAGTGCCATCGAGATTAATCGCAACACGAATTTGCGTCTCGGCGGTATTTCGCGACACTTCGGCGCGGCGGGGAGCTTGAGTCATAAGTGCAGTCAGTTCCGTTACATCAAAAAGAGGCAAGTTATGCGGCTCTCGGGTAGAAGTTTAAATTGAAGCCGCTAAAGCAGACAACAGGAGCGCATTTTCTTCTGGGGTGCTCACCGAAATTCTCAAACAATTCGCCAGTAAAGGGTGTTGCTTGCCAACATCTTTCACCATGATTTTTCGAGCCTTCAGCCCGGCAATGGCCTTGGCGCCGTCAGCTACCCGCACCAAGATAAAGTTAGCACGCGAGGGGAACTGCTCCACACCCGGAATCTTTGCAAGGCCCGCTGACAGCGTCGCGCGCGCTTCTCGTAGCAAGCGCGCCTGCTCTGCCAAAACCTCATAATGCTCGAGTGCAAACTCAGCCGCCGCCTCATGGAGCACCCCAAGGTTATAGGGCGGTCGCACTTTCTCAAGCGAACCGGTCCAGGGCTTGGCCCCGCTGGCATAACCCAGACGAATCCCGGCAAGGCCTAATTTCGAGACCGTGCGCATCACCACCAAATTAGGGTACTCAGCCAGGCGCGGCATCCAGGTGTCCAAAGCAAAGGGCTGATAGGCCTCATCAATCACCACTAAACCAGGCGCGGCGGCAAGAATCGCTTCGATATCCTCCACGACAAAGGCATTGCCGGTCGGATTGTTCGGAAAACACACATGGGTCAGCGCCGGTTGTTCACGCTCAATTGTCGCCAGCATCGCAGGCAGATTCAATGTGAAATCTGCATTCAAATCGACGGGTACGAATTTCACACCGGCGATTCTGGCCGCTAAGGCATACATCACGAAGGACGGCGCAGGCGCGACAATGCAGGCCCCAGGCTTGGCCACAATGCTGGTGAGCATAGTGATGAGCTCGTCCGAGCCATTGCCCACCACCACATCGAAACCCGCGGGAATACCCAGCTTGTCTTGAATGAGCGCCTTCAACCGCGTGTAACTAGGCACCGGATAACGATTAATCTCTACTTCCGCCAAGCGTTTGCCCAAAGCCTCGCGCAAGGCTGGCGACATGCGATACGGATTTTCCATCGTGTCGAGCTTGACAAAACCGGTCGCATCCGTGACAGGATAGGCATGCATCTCAGCAATCTCAGGACGGATCACAACACTAGCGGCAGAGGTTTTGATATCGCGGGCGTTCATCGCTTTACTCAGAAAGATTAACTTGTAAACGTAATTCTGCGCTTCTCGCATGCGCTTGCAAGCCCTCACCGTAGGCCAAGGTTGCGGCAATCGGCCCTAAGGTTTGCGCGGCAGCCTTCGACACCTCGATGATACTGGTGCGCTTCTGGAAATCGTAAACCCCCAGCGGCGAAGAAAAGCGAGCGCTGCGCATGGTCGGTAAAACATGATTCGGGCCCGCGCAATAGTCGCCCAAGCTCTCAGAACTATAAGCGCCCAGAAATAAGGCTCCGGCATGGCGAACGAGCTCGGCCCAGCGCTGCGGCTCCTGAGCACAGATCTCGACATGCTCGGCGGCAATGTTATTGGCAATCTCACAAGACTCTTCCATGCTACGTGTACGCACCAAGACACCGCGATCCTCCAAAGATTGGCGAATCACAGCTTGACGAGGCATCGCAGCCAACATGCGGTTCATGGCCTGATGCACTGCCTCAATATATGCAGCGTCCGGGCACAACAAAATGGACTGCGCCATCTCATCATGCTCAGCTTGCGAGAATAAATCCATCGCTACCCATTCCGCCGGGGTGGTACCGTCAGCAATCACGAGTATTTCACTCGGGCCAGCGATCATATCGATCCCCACCTTGCCAAACACGCGTCGCTTGGCCTCAGCAACATAAGCATTGCCCGGCCCCGTCACTTTATCAACGGCAGGAATGGTCGCAGTACCATAAGCGAGCGCTGCCACGGCCTGGGCGCCACCCAGAGTAAAGACGCGATCCACACCAGCAATGGCGGCCGCTGCCAGCACCCAGGGGTTGCGAACACCGTCCGGTGTGGGCACCACCATGATGAGCTCACCCACCCCAGCTACCTTGGCTGGAATGGCATTCATCAACACCGATGAGGGATAGGCCGCTTTGCCTCCAGGCACATACAGCCCGACACGATCTAGCGGCGTGATTTTTTGACCTAAGCGAGTGCCATCAGGCTCGGTGTAATCCCAAGACGTAGCCTTCTGCTTTTCATGGTAGCGACGCACCCGCTCGGCTGCCTGCTCTAAGGCGCGTCGAGCTTCAACGGGGATTTCGACAAGTGCGGACTGTAGCTCAGCTTGAGTGAGTTCCAACTGTCTCGCATCAGTCAACGCAAGCCGATCAAACTTCTGCGTGTACTCCAGCACGGCAGCATCCCCACGCCGGCGCACGTCCTGAATAATCGCCTCGACGGTAGTTGAGATGGCCGCATCATGCTGCTCTTCATAGGCCAACTTGGCCTGCAGGGCAGCAGCGAAATCCGCCTGGGTAGTTTCGAGCTTGGTGATGTTGATCATTTGGGTCTAACCGCGCTCCATGCCTGCCAAAGCGGCGACTCGCATGGCCGCAATCAGAGGCTTTAACAGGGCCGCCTTCGTTTTAAACGAGGCCTGATTCACAATCAAGCGCGAGGAGATTTCCATGAAGGTTTCCACCTCCACCAAATCATTCGCCTTCAATGTACTCCCAGTGCTCACAAGATCGACAATCGCATCGGCAAGACCAACCAGTGGTGCCAACTCCATCGAGCCATACAGCTTGATCAAATCGACATGCACGCCCTTGCTAGCAAAGTGCTGGCGCGCCGCTTCAACATACTTGGTAGCCACTCTGAGCCGCTGGCCCGGTTTGACGGCCGAGGCATAGTCAAAGCCACGCCGCGTCGCCACGCTCACACGACAGCGACCGATGCCCAAATCTACCGGTTGATAGAGGCCCTCGCCGCCGTGCTCAATCAACATGTCCTTACCCGCCACACCTAGATCGGCGGCGCCGTACTGCACATAGGTCGGCACATCACTGGCACGCACCAAGATCACCTGTAAATCCGGCCGATTGGTCGGCATAATCAGCTTACGGGAATTAAGATCCGCCTCGGCGATGTGCACACCGGCCGCAGCCAATAGCGGTGCCGCATCATCAAGGATGCGACCTTTGGAAAGAGCAAGTGTAATCATGAAATTCGCATAATGTTGGCACCCAGAGCAGCAAGCTTGACTTCCATCTTCTCGTAACCACGATCAAGATGATAGATGCGATCAATGATGGTGGTGCCGTCGGCCACCAAGCCCGCGATCACTAGGCTGGCCGAGGCCCGAAGGTCCGTCGCCATGACGTCTGCGCCGGATAATCGGGCCGTACCCCGTACGACCGAGGTGTGGCCCTCAATCGTAATGTCCGCACCCAGGCGCTGAAGCTCCTGCACGTGCATAAACCGGTTCTCGAAGATCGTCTCGGTCACCAGGCTCGTCCCTTCTGAAACGGCATTCACAGCCATGAACTGAGCCTGCATATCGGTGGCAAAACCAGGGTACGGAGCAGTACGAATATTGACTGCTTTAGGGCGGTTCAACCCAGACCGCTCAAAGCGCACTCGGATCCAATCCTCACCCACCTCAAGTTGAGCCCCCGACTCGCGTAGCTTATCCAAAGTCGCATCCATCGAGTGAGGCTCCGCAGCGCGCAAGGTCACGTCGCCACCGACGGCGGCCACTGCACACAAAAACGTGCCCGCCTCAATACGGTCGGCCATGACCCGGTGCTTCGCGCTGTGCAACTTACTCACGCCCTGAATCAAAATTCGATCCGTCCCTGCACCAGAAATTTTTGCTCCCATGGCGATCAAGGCATGAGCGAGGTCCACCACTTCGGGCTCGCGGGCGGCGTTCTCGATGAGGGTTTCGCCCTCTGCTAAGGCGGCGGCCATCATCAAATTCTCGGTACCTGTCACCGTCACCATATCGGTCACGATGCGCGCGCCCTTCAAGCGCCGCGCTTTGGCATGAACATAGCCATGCTCAATGACAATGTCGGCACCCATGACTCGTAAGCCCTTGATATGCTGATCCACAGGTCGTGAACCAATGGCGCAGCCCCCAGGCAAAGATACTTTGGCCTCGCCAAAGCGAGCGAGCAAGGGGCCAAGCACCAAGATTGAGGCACGCATGGTTCTCACCAAATCGTAGGGCGCCTCGGTTTGATTGACCAGCGACGCGTCAATCGCCACCGTATGGCCCTCAAGATCGGCCCGCGCGCCCATGCGGCGTAACAAACTAAGGGTCGTATTCACGTCTTGGAGTAGCGGGACGTTACTCACAATAAAAGGCTCTGGCGTCAATAGACCCGCACAAAGAATCGGCAAGGCCGCATTCTTGGCACCGGAAATGGTCACCTCGCCAATAAGGCGGGCACCACCCTCGATCTTGAGCTTATCCATGTCAGAACAGTACTTTTTTTTGGGGGTAGGTTTTTAAGAAGCTGGAGAAGCGCGGGGCGCTTTAGAAACATGCGAGCTTCAAGGGCGTCGCTTGGTCGTTGCTTAGAGCATCAATGATGATGCTGGGGCTGTGCAGTCACAGGATTGGCCGCATGCTCAACCGGCGTCAAGGTTTTCATGGAAAGCGCGTGAATTTCCTCGCGCATCCGATCACCCAGCGCCTGATACACCAACTGATGACGCGCCACCAAGCGCTTGCCCTCAAATGCCGCCGAGACAATCACCGCATCAAAATGGCGACCATCACCCTCCACTTGCACTTGCTCGCAAGACAGGCCTTGGGCGATATAGTCACGGACCATTTCAGGGGTCACCATGGAGAAAAACCAGGAATTTGAGATAGATTGATAGGGTGACAGTGGCGGGGCCATTGCCATCGGATTAACGATATTGTAACGCCCAGCGGGTTTTGGAGGCTAGCTGTGCTAAAACAGACCCACCGGACCTGTCAAAACTCAGGTCAACATCCAGGTCGCACTGAGAGGGCAGCACCATGAGAGTAAAACCACTTCAAATTGGCATTCTTGGCGCAGCCAACATCGCCCGACAGTTTGCAGCAGCCCTCCAAGGCTGCCCGACGGCACAAGTCGCTGCCATTGCAAGCCGTAGTGAAGACAACGCCAAAGCGTTCGCGGAAAGCTTTGGAATTCCCAAGTATTACGGTCACTACAAGGCGCTCCTGAACGACCCAAAGCTCGACATCATTTACATTCCCCTGCCCAACGACATGCACGCCGAATGGGCCATCAAAGCCGCGGAACATGGCAAGCATGTGCTGTGCGAAAAGCCGCTTTGCCTGGGGATAGCGCAAGCCAAAGCCATGTTTGCTGCGGCCAAGCTTTACAACGTCATGCTGCTCGAAGCCTACCCCTACTGGTTCCAACCGCAAACCCGCGACCTGCTCAATGTGCTGCAGGCCGGCGCCATCGGCGAGGTGCGCAGCATTCAAGCCGCCTTCGGCTTCACCATCGCCCAACCCCTAGGCAATATCCGTCTCAATCCAGAAAAAGGCGGCGGTGCCCTTCTCGACGCAGGCAGCTATGCCATGAGCATGATCCGCCTAGTCATGGGCGAAGCTCCCATCCGAGTCAGCGCCCTCCCCACCTGGGCCGACGCCGGCGTCGACATCAGCCTGCAAGCCACCCTAGAATTCACCCGCCAGCGCAGCGCGCAGCTCTCCTGCGCCATGAATGTCGCCAACCACCGCCGAGCCATCATCATCGGCACGAGTGGTGTCATCGAAACCGAATACCTCAACCACACCAGCCCCCAGTTACCCAGCCAGCTAAGATTGCGCCAAGGCTCAGGCTTCGGCATCCCCTTTAAAGACATCCCCGCCGCCACCGGCAACGGCTTTCGCTTCGGCGCAGAAGCCTTCGCCGAAGTCATCAACACCCGTGACTACACGGCCATCCAGCGCGCCGAACAAGCCAGCCTAGACATCGCCCAAACCCTAGAAGCCCTAGCCTTAAGCGCAAGAACCGGAAAATCGGTAGAGCTACCGCAACGCTTGAAGTTTTAGGCATAGATTTGAGATGCGAGACGCCAAGTTAAGAGGGCAATATCTGCTCATACTTGCTTTTGAGAGCACTCCAAAAAGCCCATAACGATGGTGCCGGAAGGCCCTGTACTTTGGCGACAAGAATATCTAAGTGTGAATGCCAGCCGGCGCCAACCATCATCATCATCGTACGATCAGAGAGTGCTACGTGGGTGAGTGTCAAAAGCACTTCTTCGCCATCCACTTCAAGTTAAATAGTCACGTCGCCCACGTCCGGCCAGGTGAAGCGAAGTTTGTGAGGTATTTCAACTTCAGTGAGTAAACAGTTGGCACGCGAGACCTCTGGAAATCCGTCCGGGCGCTAACTCGCGGATTCAGAAAGGTCGTCATTGCGCCAAACAAGTTCAAACACACTCCCTTGGACAAGCTCCATTTCGCCAGCGGCAAGCCACTGTTGCCGCAGCTTGCTCACGGTCAGGTAAGCCCAAACTCGTTCAATCGGTCCCGGTAGTCGGCGTTGAAATGTTAACGAGTTGTCTTTGCCGAATTTCGCAAAGTCTTGAAGGCGAATACTGAGTGGGGTCATGAACGATTTCCTTTCGGCTTGGTCAGTGTAGTGGGGGTAGCGCGAAGCAACTTCTCAAGGGTGTCGAGACGCTTGTTCCAGAATTTTTCGTAGGTGCGCAACCACTCGCTGGCATGCGCTAGCGGTCGAGCGTCAATGTGGCAAGTGTGGGTTCGACCCTTCACCTTCCGATGCAAAAGGCCTGCACTTTCCAAAGCCTTGATAGTTGAATTATCTGGCGTTTATACGACCCGCACCACACAGGTTCAGCCGAGTAGTGCGGGGTAGGCAGCGGAGCGAAATTAAGGGGGAGGGGCGGCCGTGATCTTACTTAGAACACGTTAGCTTGCTCGCCCCGGAGGACATTCGCGGAGCTGCCTACCCCGCACTGCTCGGCGTGCGAACATCCTAAGCTTAGTAAGTCATCAAGACCCTAAAACAGGAGTTACTACAGCCCGAGCAGGCCGAAGAGAGAGCCGAAGACAAACCACAGCAGCCAAATAAGGCAAAGCCTGCACGAACAACACCGCGATCCAAAGGAAAGTCTCAAACCGAATGCCCAGAGCACTCTGCGACACCTCCCAAGCCAAAAGTACAGCAGCGCTAACGAGAGCTAACAGCATCAGCAACTCCTCGCGCACGTCATGCCAGGCACCCTGCTTGTTGCGATCTACGGCCGAATCTGCCACTCGCCCCGACCCGAGATCGTCATTCAAACCAACACCTTTGTCAGTCACAACAAACCGAGCCGCCCCCCCAAACAAACCCGCCATCACCCCGCGCGCAATACCGTGCGACACACCCATCCCGGCCAAAGAGGCACCTGCAATATCGACCAAAGAACAAGGCACTCGACGCCAATAGAGTAAAGGACCCAGCAGGAGTTTCGCGACAACAAAGGTCGCCAAAGGCAACATGAAGAGTGCCGTTGGCAACGTCACCCAGCGCGGAGCAAACGCAGCACCTAAGGTCCAAGCC
>JAYVKZ010000185.1:0-3424 GCA_043767985.1 Betaproteobacteria bacterium
CAAAAGCTTTGACCAATCTGCACCCATTGGCCCACTCCATCCTGTCAGCAGCATTGGACATATTGGCAAAGCAGGGATTTGGCTCAAAGTCAATGGCACAACCAAGCAAAGTGCCAATCTCAACCAAATGATTTGGAGCGTGGCTGAGCAAATCGCTCAGTTAAGTGCCGCCTTTGAGCTCAAGGCGGGGGATATTATTTATTCAGGCACGCCTGAGAACGTTGGCCCAGTCGTCAAGGGAGACACCATGTTGTGCAAGATAGAAGGCCTGCCCGACCTGTCGGTGAAGGTCGTTTAAGCAGTCGCCGAGACTTCTAAGGTCGCTCCAAAAACTCAAACGGCAGGTTTCGCGCTCGCATCCAATCGGCGAGCGCCAGCCCTGTACCCATCTTCCAGGGGCGTAGATCGGCGGGCGCGACGAGTTTATAGTCGACCAATTCCTCCGACAATTTAATCTCGCCTTCTGCTTGCACATGATAGGCGATGATCAACTCATTTTTACGGGTGAACTCATACACGCCAACCAGTGATACCTGGGTTGCGACCAACGAAGTCTCTTCCTCTACCTCTCGGGCGATGCCCTGCTCAGGCGTTTCGCCGGCCTCAAGAAAACCCGTAATCAAGGCAAATACTTTAGGCGGCCAAGCAGCGTTTCGAGCGAGAACAATCTGCCCCTGATATTCAATAATCGCCGCAACCACCGGCAAAGGATTGTTCCAATGGGTAAAGCCACAGGCCGTGCAGGCGGTGCGAGCTCGACCGCCTAAGGGAAGGACCTCGAGCCCAGTGGCGCAGCGCGGGCAGAATTTGTAATCAGGATTCATCAGCTTTTCTCCTAGCTTCATCGACTATTAGAATGATCGGCGCAACTCACAGCAGGGTGATCAACATGCCAACCACGGCACCTAGTCCGATCATCCATAAAGGGTTGCGCTTGGTCTTTAGCGAAAACAGTAAGGTCGCCAGTGCCAGCGAGATCAAGCTAGCGAGGCGCCAATCGACCACTAGTCCCGTTTCCGCCACAGCGGCCGTTTGAATCAGGACCACACCAGTTGACACCGTGAGGCCAATCGCAATCGGTGACAGACCCATCCTCAAGGCTTGCACTAAGCGCGTGTCTTCACGGCTTTTTTTCCATCGCCAGGTGATAAACACCAGGACACTCGAGGGAATCACCATCGAGCCAAGCGCGACCGCCGCACCAGGCCAACTGGCCGCTTGAAATCCGAGCAAGGCCACAAACAAAATATTGGGTCCCGGAGCCGCCTGAGCCAGCGCAATGGAGTCCGAGAACTGGGTATGGGTCATCCAATGTTTTTCGTCGACTAGAAATCGGTGCATGTCTGGCGTCATCGCGATCGCCCCACTAATCGCCAAAAACGACAGCGTGGCGAAATGGCTCATCAGGCCGAGCAGGTCGGCTTGGTGGGTCATGGGCGAGCCGTTTTTCCGACCCGCCACCACGCCGCGCCAATCGACAAGGGCAGCAACCACAACAGCGTCTCCAACATCGGGCGGCGCGCCACGCCAATCGCCAAAAATCCGGCCAGCGCAGGCAAGAGCCACAACCATCGCCCGCGATAGGTGAGGCCAAGTTTGATACCGGTCGACATAATTAAAGCGGCCGCTGCACAGGCCATGCCCTGCAACGCGCCCCGTACCAGAGGAAGATGGGCAAATTGATCGTAGAACAGGGCCATAGAAGCCACAATCATCGTCGGAAAAACGAACATGCCTACGAAGGACGCCAAGGCCCCACGCCATCCTAAAAATCGATCCCCGATCATCAGCGCTAAGTTGCATACATTGGGGCCAGGCAGCAGTTGAGCAAAAGCCAATACCTCGAGGAAATCCTCGCGGTTCATCCAACGCTTTTCCTCAACAATGACTCGTTGCGCCCATGGCAGGACCCCGCCAAAACCCCGCAGGGCGAGATTAGAAAAGGCCCAAAACATTTCGCCAGGAGTCTGTGGGGGCGGGGAGAGATCGTCGCCATTAGAGGAGGCCATCATCATCCTTTGAGGCTTGGTTGGCCTTACTACCAAAATTCAAGTAGCCAGCGCCCCGTGCGACGTAGCTAGCCCCGGCCAGGGCAAACAGGGACATTCCCCAGAACAGAGGCGCCATCCCCATCGCCGCGCCAAACGCCCCAAACGTGATTGGCAGAATCGCCTGACTGGCACCGATAATGGTTAAACGCAATCCCACCGCCTCGCCAATGCGCCCCTCCGGTGCAGAGCGATGAATCACCGATAGCACCATCGGCTGAGCACAGCCCAATCCAAGACCAAGCAACACCGAGAGCGCAATCATGGCGCTGAAACTAGGAAAAAAAGGAAACAAGGCATAGATCAGCACCGAGGTACAAATAGAGAAGAGAATCAGGGGCCACTCGCTAAATTGTTTGACCAGCCAAGGCAGGGCCAGCCGCACCGCGAACGAGCCTATTGCGAAGCCACCCAGCACAATACCAATTTGCGAGGCCGACAGGCCCAAGCTCTTGCCATAAATTGGGATGAGAAACTGCAATACGTCCCAAGATGCCGAGAGAATCACGACCGCAATATAAAGACGCATCAACTCCGGCGAAGCAATTAAATCCAAGACCCGCTTCGGTGCCTGGCCTGCCTGCACTGGCTCATCTTTGCCACCCAAACTCGCAGGAAAAATGAACCGTCGAAACCCAAAATAAGCCAGTAAAGGGCCAATCGCCAACACTCCAAAGGCTTCGCGATAACCAATATGATCAATCGCGAACCCAGCAATCATCGGACCCAAAAACCCGCTCACCGAAAACCCAAGCGCAAGCAGCGAAAAGTTCGTCGCCCGAACATCGCCCCCCTGCTCAGCCCCAATTTCCCCAGCGGCCTTTTGAATGCACAAATGCAGGGTCATAAAACCCATGCCAATCAGCACCGCCGCCAGATACAGCACCCCAATGTCCCAAGCCACAAACGGCAGTGCCGTCCCCAACACCAAACAAACCACGCTATAGGCGACAGGCTTCGCCACCCCAACGCGATCAATCAAGCGCCCCGAGCTGATCGACACAAACATCGGCAGCAAATTGTAAAAAGAAAGAATAATCCCAATCGCCAAAGGCGAAGCCTTCAACTCCAACCCCGCCAAAGACATCGCCACCCGCGTACCGCCATAAGCGATATGGCAAAGAATGACAAGAAACACCAAGGATTTAATCCCCGGCCCTCGGTTAGTTTTCAATCGCGACCCCAGTCACGCGTCTACCTATACTAAGCATAGGCCTTCGTCACAAGTCGAGCGTAGACACTGATCGATTTTTACTAAGTTTGGACTCGTCACGGTTAACACTTGAAGCATTTCTTAAAACGACCGCGCGGCGAGGAGAAACAACCCGCCGAAATGAAGCCCATGGCAAGCAACAACCGCAGCAAGATCAGGTCGG
>JAYVKZ010000186.1:0-6815 GCA_043767985.1 Betaproteobacteria bacterium
CGAACTTTGGAAAAGCCTATGCTCAAAAGTTCGCGAGCGTGTTCCCCAAGATCGCCCAGTCGGAAAAAACTGAGCTTGTGCCGTTTTTTTTAGAGGGCATCGCCGACGATCTGAAGTTTTTTCTAGCAGACCGAATTCATCCCAGCGAGGCGGCACAGGAACGCTTGATGAGAAACGTCGCTAAAGGACTGAAGACGCTTTTGTAAGGAAGGCTGCGCCCCACGGTTAGCGTCGCTTTAAGGATAAAAAAAGGTGACATCGCTGCCACCTTTTTTCGATTCTAGACTACAGCAACATCCCCTATTGCGCTGGTTTCTTGGGTGCAGCAGCGGGACGTCGAGCTGCCGGAACCGCAGAAGTGGGTGCTGCCGAAGCCGGTGCTCCTGGCGTCGCTGAAACCGGTGCGACACCTGCTGCAGGCGCTGATACAGGCTGTGAAGCAGGCGTCGAGCCCCCTTGAACCCCTAATTGTCCACCGGTGCCCAAACCCCCCTGCACTTCTTGAGCCTTATAGCTACGTAGAGCGACAACCATCTGGTTATAGGAGTCCATAAAGGCCGCGACAATTAACTTGCCCTCAGGAGTATTGGTATAGCCGCCCATTCCTCCCGCGCCACTCGCACCGAAAAGCCCGCCGAACAGGTTGATGTCGGTATTTTTGGAGCTCCCTTCAGCAGCAGACAACTGCACGCTTGAGCGATTGTCGACCAACAAAAGCATCGTGCTCGCCTCGCTAAACTTCACACCGCCCGCAAGAATACCGCCTAACGAACCGCCCAGCCTACCTGCGATTGCTCCGCCCATTGCGCCGGTGCCTTTCTGAGCAAAGGTGATCGTCGGGCTCATGGTGTAATCCGCAGCGGCCATCTGGCCCTTACCCATATTGCTTCCGGCACGCATTTCGCCAGAATTGGCAAGAGCACGCTCCTGCATCATGTTTCCCATGGCTCGGCCACGTTCGACCACCACGAAACAGTTTGATTGCTGAACCAGCATACGCAATACTGGCACGGTTGATTGCAGGTTGTACTGCCGCAGCGACTGATACCAAACTGCACCTTGGTCTTCAACCACCGCCAATGTGCCTAAGGATTGAGCACATTTTTCAAGCTTGCTGCTTGCGTTGTTGGTGGTAGAACCTCCGGCAGCACCGGTTGCAGCTGTCTTGGCCCCAGCATCGCCCACCGTGGGCGCGGTCTGCAAGCAGGCCGACAAAGACAACGAGCAGGCCACTAGGCCCGCAATTGTTAAACGATTCATCACCTGCGCTCCTTGTTTGAAAAAGATCAAAGACGAGTTTATCAGATGGTGCGACTGACCGGAATCGAACCGGTATGCCCCTTATTCAGGAAAGCGGCGGATTTTAAGTCCGCTGTGTCTACCTATTTCACCACAGTCGCGAAGGCAGTTTCATTTCGAAGCCGCGATTGTACATTTTCGCCAGAGATTCCCCTAAGCCGTCGCCCAGGGCTTGGATTTCACGTCTTCAAACAGTCCTTTTTCCCGGATATATTCAATCACCGTCACCAAGCCTTCCTGGTTTTTGAGGTTGGTCATCACGAAAGGACGATCACCCCGTTGGTTTTTTGCGTCGACTTTCATGATCTCGAGATTGGCACCAACATGGGGTGCCAGATCAATCTTATTGATCAGCAACAAATCAGAACGGGTAATCCCTGGTCCACCCTTACGAGGAATTTTTTCGCCGCCGGCGACGTCAATGACATAGATCGTCAAATCGGAGAGCTCTGGCGAAAAGGTAGCGGCCAGGTTGTCTCCACCCGACTCAATGAAGACAATGTCGGCTTCTGGAAACTTGCCCAACATTTGATCGACGGCATCTAGATTGATGGAGGCATCTTCGCGAATTGCGGTATGCGGACAACCGCCGGTCTCGACGCCCATGATGCGCTCAGGTGCCAAAGCGCCTGCCACGGTCAACAGTCGCTGGTCTTCTTTGGTGTAAATATCATTGGTGACGACCACTAAGTCGTAGCGCTCGCGCATCGCCTTGCACAACATTTCAGTCAGCGTCGTCTTGCCCGACCCCACCGGGCCGCCAATGCCCACGCGTAGCGCAGGCAATTTTTTAGTGCGTAATGTTTTGGTCGACATTTCTTTCCTCTAGCGAGTTATTCTATCTAAGATATCTGCGGGAGCCCATCAGCTCAAGAGCGGAACAAGCGACTATATTGCCGCTCATGTCGCATCATCAACAGCGAGGCCATCGGCGCGCAGGTCCAGGGCTCCGTGGGTGGCGCAAGGCCACTCAAGGGCCGCAGTGAAAGGAGCAGCCGTTGGCCACTACTCTGCCCTAAAGGCACTAACTTGACGGCCGCCTGGACCTGATTCTCTAGCCAGCTAAAGGCCCAGGCAAAACGGGTCATTTCCATTGTGAGGCCTTGGCTCAATCCCACCCCCGCAAAAGCACAGGGCGAGGAGACATTGCCGTCTTGCAACTCGCGCAGAGTCGCAAAAATTCGCCCAATGGGGTGATCGGGAGCCACGCTATTCAGCCAACGGCAAAGCGACGCGCCCAATTGGCGAGTTTCCAGACGCCCCTCGGCGCTGTCCCGACTCGCTACAAAGCTAAGATCAATCTCGCCAAGCGCGGACAAGTCTGAGGGCCAGGTTTGCCCTGAGATTCGTTCGATTTCTTGAAAAGCCGCTTGCAGACTATACAGTTCACGCGGCAGGAAGCTTTGTTCAAATTGGCTGCGTATCCAGGCGCCTGCACTGGTTTCATTGACCACTACTTTGGCGTTCACCGCCGCCTCTAGACCTTGCGAGTAGCTAAAAGCGCCAATCGGCAAGGCGGGTGAGGCCAGTTGCAAGAGCGCGGCCAGCTGACTGGCTGTCGGCCCCTGCAGTGGCGGCTCGTTAGCCGAAACGATACTTCCGGAATCGCTAATGCTAATGGTGATGCCCCGCAGCATAAGCGCCCCACTCTGGCTCGAAAGGGCCAAAGCGTCGCTGGACCTTGAGGCCCATGGCAACCAACATATCCGCCAGCACATAATCATATTCGAGCTTGAGCAGGGTTGGCGCAACCTGCAGGGCAACATGGCGGTTGCCCAAATGATAGGCCGCCTTGAGCAGCGCCAATTGGGGATTGTCGTCACCGCTGACACTCACCTCCAACAGATCTTCATCAGCGGCCAATACATGAAGTGCCCGACCTTCTCCAAGTACCCACGCTCCACCTCTGAGAATGGTGCCGCGCGGAAGCACAATACCGGCGCTAAACGATGCCGCGTCGACGTTCTCGTCGGCGTTTTTGCGTGCTTTTTCATAAGCGGCCTGATTCGAGCCGCTTGAGGTCACAGCCTGTAAAAGGCGACACTCCACCTTAAGGCGACTACGAGAGCGCTCGCCAAATGCCAACTCGACACGGTATCTCGCACAATCTTGCTCCGGCGGCGTGTTCGATGCGATGGAAAAAATCGGCAGCCCACCAAGCTCAGGCGGGCGTTCAGCATCAAAGTCTGGAAGTTTCGACCTCCCCACGATTCAATGACTTTGCACGGGAGTCAAAACAAGAAGTAGCGTTGCGACATCGGCAACTCACTAGCAGGTTCACAGGCCAGCAAGACCCCATCGGCATGCACCCGGTAGTTTTGTGGATCAACCGTGATGACCGGCAAATAGTCGTTCAGAATCATGTGCTTTTTACGTAACTTGCGAATGCCCTTGACGGCCACAGCACGTCTTTGAAGGCCTAGTTTTTGAGGAACTTTGGCCTTCAGGGCAGCTTGCGACACAAAGGTCACACAGCTTGAGGCAATACCGCGACCAAAGGCTGCAAACATAGGGCGGAAATGCACCGGCTGAGGCGTAGGAATCGAAGCATTCGGGTCACCCATCGCGGCCGCAATAATGCTCCCACCTTTGACAATCATGGCTGGTTTGACCCCAAAAAAGGCAGGCTTCCAAAGCACCAAGTCGGCTAACTTACCCACCTCAATCGAACCCACCTCATGGGCAATACCGTGAGCAATAGAGGGATTAATGGTGTACTTCGCAATGTAGCGCTTGATACGGAAATTATCACTCGGTTGCGCCCCGCCCTTCACCGGTTGCAAAGCACCTCGCTGAATTTTCATCTTATGAGCGGTTTGCCAAGTACGCATCACCACCTCGCCCACTCGCCCCATGGCTTGCGAATCGGAGGACATCATTGAAATGGCGCCAAGATCATGCAGAATGTCTTCGGCGGCAATGGTTTCGCGGCGAATGCGACTCTCGGCAAAGGCAACGTCCTCCGCGATGCTGGGGTCCAAATGATGACAAACCATCAGCATATCCAAGTGCTCATCGAGCGTATTCACTGTGAAAGGTCGAGTCGGATTCGTGGACGAGGGCAACACATTGGCCTCTCCCACCACCTTCAAAATATCGGGCGCATGTCCGCCGCCCGCGCCCTCGGTATGGAAGCTATGAATCGTACGATTCTTAAAGGCCTTGATGGTTGCTTCCACAAACCCAGATTCATTCAAGGTATCCGTGTGGATCGCCACTTGAATGTCCATCTTCTCGGCGACCGCCAAGCAATTGTCAATCGCAGCCGGGGTCGTGCCCCAATCCTCGTGAAGCTTAAGCCCAATGGCACCGGCATTGACTTGCTCAATCAGTGCGACTGGCAAACTGGCATTGCCTTTGCCCATAAAGCCCAAGTTCATCGGCAAGCCCTCCGCCGATTCCAACATCCTGGCGATATGCCAGGGGCCCGGCGTGCAAGTGGTAGCATTCGTGCCGGTCGCAGGACCGGTGCCGCCGCCAATCATCGTCGTCACCCCTGACATCAGGGCCTCATCAATTTGCTGAGGGCAAATGAAATGAATATGAGTATCCACGCCGCCCGCAGTCACGATCATGCCTTCGCCCGCGATGGCTTCGGTGCTCGGGCCGATGATGATGTCCACGCCTGGCTGCACGTCGGGGTTGCCGGCCTTGCCGATGGCAAAAATACGACCGTCTTTTAGACCAATGTCCGCCTTGACGATGCCCCAGTGGTCAATAATTAAAGCGTTAGTGATCACGGTATCTACCGCAAACTTGCTACTGACCTGGGATTGACCCATGCCGTCGCGAATCACTTTACCACCTCCAAACTTGACCTCTTCGCCGTAGATGGTGAAGTCGCGCTCAACCTCGGCGAACAGCTCAGTATCCGCAAGGCGTACCCGGTCACCCACGGTCGGACCGAATTGCTCGGCATACGCACGTCGATCAATACGGGTCATTTCTTGCTCCTTGACGCTGTTTTAGCACTTGGTTTTTTACTCGCGCTCTTTCTATCTAGCGGCCCCATCACCGCCTGATTAAACCCGTACACCTCGCGCTTGCCCGCATAAGCGACCAATTCGACGGTCCGGCTTTGGCCTGGCTCAAAACGTACTGCTGTGCCAGAGGCAATGTTTAGGCGCATGCCGCGCGCCGCTTTGCGATCAAACGATAGGGCCGCATTGGTTTCGGCGAAGTGATAGTGCGAGCCCACCTGAATGGGGCGATCACCACGATTACTGACCGCCAAGCTGAGCGTTGTGCGGCCAACGTTAATGTCAATAAAACCCTCCGGCGTAAAGACTTCGCCAGGAATGAGGGTGTCATTGGAGGGCATCATTACTGAGTTCATGGAAGCCCCCTTAAACGATTGGGTGATGTACGGTGACGAGCTTGGTACCGTCTGGAAAGGTACCTTCGACCTGAATCTCGGGAATCATCTCGACCACGCCCGGCATCACTTGATCGCGCGTCAAGACCTTGGTCCCAGCATGCATCAGATCGGCGACGCTTCGTCCGTCTCGGATGCCTTCCAAAATCGCAGCGGTAATCAAGGCCACCGCTTCAGGGTAGTTCAACTTGAGACCGCGCGCTAAGCGTCGCTCAGCCAGCAAAGAGGCCGTGAATATCAGTAATTTGTCTTTTTCTCTTGGCGTCAATTCCACAACTTACTCTCCACAAAAAGTCAGCAAGAACTTAAGTATTCCAGATTCTCGGAAGGCTTGCTTGACGCTCGAAAATCTGCGGCCGTAAATGCGCCCAAGCTTGGTGCGTAAGGTAACGAATGGCCTCGACACTCGAGCCAATCGCTCGAATCAATAACAAGCCGGGCACGACTTGCGAGACGCCGCAAAACAAGTGGTTCGCAGGGGTGTTCTCTGGCGTTTTCTCGATCCCGCTCTCGAGCGATTTCTCTAGGGTGTTTTTTATTTGCTTCGCCTGAATCACCGAGTCGAGAAGCAACTCTAAGCTGGCCACCTCGTCTTCATGCCAAGCTTCGTGGCGAGCGGCCCAGAAAAGCGCACTCACATGATGCTTCGCCATGGAAACAGAATGATCCAAAAAGGCGGGGCGCCACAAATTACTGTCGTTAAAAATCAACTTCCCGTCGCGACGAATCGAAATCCTTTGTTTAAATTCGCCTCGCGAAAAACTCTCGCCAAAATCGCGACGCCCTAGCACCAGAATTTCAGAAGCGATAACACGCGCATGTTGAGAAAGATTGAATTCAAACGTACTTCGCGCCTGAGCGCCATCCTGCAAAATGGTTTCTTGCGGCAACCATTCGAGGCCGGCCTCTTCAACATCCAGCCTGACATGGAACTCACTTGGCACATCGGCCATATAAAACTTGCCTGCGCCAGGCGTCGTGACGAGGCACTGCGCACCAGGCTCAATCTTGGCTCGAAGCTGTAATTGATCCCCGCCCACCAAGCCTCCAGGCGGGTGAAGCAAAAGTAAATGAACGGGATGCGGGCCTTCAGGCCAGAGCGGCTTCTGAAGGCGTAATGGGCCAATGTGTTCGGAATTAC
>JAYVKZ010000187.1:0-15679 GCA_043767985.1 Betaproteobacteria bacterium
CTCGGGCACGAAGATACCGACCGGCCCGGTCGAGGTATTCACGAGATCCAGCGTCCCCAGTTGCACTGCCTCAATCATTTCGCGCTCACCGCCCAGGGCCGCTGCGGGGAAATGCTTGCACACATAACGCTTTTGGGTGCTTTTCTCGATTTCGTCGCAAAACACTGTCGCACCCACGCCGTAGTGCGAATCTTTTTGCACGGCATAGCCAAATTTCAGTTCGGTTTGAGCAAGCGTTGGTGCGATGCAGCCAAGTGTCGCGACCAAGGCGACGCCTAGGGTTGAGAATTTCATTGTGTCTCCATGCTAAAAGTCGGCTTTAGGCCGCAATTGGTTCTAAGATTGAAAGCAGCTTCATAGCGAGCCGAACGACGGCAAGCACAAGAAGTCGCGATAAAGAAGAATATACACCAGCCAACAAGACCTAGTGGTGATTCGTCTAGGCGGGCATGCCTCGGCTCCGTGCGAAGTCCTTGGCAAATAAAAAAGTGCCGAATCGCAAAAGCGATCCGGCACCATGAGGTGGTACTTGATCGAGCTTAACTTTCGCTAACTCGCAAGGCCAGGTTCAGTAGATTTTATTGTTTGCCTGGCAACTAGCTAGCCAAAGCACCAAAAGAAAAACTGACTCTTCCAATGGTGAGCATCGATAGGTGTTTAGACATTGGATCACCTCCTTTCAAGGACACGGGATATTCCGTTCGATAAGCATAGCCGAAAACGCGCCCTGCCGCAGCAAAAAGCGTCACGAATGGCGTCAGGAATAGGGTCAGGTGGGCTTCCAACCTTTAGGCGTTCGAGCGCGCTCAATCTTCGCCATGTCGCACAGCACATCCGCCATGCCGGAGAAATCAATCGCGCCGTAGTTATTAGCCCGAGCCAAGCTATACGACTCGAACACGGCCGACGCAACCGGCATCGGCACTTTAACGGCATGCGCTGCCCCCATCACCAGAGCCAAGTCTTTATGAGCCAGATCAATGGTAAACCCCGGCGTCGTGTCCCCCGCCAAGACCTTGTTGGGGAAGTTCATGCGCAACTGACCATTGTTCGCAGATGTGCCCAGCAGCACTGATAAAGTCTTGGTCAAGTCCAGCCCAAAGCGTTGCGACAAGGCGAGCGCCTCGGCATTCACTTGCGTCAGGGTGATCGCAATAAAGTTATTGACTAACTTGGTGCGACCGCCCGTGCCCACCGCACCGCAGTGATAAACCGCATTGCCCATCGCATCCAACATCGATTTAATGCGTGCGAAATCAGCCTCACTCGCACCCACCATGAACAAGCATTCACCGCGATCAGCATGTTCGGCAAGCCTACCGACCGGTGCATCGACCATGGTCAGCCCATGTTGGGTCGCTGCCGCATTAAGACGATCAGTCGCAAGAGGATCAATGGTACTCATATCCATGAAAAGGCTGCCCTTGGCGGCATGAGCAAACACCCCTTGCGCACCTAGGGCAACCTGCTCAACTTCAAGCGAGGACGGCAGCATCGTGATGACCACCGCACACTCCCGCGCAATTGAGGCAACACTTTCCCCGGCCTGAGCGCCTAGCCCAACCAGCTCTTTCACTGGTGCTGCTTGTACGTCCAGCACCACTAATTTAAAGCCCTTCTTGAGCATGTTTGTGGCCATGGGCTTACCCATGCGGCCTAGCCCGATGAAGCCGATTTTTTCCATATCGTTATCCTTTACGAATCAAATAGTTTGGTCTTGAATGCCCGCCAATACTTCCTTAGGTGTTGTCTGAGGCCGGTAGCGGGGTCCGTTACCGGCGATCTTAATGCCTCGGCTCCCAAAAACCGATTTATGATTCCAATTGGCTGATCGAAAGTTGCAAGTAAACATCTTGCGGGTTTTTCTAGCGAGTGTTTGAGTGGACATCTCATCTAGCGACGAACATCGATCTCGCCAAGAACATCAATATGGAAATCAGTCAATGAACACAAGTGAAACGCCGGGAGCAAGTCCGCCCCCAGCCTGGCAAGAGAGTATTTTCGCCATCCTCAAGCAAGGTGGCATCAAACAAGTCGCCTACGTTCCCGATGCAGGCCATGCCCACGTCATCCGGCGCGTGCAAGCCGACCCAGAAATGCGCGACGTTGTGCTCACCACCGAAGAGGAGGGTGTAGCGCTGGCTGCTGGTGCTTGGCTGGGCGGTGAGCGCGCCGTCTTGCTGATGCAAAGTAGCGGGGTCGGTAATTGCATCAACATGCTCTCCTTGATGCAGAGCTGTCAGTTTCCTTTCCTAACGCTGGTCACCATGCGCGGCGAATATGCCGAGTTCAACCCTTGGCAATGTCCAATGGGTGAGGCCACTCAGGCAGCACTGGAGTTGATGGGCGTCAAGGTCTTGC
The DNA here is from genome assembly GCA_043767985.1 of Betaproteobacteria bacterium. Taxonomy (GTDB): domain Bacteria; phylum Pseudomonadota; class Gammaproteobacteria; order Burkholderiales; family Burkholderiaceae_E; genus JAPOKJ01. The sequence continues at coordinate 2,362 of JAYVKZ010000187.1, forward strand.
GCGCCAACACCGCCGAGGAAGTCGAGGACTTAGTGGGCGCAGCAGTCGACGCCGCCTTTGAAGCAGGTCAGAGAGTCGCCGTGCTGCTGTCCCAGCGCATTATTGGACGTAAGAAATGGGTAAAGCAATGAACCAAGACCAACGTATCGAACGCCGTGCCTTCGTTGCACACTTGCTCCAAGCCTGCCCCGATGCTTTGGTGGTGACAGGTCTGGGCTCACCCACTTACGACGTATTTGCCTCGGGCGATAGCGAACGTTACTTCTATTTATGGGGCGCCATGGGCGGAGCGACGTCGCTCGGCCTCGGCCTGGCTCTGGCCCAAGCACAGCGGCCGGTCATCGTGATCACCGGTGATGGAGAACAGCTCATGGGCATGGGCAGCCTGGCCACGGCCTCCGCCCAAAAACCCAAGAATCTCTCGATCGTGGTGCTCGACAATGGTCACTTTGGTGAGACAGGCATGCAACGTAGCCATAGCAGCCTTGGCACGGATCTGACCTTGGTGGCCGCGGGTTGCGGCATCGCAGAGTCTCGCAAGCTTCACTCGATCGACGAGTGCAAGGCACTCGCTTCAACCATTAACGCTCGCCAAGGACTTCTGTTTGCGCAAGTGCTGATCAAAAGCGAAGACGTTCCGCGAGCGCTTCCTTCGCGTGATGGCAGCTACATTAAGAATCGCTTTCGACAGGGGCTGGGCTTAAGACCGTTTTGATCACCAATGGGGCGATCTTGTTCATCTAGTGACCGATGGCATTGCTTCGCTTATAGGAGCCTTGCTCGACTAAAGTTTCAGATTCTCAGCTAGCCTGGGTCGACCCGAGGAGTTCATAGTGAAACCAATCATAAAAGTGTTTGGCCTTTTTTTTGCGGTACTCCTCGTTGTATGGATGGCGGCGGTGGTTTTAGGTGGGGTTGCCGGAGGAGGTTTCTCCAGTTCTTTCATCTTGATCGCCCTCGGCGTCGGTTTTTGGTTAATGCAGCGTGGCATGAAAGCGCGGGTGCTCACACTTGAACAGCGTGTCGAAACCCTTGAACAGCGCTTGAATGAGAACCCCTCCGTTGCTGCGGTAAAACGGGGGCTTACTGCTGAGGATGTTTCGACAGATACCGCGAGCTCCCAAGCATCGAGTACTCGCTCACCCGACGAACTCGAAGCCTTGATGATCGCCGAAGCAAAGGCTTTCAAAGACGCACAGGCAGAGGCCATACCCTCTAACAAGATCAAGACTCCGGCTGGCCCCACTCTCCTCGATCACGCAAAAAACTGGCTGTTTGGCGGTAATACCGTTGCACGCTTCGGACTCATCATCTTGTTTCTTGGCCTCAGCTTTCTTGCCAAGTACGCCGTCGACAATGACATGTTTCCGATTGAAGCCCGCCTTGCCATCATCGGCTTGATCGCCATTGCGCTGCTCGTCTTTGGCTGGCGGCTGCGCCATTCAAGAGCCTCCTACGGCTTGCTCCTGCAAGGCGGCGCGGTTGCCGCCTTGTATCTTGAGATTTTCACAGCCTTCAAGTTCTATCACCTCATCTCAAGCCCGGTCGCTTTCGTACTGATGATTCTGGTCTGCGTATTAGCCAGCATTCTTGCGCTGCGCCAAAATGCTCTGGCCTTGGCAGTTGCGGCCACGGTCGGCGGCTTCGCCACACCCATTCTCGCATCGACGGGTAGTGGCAATCATGTCGCCTTGTTTAGTATTTATGCCGTCCTGAATCTCAGCATTTTCTATATCGCTCGCTTAAAAAGCTGGCGCCTACTCTATTTGTTGGGTTTCGCACTGACCTTCGGTGTTACTGGTTTTTGGGCGCTGGAGCGGTATCGCCCGGAGATGATCAGCTCTACCCTTGGTTTCGTCGCACTCTTTATCGCGCTGTACTCCATGATTCCAGTCATGGACGCAAGGCGCTCAACGCCGAACCTAAAACATTACGTCGACGGCAGCCTGGTGTTTGGCGTGCCGACCGTGGGGTTTGGCATCTTGGCCAAAATTGTCAACCATCTTGAATACGGTATCGCTTTTGCAGCGCTTGGCTTAGGGGCTTGGTATCTTGGTTTGGCGGCCTTCGGCTTGAAGAAGCAGGTTCAACAAGCCGAGACCATAGATTCCGGCTCCGCCAATGTGCAGGGCTTGCGCAGTGCCTTCATTTCTTATGTGGCACTCGGCGCAGGCTTTGCAAGCCTCGCCATTCCCCTAGCGCTAGAACCCAGGCTGGCCGGTATCGCTTGGGCCGTCGAAGGCGCTGCACTGATTTGGCTGGGCATGCGCAGCCATCAAGCCCTTACCCGTTTTGCGGGTGTTGCCTTGCAAGTCTTCGGTCTATTCATCTTTTTCTCGCGTGGCCTACTTGGTCAAGAGGATGCGGCGTTTCTGAATCCGTTTTGGTTAGGTGCAACCATGCTTGCCATATCAGGTTACTGGTCAGGCTGGTTATTTCATCGCTGGAAACCAGAGCCAAGTGCCCTGCCCCCTGTCTCGGTTTTTTCGCAAACTTGGATTCCAGTGGAAACGGTGTTGGCGCCCCTCTTTGCGCTGGTCGCCTCAGCCTTGGTCGTCTTCAGCAATACGTTCGAGCTAGATCACTTGGTGAAAGAGCCTCGCTATTATTTCGCGAGCGTTCTGGCCTTATGGACTGCACTGGCCGGGGCACACGCGTTTTTTGGACGCAAACTGCGATGGGCCGTCTTGCTCTGGACATCCCTGTTGCTACTGCCCGTGATTGTGATCATGGACTTGGCACAGTGGGCCGAGTTTCAGGCCAGCTTTAGCGACTATCGCTGGTTGGCCTGGCCCTTCACTATCGTAGCAATGACTTGGATTCTTTATCAGCAGGCCTTTCATTTTGAGGGTCGCGACGATCGCTCTGCAAGGTCACCCACTGATTCGACATTGGCTCCACGTTCAAGCCTCTGGGTGTGGGCGTTTTCGGCGCTCGCTTGGGTAGCCGCAACCCTTGTCTTGCAACTGGCGCAATGGCAAACCTTGTTGTTCGCCAAAGATCACGCCTGGGGCATTGCTGCCGTCGGGGTAGCGCTGTCCTTGCTACTAGGGTTGGTGCTCCGCGTGAACTGGTCTGAGCGCCTGCGCGGGCACTCGATCATGAAGCCCATTCATGTCGCTAGCTTTAACACGCAAGTGCCCACCGGCCTAGCCTGGTTGCTCGGGTTCTGGTTTATATTCGCATGCACTTCAGACTATGGCGGCGTAGCCATCAAGCCGTTTATCCCTCTGCTCAATCCAGTCGATCTGTCTGCGAGTTTGGCGCTCCTGAGCTTGGTCGCCTTTAGTCGCTCAAGCGTTTTCGCTCGCCTTCGCATGGGAGGCGAGGCTATCGCGCAGCGTCATGTGCAAATCGCGCTCAGCCTGGCTGCATTTCTACTTCTCAACACCTTGTTGATGCGAGCCTTAAGCCATTATCTAGATCTGCCCTACCGGGTAACAGCCATGTTGGATTCCTCTACCGCGCAAACCGCCTTTTCTTTACTCTGGGCGATCACCGCTACCGCGATTATGTTCTTCGCAACCCGACGGGCTTGGCGCTCCGCTTGGCTCGTGGGTGCTGCTCTTTTGGGCCTCGTCGTCGTGAAGCTTTTTCTCATTGATTTGTCGACGATTTCAGCCTTGACACGTATCATCTCTTTCGTGGGGGTTGGTCTGTTGATGCTCCTGATCGGATACCTGTCGCCACTTCCCCCAGCCGCCGAGAAGAAATCGGTCGTCACTTAAATTGTCTATGCGGCGCAATCACTCAATGAACATTCGCTTCCCTTTTTTTGCCTCAGCTTTGTTTGCCTCAGCTTTGTTTGCCTCAGCTTTACTTCGCCGACTTTGTCTCGCCAGCCTTGCTCTCATCAGCACCCTGGGTTCGGTACATGCCCTCACCCGAGAAGAGTACGCGCTCGAAGTGCCCGTTCAAGCACCGGCCAATCGAGCCCTGATCGCCGTCGATCTACCGATTGAAGTTTACAAAGCCTCACGCAAACCTGCTCTCGGCGATTTACGAGTCGTCAACGGCGCGGGCGAGGCTGTACCGTTTGCAGTTGGCCTGGCACCCGTCGAAACCAGGCAAGGGGTGAGTAAGACCGTCCCGCTAGCACCGTTTTATGCCTCAGCATCCGCGTCTACAAACAATACTGATGGCGTAACCTTAACCAAGCTCGGCGACAAATTGAGTTTGGTCATCAGCCCCAAAGCCTCAAAGAGTGCACCGGGACAGATGCTAAAGGCTTACTACGCAGATTTACGAGACCTGGCAGAAGGCGCGAATGCCCCGATCCTCCAATCTATCGATGTGAATTTGCAAGCGGGTGCAGATCTGAGCGCCGCCATAACAGTCGAAACAAGCGATGATCTGAAAACTTGGCGTACCGTGGCCTCAGTCGCCCCGGTGTTTCGCTTGAGCCGCAACGGCCAGTTGCTCAGCAATACCTTGATCGAGTTTCCAGCCGTACCCGTGCGATATCTTCGTTTAAGCGCACCGAATGGCGGAGAACCCCTTGCCTTGGTCGACATCAAGGTGCAATTGGCCAGCAAGATCGCCGCCCGCAACTTGCAATGGATGGCGTTGGACGGCATAGCAGTACCGGCGCCTAACAAAGACGTGGCTGCGCCCAAGAACAGTTTTGCCTATGACGCCGGCGCCGCCTTGCCGATCACCAAGATCAACCTCTCTTTTGCGGACGCCAATACATTGGCACCCATCAAGTTACTCGCGCGACGCACAAACGATCAAGCATGGGAAAGCCTGCAAAGCGAAACCATGTATCGCATGAATACTGATGGCGGTGAAGCTCGCAATCCAGACAAGGTGCTAAACGCGTCCACCTCAAGCTATCGCTACTGGCAGGTACAAATTGACGAGCGTGCAGGCGAATTCGCCAGCAAGATTCCCAGACTGCGTCTTGGCTTTGCACCAGCCCGCTTAGTCTTTACGGCCCGAGGCAACCCTCCCTTTGCGGTACTCATTGGCAACGCCCAAGCAGAAACCTTAGCCTTGACGATGGACAGTCTCGTGCCTGGCCATCAAGAAGGCATGGCACTAGAAAGCTCACTCGCCAGCCTGGACGTCAGCCAAGCGGTACGCCGTGACGGCATGGGGCCAAAAGTCATTGATCGCTCGGTCGAACAAAGAAAGCAGTGGATTCTTTGGGGCCTATTGCTTGCTGGCGTCGGCGTGCTGGCGCTATTTGCAGTAAAGTTATTGAAAGAGCCCAGTAGCGGAAAAGCAAAATAGTGGAAGGCTTAAGAGGACCTCTGCCCCTCTAGCGCGTCGCTTTTTTAAGAGCCTCTTCGGGCGGGAGGTTGACCGGCACGCGCGAGTCAACCCCTTAACTCAGCTCAAGACCTCCAAGATCAGTCTCGCTACGCCACTTTTCAAGCATGCGAATGAAGGCAGTCGGGCCGCGCCAAAACTGTGAGTTTCGGGCCGTGCGCTCGTCGAGATGGCCTTCGTTATTGTAGTAGCTTGGCGTGCATTCGGCCAAATAAGCGCGACGGGTCTGGGCCAACTTCACGATGGTCGCCACCCACTCGCCTTCAGCCTCGGCACTTGCCTCCACCGTCTGTACACCGCGCGACCAAACCTGTTTCATCACGTACGCGAGATGGCGCGACTGCTCATCGAGCATGTGCTGAAAGTTCGCACTTTGCCCGGACTGCTGAGTGGTCATGACAAAGAGATTGGGAAAACCCCGAGTGAACAAACCGTGAAAGGTCTGAGCGCCACCTTTCCACTTATCCGTCAGGGTCTGTCCCTGACGACCTCGCACCTCGAAACCCAGTCGCCTCGTGAAATCGGTCCCTACTTCAAAGCCAGTACCATAGATCAGGCAGTCCACTTGATACTCACGGCCGCCGACCACCACACCCGCCTCCGTGATGCGCTCGATACCCTGTCCCTGATTATCAACCAGGTGTACGTTCGGACGGTTGAAGGTTTGAAGATACTCGTCGTGAAAACAAGGTCGCTTACAAAACTGGTTGTACCAAGGTTTTAGGGCAGCAGCAGTCGCGGAGTCCTTGACGATCTCATCAACCCGCGCTCGTACCCGCTCCATTTTGCGATAGTCCGCCAATTGAATCAGGGCTTCAGTCTCGGCTGGCGTCGCATCGGGCGCACTCTCTTTGCGGGCTGCCAGCAGGATGTTAGTAATAAGGTCGGTCCATCCGTCGTTCACCAAGTCGACTTCGAACTTGCCTCCCGAAATCACGGTGGTGAAATTCATCATTCGCGCGCGTTGCCAACCCGGCTTGAGGCTGGCGCGCCACTGCGGATCGGTCGGCTGATTGTTGCGCACATCCACCGACGAAGGCGTGCGCTGAAAAACAAATAACTCTTGTGCCGCCGCACCTAGATGCGGCACACATTGCACGGCGGTCGCACCGGTACCGATCAAGCCGACACGCTTACCTGCCAAGCCAGTTAAGCCACCCGCAGCGCTGCCACCGGTGTAGTCGTAGTCCCAGCGACTGGTGTGAAACTGATGCCCCTTAAAGCGATCAATGCCCGGCACACCGGGCAGCTTAGGTCGATTCAAAGGGCCGCCGGCCAACACCACGAAGCGCACCCTTAGAAGATCCCCTCGATTGGTGTGTACGTGCCAACGCAGCTCGTCTTCATGCCAATCCATGGCCGTGATCGTGGTTTGAAAAAGCGCCGAGCGGTACAAATCAAAGTGGCGACCAATGCGTCTCGAATGCTCCATAATTTCCGGTGCGAAGGCGTACTTGGAGCTTGGGATATAGCCGGTCTCCTCCAGAAGCGGCAAATAAATATAGCTCTCGGTGTCGCAAGCCGCGCCGGGATAGCGGTTCCAGTACCAAGTACCGCCAAAGTCGCTCGCTTGATCGATGATGCAAAGATCATCGCAGCCCTGTTCGCGCAGACGGGCAGCGGCCAAGAGACCGCCGAAGCCGCCTCCCACGACCAGCACCTCCATCATTTTCTGCACCGGCTCGCGCGCAGCGGCTGGGCCAGCCCAAGGATCAGCCAGTAGATGAGAGAAGGCATCAATATTGAGATACTGCGCATTACCCTCTGGACGCAAGCGTCTCACGCTCCTGCGCGTACTTCCTGCGCAATGCCTCTGGATCGAAATCAAGAATGGTAGAGCTTGGGTTGCGGGCCATGTCAACTGTCATAAAAACCCCTTTCGAGGAATAATGTACTACGTGATGGCCGGACTGGGCTCTCACCAACAATAGCTTACAGATGGAAGCGACAGACCTACGGAAAGCGATCCCTGAATCGTGGGCCTACTCATGAACAATAAGTTCGCTGCGAGAAATTTCCACGAAACGATGGCCTTCAAACGCCAAAACTATTTTCGGTAAACTTTGTTGAAACAAAAGCTCCAACTCCTGATTGCTGATGTTCCCGGTCGAAATCATCAAAAGCGTTGGTTCGGCTCTCACGAGATAGGACTGAACGAAGTCATTGTCCTTGGTGACTACGACGCGCGCCTGAGAGCTTGCAGTAGCAACAATTTCGCTGTCGGAAGTCCTATTAGCCTCGGGCAAATCCAGGGTATGCAAGACATCATGTCCTTGCTGCCTCAACCAATCGCAAAGCTGCCTTGGCAACTGGGCATCAATTAGGAATTTCATGCCGCGAGGCGCTCAAACCTTTTTACATGGGCCAAACGAGCCGCAAACGATAGAACAGCCAGGATATCTTCTCTTTCTAAATCCTGGTAATCGGAAAGGATGTCCTCGATGGTCATCCCACTGGCTAGCCATTCCAGCACGTTTTCCACCGGGTATCGAAGGCCCCTGACACAAGGCTTGCCATGGCAGATTTCAGGATCAACAGTAATTCGCGGACTCATCTTGCTGTCTTCTTAGGCAACTCGGTATAGAAGATTGTATCCAAGTTCATGATTCTTTGTACGAATTTGAATAAATCGCATGGGCGCCGCAAAGAACTCCTCGAAATTGACAGGCCTAAGGTAAAAATCCCCTCACCACCAGGCCGCCTCCGTAAAGGCAACCCAACACTGAGAGGATTTATTAGGAACTGGTGTGTCCAGCCCCTAGTCGCAGCCAACCCTTTCAGGCTAGCCCAACCAAATTCAGTTAAACCGAAGCAGCCTGCAACAACTTAGTCACAGTCCAAGCCTTGGTCTTGGAGATCGGACGGCCTTCGGTGATTTCAACCAGGTCGCCTTCGTTATACGCGGCTTCAGCATGCGCATGGTACTTCTTCGACACCGACATGTACTTGCCGTACATCTCGTGTTTGACCTTGCGCTCGATCAGCACGGTCACGGTTTTTTGCATCTTGTTGCTGACCACGCGCCCTTGTAGGGTGCGCTTCATCTTCGCAACGGGTTGTTTAACTTCGGTAGCAGTCATCGTATTGTCCTAATATTCAGCGGCGCAGTTACGCTGCTGCTTTTTGGCGCAGCACGGTCTTCACACGAGCGATGTCGCGTTTAGTCTTACCGAGGGCGCTATTGTTGTTGAGCTGCTGGGTGGCATGTTGCATGCGCAGCGAAAAGTGCGCCTTCAACAGGTCCTTGAGCTCCGTGCCCAAAGCTGCGGTGTCTTTGCCACGCAACTCGGCGGCTTTGCTTGTTTTTACTGGTGTATTTGCCATTTCAGTGCGTTCCTTATTGGCCAACCATGCGGCTGACAAAAATGGTCTGCAAGGGGAGCTTGGCTGCTGCCAAGGCAAACGCCTCGCGGGCCAGGGCCTCGCTCACGCCATCCATCTCGTACAGAACCTTACCTGGCTGAATCTCGGCCACGTAGTACTCGGGGTTCCCTTTACCGTTACCCATACGGACTTCGGCAGGCTTCTTGGAGATCGGCTTGTCCGGGAAAATACGGATCCATACGCGACCACCACGCTTGATGTGACGAGTCATGGCACGACGCGCTGCTTCGATCTGGCGCGCAGTCAAACGACCACGCTCTGTCGACTTCAGGCCGTACTCACCGAACGAAACAGCGGCGCCACGAGTGGCCATGCCTTTGTTTCGTCCTTTTTGCTCTTTTCTAAATTTTCGACGAGCTGGTTGTAACATCGCTCATTCCTTAAACTTTTTGTTTTGCGAATCAGGTGGCACGGATTACTCCGCACCGCCTTCGGGCTTGGCGTCAGCAGCAGGGGCGGCGGTAGCAGGTGCTGCTGTGCTTGATGCAGCACTAGCAGGACCATCTACTTTACGCACACGCTTGACCACCGTCTTGGTTGCATCAGCAGCAGGAGCGGCAGCGGCAGCGCCATCAGTCTTAGTGGCCGGGCGACGTGCACGACCAGCAGGAGGAGCACCCGCACCATCAGGCCGTGGAGCACGACGTACGCGACGATCATCTGAAGGCGCAGCAGCGTCTTTCTCAGCGACGACAGGGGCATCGTTCTTACCCAGCATATCGCCCTTATAGACCCAAACTTTTACGCCAATAATGCCGTAGGTTGTTTGCGCTTCTGAAGTACCGTAATCGATGTCCGCACGCAGGGTATGAAGAGGCACGCGACCTTCACGATACCACTCGGTACGTGCAATCTCGATACCGTTCAAGCGACCTGCACTCATGATCTTGATGCCTTGAGCACCGAGACGCATGGCGTTTTGCATCGCACGCTTCATCGCACGGCGGAACATAATCCGGCGCTCGAGCTGCTGTGTAATGCTGTCAGCGATGAGCTGAGCGTCGATTTCAGGCTTGCGAATTTCTTCGATATTCACATGCACTGGCACGCCGAGCAAGCGCTGCAAGTCTACCTTCAACGTCTCGATATCCTCGCCTTTTTTACCGATCACCACACCCGGACGTGCCGAGAAAATAGTGATGCGTGCATTTTTAGCAGGACGCTCGATCAGTACGCGACCGACTGAAGCTGCCTTCAGTTTACGACGTAGATATTCGCGAACCTTGATGTCTTCGCCCAGCATCGTGGCGAACTGGCTGCTGTTGGCGTACCAACGTGAGGACCAGTTACGCGAGACTGCGAGACGAAATCCAATTGGATGTATCTTTTGACCCATGATTCTCTCGGCCCTTAGTTGCCAACAGTGAGGAAAACGTGACTCGTTTGCTTCTCAATTTTCGCGCCCCGGCCTTTAGCCCGTGCGCGGAAACGGCGAAGCGACGCGCCTTCCTCGACATAAATTGTCTTGACCTTTAATTCGTCAATGTCAGCACCGTCGTTATGTTCGGCGTTGGCAATGGCGGACTCCAGGACCTTCTTGATGATGAGTGCCGATTTCTTGGGCGAGAACGTAAGAACGTTCAGCGCTTTTTCAACCGGTAGACCACGCACCATGTCAGCAACGAGGCGACCCTTTTGAGCGGATACGCGAACGCCGCGCACACTAGCTTTGGTTTCCATGATCTTGCTGCCTTATTTCTTAGAGGCTTTTTTGTCTGCCGCGTGACCTTTGAAGGTCCGTGTCAGAGCAAATTCGCCCAGTTTGTGGCCAACCATGTTCTCATTAACAAACACAGGAATATGCTGTCTGCCATTGTGAACCGCGATCGTCAGGCCAACAAAGTCTGGCAACACCGTGGAGCGGCGTGACCAAGTTTTAATCGGCTTCTTGTCTTTGTTGAGCAGCGCAGTGTCGACTTTCTTGAGTAAGTGAGCATCGACAAAGGGCCCTTTTTTAACGGAACGTGCCATTTTCTAGTCCTTACTTCTTACGACGCGACACGATCATGGTGTCGGTGCGCTTGTTGCTACGGGTCTTGAAGCCCTTGGCTGGAGTACCCCAAGGCGAACGTGGGTGACCACCGCCGTTGGAACGTCCACCCATTGGGTGATCGACTGGGTTCATGGAGATACCACGAACGGTCGGACGAACGCCACGCCAACGCATCGCACCGGCTTTACCGATTTGACGCAAGGAATGCTCTTCATGACCAACTTCACCAAGCGTTGCACGGCACTCGATATGAATCTTGCGCACTTCGCCGGAACGTAGACGGACCTGAGCGTAGATACCTTCGCGAGCCAAGAGGCGAGCAGAAGTACCTGCGGAACGGGCGATCTGCGCGCCACGACCTGGCTGCAACTCAATCGCGTGGATCGTAGAACCCACTGGAATATTACGGATCGGCATGCAGTTACCGGGCTTGATCGGGGCTTCTTGGCCACTGATCAATTGGGTACCGGGAACCACACCGCGAGGAGCAATAATGTAGCGACGCTCACCGTCGGCATAACAAAGCAAAGCAATGTGTGCGGTACGGTTAGGATCGTATTCAATACGCTCGACTTTTGCGGGGATACCATCCTTATCGCGACGGAAGTCAACGATACGGTAGTGCTGCTTGTGACCACCACCCTTGTGACGAACCGTGATGTGGCCGTTGTTATTACGACCGGAACCGCGGATCTGTGGCTCGAGCAGAGGAGCGTGAGGCTCACCCTTCCACAAACCAGGTGTGATCACCTTGACCATCGCACGGCGAGCCGGCGACGTCGGTTTTAGCTTAACGACAGTCATTACGGGGTCTCCGCAAAGTTAATTTCTTGACCAGGCGCAAGGCACACGTAGGCTTTACGCACATTACTGCGACGGCCTTCGAACTTACCAAAGCGCTTCGCCTTGCCCTTCAGGTTAGACACCTGAACACCTTCAACTTTGACCTTGAACAACAGTTCAACCGCGGCCTTGATCTCGGGCTTAGTAGCATCTTGAATGACTTTAAAGGCAACCTGCTCGCGCTTCTCAGCAATCATCGTGGCTTTCTCAGACACGATGGGGGCGAGCAACACCTTCATCAAACGTTCTTCATTGAGCTTTTTCATGCGAAGAGCTCCTGTACTTTGGCCAAGCCAGATTTAGTGATCAGCACTTTTTCGAAGTGGACCAAAGACACTGGGTCAGCATGACGGGCTTCCAACACTAAAACATGCGGCAAGTTACGCGCAGCTAAGTAAGTGTTCTCGTCAAGACCATCGGTAATGATCAACACGGAAGAGGCCACGTTCATCGCCTTCAGCTTGGCAGCTAAAAGCTTAGTCTTTGGGGATTCCATGGTGAAGGCTTCAACCACGTTCAAGCGATTTTCACGAACCAACTGCGAAAGGATCGAGGCGAGACCGGCGCGATACATTTTTTTGTTGAGTTTGTGCGAATAGTTTTGATCGGGCTTGTTCGGGAAAGTACGACCACCACCACGCCAGATTGGGCTGGAAGTCATACCGGCACGAGCGCGGCCTGTACCCTTTTGGTTATAGGGCTTCTTCGTGGAGTGATGCACTTCTGCACGAGTTTTTTGACTACTATCGGCGCTACGAGCATTGGCTTGGAAAGCAACCACCACCTGATGAATCAGGGGCTCGTTGTATTCACGACCAAACACTGTATCGAGAGCTTCTACTTGCGAGGAAGCAACACCGTTAGCATCTAGGAGAGTTAGATTCATATTCGTTCGCCCCTTTACGCTTTAGCGGCGGCGACAGGCTTTTTAGCCTTCGCACGCACGGCAGGAGTGACAAATACCGTGGCGTTCTTGGCGCCGGGCACAGCTCCCCGCACCATTACAAGCCCTCGCTCGACATCGACGCGAGCCACTTCAAGGTTTTGCACTGTACAAGTGACATCACCCAAATGACCAGCCATCTTTTTGCCTGGAAACACACGACCAGGATCTTGCGCCATACCGATAGAACCGGCAGAGTTGTGCGAGACCGAGTTACCGTGCGAAGCGCGGTTTGAGGAAAAATTATGGCGTCTAATCGCGCCCTGGAAACCCTTACCGATGCTCGTGCCTTGCACATCCACCAGTTGTCCAGTTGCGAAAATATCGACCTTAATAGTTGCGCCAGCTTTTAGCTCGGCAGCAGCACTAGCATCAATACGGAATTCTTTGACGACGTTACCGGCTTCGATACCGGCTTTCGCGAAGTGACCTGCTAACGGTTTAGTCACGCGAGACGCGCGACGTGCACCGAAAGCCAGCTGAACAGCCGAATAACCATCGACGTCAGAAGTCTTGACTTGAGCAACGCGGTTGCTGGACATGTCTAACACCGTTACGGGAATGGATTCACCATCATCCGTAAAGATGCGCATCATGCCAACCTTGCGCCCGACAAGGCCTTGGCTCATCTTTTTCTCCACTCCATTTTCATCCAGAGTTCCGCACTAGGCCCGCAGCAGATATGGCTAGAGAGCCACAAAAGCGCATCCTATGCTGAACCCGACGTCCACAGAGCAAGGTTTCAATTCCCGACTACGATTGGCCGGGGCTAAACTTCGCTGACAGCCTATGTTGGCCCTTTGTCTTTCGACCTATCTTTCGATTTGTCTTTCGACTCACTCACCTCCCACACATAAATGCGATAAAAGGCGGTTTTCCAG
>JAYVKZ010000188.1:0-15415 GCA_043767985.1 Betaproteobacteria bacterium
GCGACTCGTCGGGTGTTTGAGATTTTGAGTCTGGCGATCGCGGTGGTGGCGGTCTCCTACTTGGCGTTTTGGGCTTGCCGATTCACCTACCAGAGCTGGGAGTTTCATGAGTTAGCCCAGGGTTTGCTGCCTTTGCCGATTTGGATTCCGCAATCAACGTTTGCGCTGGGCTCTTTGCTCTTGCTCTTGGCCGTGGTGGACGAGTTTCTGATCGTGCTTCGAGGCGGTGTACCAACCTTTGTTCGTTTGGTGCAAGAGCGCCATGCTCAGGGCGATTTTTCGTCCGACGTGTGATTTAACCGAAGTTTTCAGCGCGAGAGCGACATGATAGGTACACAGTAATGGACATTCTAGCGATTGGCGGGCTGCTGCTGGCCATGATGCTGCTTATGCTGGGCGGCGGCGTATGGATTGCGATGACCTTAGCCATTTGTGGCTGGGTTGGACAAGCCTTTTTCACCAAGACCCAACCTGGCTTGAACTTGTTCTCGGCGTTTTGGGAAAGCAATGCGAGTTGGGAACTTGCTGCCTTACCCCTGTTCATTTGGATGGGTGAGATCCTGTTTCGCACTCGCTTAAGCGAGGAGATGTTCACCGGTCTCGCCCCTTGGCTGGGTCGAGTGCCTGGCCGCTTGTTCCATACGACCATACTAGGCTGCGGCATTTTTGGCTCGGTCTCTGGCTCATCGGCGGCCACCTGCGCCACCATTGCCAAGGTCTCCTTGCCCGAGCTGAAAAAGCGCGGCTACAACGAAGAGATCACCCTGGGTTCACTGGCCACGGCAGGGACTTTGGGCATCTTGATACCTCCCTCGATCACCATGGTGGTGTATGCGGTGGCGGCCGATGCATCCATCATTAGAATTTTCTTAGCGGGCTTCTTGCCCGGCCTCCTCTTGATGGCGCTCTTCTCTAGCTATATCGCCTGGTGGTCCATCAGGCACAAAGCGTTGATGCCGCCGCCTGAACCGATCGTGCCGTTCCGTGAAAAACTTCGCCTTTCCAAGAACCTGATTCCTTGCGGGCTGCTGATTGTTTTTATCTGTTGGTCCCTGGTGGCCGGTTGGGCGACGGCGACGGAGTGCGCTGCTTATGGGGTGGTCGGTGCCCTGGGACTGGCCTTGTGGAGTCGCTCATTGACCTGGGAAAATTTTAAACAGGGCTTGATGGGCAGTGCACGTACCAGTTGCATGATCATGTTCATCCTCGCAGGGGCCGCATTCTTAACCAAGACGATGGCCTTCACTGGCATTCCCCGCGAACTGGCGCAATGGGTTGGTTTGATGAACTTACCGCCTTACGGCTTGATCGCTTGCTTGGTGGTGGTGTACCTAATTCTTGGCACGGCACTAGATGGGATCAGTATGATTGTGCTTACCGCAGCCGTGGTCATGCCGATGATTCAAAAAGCTGGTTTCGATCTAGTGTGGTTTGGCATCTTTGTGATTTTGCTGGTTGAAATTGCGGAGGTCACACCGCCCGTAGGATTCAATTTATTCGTGCTGCAAAACATGACGGGTAAGGATAGTCATGTGATTGCTAAGGCTGCGATTCCGTTCTTCGTGTGCCTGGTGGTTTGTATAGGATTGATTACTCTGTTTCCGCAAATCGTGACGGTAGTTCCAGATTTGCTAATGGGAAAAGCTAATTAATGACCCGCGAATTGATGATGAATGACATGAAGACTATTCAAAAGACGACGCCTCTAGTGCAGCCACGTTGGCAGTTCTGGATTGACCGAGGCGGGACCTTCACCGACATCGTCGGCAAGCGCCCCGATGGGAGCCTTGTCACCCACAAACTCTTGAGCGAAAACCCCGAGCTGTACAAGGATGCTGCCGTCGCAGGTATTCGATTTCTATTGTCGCTGCCGCCCGGCGCCCTGATTACACCCGCGCAGGTCGAATGTGTAAAGATGGGTACCACCGTGGCCACCAATGCTCTGTTGGAGCGCAAGGGCGAGCCCACCCTCCTTGTGATCACCAAAGGTTTCAAAGACGCTTTACGTATCGCATATCAAAATCGACCACGACTCTTTGATCGCCAAGTGATTTTGCCGGAACTACTGTACAGCGCCGTCATAGAAGCTCAGGAGCGCATTGGCGCGAATGGCGAACTCGTACAAGCTTTTGATACGGCGGCGCTGCGTGAGCAACTTGCACAAGCTTTTGCAACAGGCCTGCGTACGGTTGCGATTGTTTTTATGCACGCCTATCGTTACCCGCGACATGAAATACAGGCCGAAGAAATTGCGCGCGGGATTGGTTTTACACAGATTAGTCTGAGTCATAAAACCAGCCCCATGATGAAGCTGGTTAGTCGCGGTGACACTACCGTGGTAGACGCCTATTTGTCCCCCATCTTGCGACGCTATGTGGATCAAGTCGCCGCTGAGATGCCCGGTGTTGCCCTGTACTTTATGCAGTCCTCCGGGGGCTTGAGTGATGCGCAACGTTTTCAAGGGAAGGACGCGATTTTAAGTGGTCCGGCGGGTGGCATTGTCGGTATGGCGCGCACGGCAACGTTAGCAGGACATGACAAAGTCATTGGCTTCGACATGGGCGGCACGTCAACCGACGTGAGCCACTATGCGGGTGAGTTTGAGCGTGAGTTCGAGACTCAAGTGGCGGGGGTACGCATGCGCGCGCCGATGATGAGTATTCACACCGTCGCTGCGGGCGGTGGGTCCTTGCTGAAATTTGATGGTCAGCGTTTTAGAGTGGGGCCAGAGAGTGCCGGTGCGAATCCAGGTCCGGCTTGTTATCGTCGAGGTGGTGCGCTCGCGGTGACCGATGCGAATGTTCTTCTAGGAAAGGTGCAAGCAGCCTACTTTCCAAAGGTGTTTGGCCCCTCGGGCAATGAAGCCCTGAGTCTGGAGGCGGCCCGGGAAAAGTTCGCCGCCCTCAGCCAAATTATCGGTGTCTCAGGCAAAGTTCGCTCGGCGGAGGATATCGCTGAGGGGTTTCTTAGCATCGCAGTTCAACAGATGGCCAATGCGATTAAGAAGATTTCAGTTGCGCGGGGCTATGATGTGACGCGCTATACCTTGAATTGTTTTGGTGGGGCTGGGGGGCAGCATGCCTGTGCGGTCGCAGATGCTCTCGGTATGACGAAGGTGTTCGTGCATCCTTTTGCTGGCGTGTTGAGTGCCTACGGTATGGGCTTGGCGGATCAGAGTGTGATGCGCCAGGAGTCGATTGAAAAGGCTTTAGATGCCGAAAGCTTTGCGATGATCTCCGAACGTTTGACGGCCTTGGCAGCCGAGGCACTGACTGCCTTGGAGGCAAAACCGGGCGTGAAGGTTCAGCACTGGGTTCATGTGAAGTACGCAGGGACTGATACTTCCATGGAACTGCCCGTCTCCCCGTCGAGCGACCTTCGGAAGATTGAAGAGATGTTCGAACAAGCTTATCGAAAACGCTTCGCCTTTTTGATCGAAGGCCGGTCGCTAGTGGTGGAGTCGATTTCTGTGGAAGCGAGTCTTCCCGGTGACGCGCCTGAAGAGCAAGCACAAGATGTGTTCGCCGCACGTCCCGTTCCTACCCGTGAAACCGCACAGATGTACTGCGAAGGCGTCTGGCGAGACGCCAGCATGATCGTCCGTGAAGATTTACGGCCCGGCGATGTCATTGCGGGGCCAGCGATCATCGCCGAGAAAAACGCTACGACCGTGATTGAGCCGGGCTGGGCAGCTCAATTGACAGCCCTCGATCATTTGGTCTTGGAGCGTCAGGAAAAACGCCGTCAAAGCTTTGCCGCAGGTACACAAGTCGACCCGGTCTTGCTTGAAGTGTTCAACAACTTGTTCATGAATATCGCAGAACAAATGGGCTTACAACTTCAGAATACGGCCTACTCTGTCAATATCAAAGAACGACTCGACTTTAGTTGCGCACTTTTCGACGGGCACGGCAACCTCATCGCCAATGCGCCCCATATGCCGGTGCATCTGGGTTCCATGGGCGAAAGCATTAAAACGGTCATTCGCGAAAATCGCTCCAGCATGACACCGGGCAATGTTTATGCGCTCAATGACCCCTTTCATGGGGGTACCCATCTGCCTGATGTGACTGTGATCACCCCGGTGTATTTGCGCGGTTCATCTGAGCCCTTGTTCTATGTTGGCTCACGCGGGCATCATGCCGATATCGGAGGAACGACTCCGGGCTCGATGCCGCCTTTTTCGACGCGGATTGAAGAGGAAGGTGTCCAGATTAACAACATGCTGCTGGTCGATCAGGGTAGGTTTCTCGAGGCAGAGTTGTTGGCCTTGCTAGCGAGCGGCCAATACCCCAGCCGCAATCCAGAGCTTAATGTCGCTGACCTGAAAGCGCAGATCGCCGCCAATGAAAAAGGCGTTCAAGAGTTAGGCAAGATGGTCACGGAGTTTGGCCTTGAGGTTGTACAAGCCTACATGGGCCATGTGCAAGACAATGCTGAGGAAAGCGTACGAAGAGTGCTAACTCAACTCAAGGATGGACGCTTTACCTTGCCACTGGATAATGGCGCTAAGATTGAAGTGGCGATTCGGGTAGACACTGCAAGCCGTATCGCCGATATTGATTTCACCGGTACTTCGGCACAACAGAGCAATAACTTCAATGCCCCCACGGCGGTCTGCATGGCTGCTGTGTTGTACGTCTTCCGCACGCTGGTGAATGAAGATATCCCGCTCAACGCCGGATGCCTTAAACCTTTGAACGTCATTATTCCAAAGGGTTGTATGCTCAACCCGCTCCCCCCTGCATCGGTGGTGGCGGGTAATGTGGAAACCTCGACTTGCATCACCAATGCCCTGTACGGTGCATTAGGCGTAATGGCAGGTGGTCAGCCAACCATGAATAATTTTACCTTTGGCAATGAGCAGTACCAGTACTATGAAACCATTGCAGGCGGTGGTGGTGCAGGGGAGGGCTTTGACGGCGCTTCGGTCGTGCAAGCCCACATGACCAATTCGCGTTTGACTGACCCCGAGGTTTTAGAGTTTCGCTTTCCTGTGCGTCTCGAAGGTTTCGAGATACGTACAGGCTCGGGCGGTATGGGTCGCTCCGTCGGTGGCGATGGGGGAGTGCGACGAATCCGCTTCTTGGAGCCTATGACCGCAAGCATTCTATCGAATGGGCGGGTGCATCCTGCCTTTGGCGCTCAAGGTGGCCTGTGCGGCGCCTTGGGTGTAAATCGCGTCGTTAGGGCCAATGGTGAGGCAGAAGAGTTTGCTCACATTGCTCAGACCCAAATGCGGGCTGGCGATATCTTTGAGATTCATACGCCAGGGGGTGGGGGGTATGGGGCGCCCTAAGAGGGTTCAAAGGACATCACTACACGGGGTTGCAGATAGGCAGATGAGCACTTAAGACTTTGAAACGCTTACTCGGCTTTCCCGAATAGGGCGGCAAGCTTTGCCCTAGCAGTCGCGGCCGGATCATCTAGCGATTCCGCCTTCTTAGGGCGATTCGTCAGCTTGGGCGCGGCGCTGCTTGGATATTCGTCCTGAATACGATCGTCGTAGAAGGTTCCGGCATTGGGAGCCGCGAGCAGTCGTTTCCAAACTTCATGCGGTACTGGCTTAAAGCGCTTCACGCTCAAATCGCTGAAGACAACTTCCAAAACCTTTTCAGCGTCGTCATAGCCGCCTTCGATGAGACGTCCCCCCTTCAGTGCTTTTCGTTCCATACAAGCTCCCCTTCATCAAAAAGAGCAAATGCGATTACGTGTTCCGCGCAAGATCATAGAGGCGTTTCACACGATTGCCACTACGGCAAAATCCAAGCATGGGTCTGGGCAAAGCTTTGAGTGCGTCGCGCATGGCCTGAATATCGGCCTCGGTTTGTGTGCCGGGTGGAATGGGAATGAAGACGTATTCCATGCCGGCTGCTTGAGCGGCGGCGGCGATACTGGAATGGGACGGTTGATTGGGTCCGGCCTCACCATCTGGTCGAGTGTTGATAATGGCGCGAAAGCCCATCGCGGCGGCCGCCTTCATTTGCTCGGCATCGAGCTGACCGACTATCGAAAACTCTGAATTGACTGGAATAACGGGAAGGGCATTAGCTGCAGGCTGACTCATTTTTAGGATCTCGATGGGTAAGCCTGCATCTTATCGTGTTCGCGAAACGAACCTTTACTTGGGAGCCATCCGAATCGCGCCATCCAGGCGAATGGTTTCGCCATTGACCATGGGGTTCGTCATGATTTGTTCAACCATCATGGCGTACTCGTTGGGGCGACCCAAGCGAGGTGGGAACGGCACTTGACGGCCCAGAGAGTCTTGCGCTTCTTGAGGGAGGCCTTTCAGGAGCGGAGTCAAGAAGAGCCCTGGAGCGATGGTGACGCAGCGAATACCGTCACGCGCCAGATCGCGAGCGATAGGTAAGGTCATGCCCACAATCGCGCCTTTAGAGGCCGAGTACGAGGCTTGACCAATCTGGCCGTCGAATGCCGCGACTGAAGCGGTGTTAACAATGACACCGCGCTCGCCATCTTCGTTGGGCGTGTTCTGAGTCATGGCATAGGCCGCGAGACGCAGTACGTTGAAGGTGCCGAACAGGTTAACGTTGACCACTTTTTTGAACGAATCGAGGTTGGCCGGGCCGTCTTTACCCACGGTCTTTTGTGCGCCACCAATACCGGCGCAATTGATACAGCCAACCAGCGCGCCCATCTTGACCGCTTCAGCGACGGCGTTTTGCGCATCGGCTTCTGAGGTGACATCACATTTGACGAACTTGGCATTGGCACCGAGCTTGGCAACCAGTTCCATGCCCAGGGTTTCGTTCAAATCGGCAATAAGAACTTTACCGCCGTTTTTGATGATCATTTCCGAGGTGGCACCACCAAGCCCTGAGGCTCCGCCGGTGACGAGCGTGACTCCGCTTTTGATTTGCATTGAGAAGGTCCTTTAATGAACTGGTTGTGATGGAATGAAATGTTTCAGTTGAAGACTATGAGCGTGATTTTAAGGCGAAACCCCAGGCGCACAGAAAATCGGCCCGAAAAAAAGGGGTGTCTCAGCGACACCCCGATTTTTAAACTTGGTTCAATGACCAAGCCCTATTGGCAACAAAGCCCTTACTGCGCAGGGTAAACATCCACGCGACGCGCTTGCTTGTCGTCCGTAGCACCAGCCGCCATGGAGACCGGCTTCACCATGATCATGCGATCCTCTGGAACGCCAGCTTTCACTAACATTTCCCGAGCCGCACGCGCGCGGTTTTTGGCCAACTCAGCATTGGCTTTTGGGTCGCCAGAGGTGTCGTGATAGCCGGATAGACCGATCTTAGTGTTGGCCCCCGACTTGGCATAGGCAATCACCTTTTCCAATATCTTGTCAGCATCGGCGGGCAAGACATGCTTGCCAGAGTCAAAGTACAAGCTAACCGACTCGGGGAAACCGGCGCCTTTGAGGAGCTCAGGCGCTTTGTCGACTTCAACGATTGGCTTCGCTTCAGCGACCGGAGCGGCGGGAGCCGCAGCCACTGGCGCAGGAGCAACAACTGCTGGCGCTGCGGCGGCAACCACTGCGGCTGGAGCCGCAGCAGCGGGTGTCGAGTGACCAGATTTTCCTGTACCCCAGATGATGCCCATGACGGGCACCAAGAGAATGGCAACAATGTTGATGATCTTGATCAACGGGTTAACGGCTGGGCCAGCAGTGTCCTTGTAAGGATCGCCAACGGTGTCGCCAGTCACGGCTGCTTTGTGAGCGTCCGAGCCTTTGCCACCGTGATGACCTTCTTCGATGTACTTCTTGGCATTATCCCAAGCGCCGCCGCCGGTACACATCGAGATGGCTACAAACAAGCCGGTCACAATGGTACCCATCAACATACCTGCGACTGCGGCTGGGCCAAGAAACACGGCCACCAAGATTGGGATGATCACGGGGAGGATCGACGGAAGAATCATTTCCTTGATCGCGGCCGTGGTCAAGAGATCCACCGCACGGGTGTAATCTGGCTTGGCTGTGCCTTCCATGATGCCCTTGATCTCGCGGAACTGGCGGCGAACTTCTTCAACCACCGCGCTCGCTGAGCGACCCACCGCTTCCATCGCCATGGCGGCGAACAAGAAAGGAATCAGGCCGCCAATGAACAAGCCGACAATTACTTTGTGATTGGACAGATCGAACATGGTGTCTAGGCCAATGCTGTCCAGCGCATGGGTGTAGTCGGCAAACAATACTAAGGCCGCCAGACCGGCAGAACCAATGGCGTAGCCTTTGGTGACCGCTTTCGTGGTATTACCTACTGCGTCCAAAGGATCGGTAATGTTACGAACCGACTCTGGCAATCCAGACATCTCGGCAATACCACCCGCGTTGTCGGTGATGGGGCCGTAGGCGTCAAGTGCAACAACGATACCAGCCATCGACAACATCGCAGTGGCAGCGGTAGCAATACCGTACAGACCAGCGAACCAGTACGACGACAGAATCGCAGCGCAAACCAACAATACAGGGTAAGCGGTCGACTTCATCGACACGGCGATACCAGCGATGATGTTGGTGGCATGGCCGGTTGTTGACGCTTGAGCCACATACTTGACCGGAGCGTATTGCGTGCCAGTGTAGTACTCGGTCACCCAAACGATCAGGCCCGTGAGCACCATGCCTACGATAACGCAGCCAAACAGTTTCATGACCGTGATGTCGGTTGAGCCGAAACCGTCTTTGAAAATCCATTGGGTGACGGGATAGGCCAGGATTGTGGCGATGATGCCGGCGACTGCCAAACCTTTATACAAAGCGGGCATGACATTCGTCATGCCTGGTGTGGCTTTAACGAAGTAAGTACCGATGATCGAAGCGATGATCGAGATACCACCGAGAGCCAGTGGATACGAGACCGCAGCCCATTCCGCACCTTTCATGATCGAGGCACCCAAGAGCATGGTGGCGATCAAGGTCACGGCATAGGTTTCGAACAAGTCTGCCGCCATACCAGCGCAATCGCCTACGTTGTCACCAACGTTGTCGGCGATCACAGCAGGGTTACGTGGGTCATCTTCTGGGATACCGGCTTCGACTTTACCGACTAGGTCGGCGCCAACGTCTGCACCCTTGGTGAAGATGCCGCCGCCCAAACGCGCGAAGATGGAGATCAAGGATGAGCCGAAGGCCAAGCCAATGAGAGGCTTGATTACGTCATGCAGATTTACCGTCTTACCCAAGCCTAGAGGGGCACTGCCCACCAAGACCATGAAGTAACCGGCCACGCCCAAAATGCCCAGACCCACCACCAACATACCCGTGATGGCGCCGCCCTTAAAGGCGACCTGTAAGGCATCGTTCAGGGAGCGAGTAGCGGCTTGGGTGGTACGCACATTCGCGCGCACTGAAACGTTCATGCCGATGTAGCCAGCAAGGCCAGACAGAATTGCACCAATTGCGAAACCAATCGCGGTAGGCCAACCCAATCCTGGGACGAAACCAACGACAAAGAACAGAACAATACCCACCATGCCGATGGTTTTGTATTGACGATTTAGGTACGCCTTAGCACCTTGTTGAATGGCGGCTGCAATTTCTTGCATACGCGCATTGCCAGCGTCCAAGCTTAGAATTGACTTGCTCGTAATGAGCCCGTACAACACTGCTAAGACGCCACAAATCATGGCTAGCCATAAGGCGCCCGATGCGACTCCAGTCATTATCTATCCTCCAGGATGGTCTTCTAAAAAATTAAAGCCTGCCGATTTTACTTCAGCAAGGTGAAATCAAGTGAACAAGTGGCTTAATTCGGATTACCGCAATGCCGCAAACACTCGGCTAGTAATTGCATCAACATCGCCTTGGCCGGAGATCTTACGATAGGCCGGCGCGAGTTGATCACCCGTCTTGGCCCAGTTGCCGTAGTAATCCACGAGTGGGCGAGTTTGTGATTGGTAGACCTCGAGGCGCTTGCGCACTGTCTCTTCTTTGTCGTCGTCGCGTTGAATCAGCGCTTCATGGGTGCTGTCGTCTTGCCCGGCGATTTTGGGCGGATTGAATTTCAGGTGATAAGTGCGACCACTCGCCACGTGGACGCGACGCCCACTCATGCGCTCAATAATGTCGGACTCGGGGACGTCGATTTCCAAAACGTAATCGAGCTTGACAGCCGCTGTCTTCATCGCATCAGCCTGGGGAATGGTGCGCGGGAAGCCGTCAAACAGATAGCCGTTTTGACAGTCTGCGTGGGTGAGACGGTCTTTGACGAGACCAATAATAATGTCGTCTGAAACCAACGCGCCGGAATCCATCACCTTCTTAGCTTGCAGGCCTAAAGGGGTTCCAGCTTTCACTGCGGCACGCAGCATATCGCCTGTCGAAATTTGCGGAATATCGAACTTTTTGCAAATAAATGTCGCTTGCGTGCCTTTACCAGCGCCCGGTGCGCCTAGCAATATCAATCTCATGGATGCCTCTGAATGAAACTTTTTCAGTTCTTCTAAAACCTCAATTGTGCCCGAAGTTTTGTTCGAATAGCGTGCGGGTGCGATCCAAATCGGCCTGAGTGTCGACACCCGAGGGGGGCGCTTCGTTCGTAACATGGATCGCAATACGATATCCGTGCCACAGGGCACGTAGCTGTTCTAGCGCTTCTAGCCGTTCAATCGGTGCACTTGTAAGTTTTGGGTAAGTTTTGAGAAAGCCGACTCGATAGGCATAGAGCCCAAGATGTCTCAGGGGACGATGACCGATTTCTTCGGCGATCTTGTCGCGATCATGTGGAATCAGGGCGCGCGAGAAATACAAGGCGGTTTGCCGTGCATCCAACACCACCTTGACCACATTGGTGTTCTGGTAGTCCGCGATATCGTGGATGGGATGGGCGGCACTGGTCATTGAACAATCGGGTCGTTCGGCCAAAAGTTGGCCAACTGCGGCGATGAGATTAACTGGGATCAGCGGTTCGTCGCCCTGAACATTAATAACGATTTCGTCGTCCGCAAGACCGAGTAAGGACGCCGCCTCGGCGAGGCGATCCGTACCCGAGGCATGATCGGCGCGCGTCATGATGGCGATGTAGCCAGCAGCTCGGACGGCAGACGCCACAATCTCTGAATCGGTGGCCACCGCAAGTGCTTTAGGTTGAGCTAAGGCCACCCGTTCGGCAACGCGAACAATCATAGGCTTGCCACATAGGTCGGCCATGGGTTTATCAGGCAAGCGCGATGAGGCCATCCTGGCCGGAATGAGCACCGTGCATTGTTTGATTGAGGCAAGCGCGGACGCGTTCATGAAAGACCTTGCACGAGGTCTCGCTCTAAGTGATCATCGTAAGGACTTGACACAGGCTAAGGGCTCGACAAAGGCTAAATGAGCGAGCGAGCTTCGTCGACCAGCATGCGCGCAATTCCATCTTTGACCGGAAACGCCAGTTTGTCTGCTATGCAGCGCAGCTCACTTTGTACGTCGGCGGGCATCCCGCTGGCCGCCAACTCACTCGCATCTGAGCTCGGTCGGTCGTGCTTCAGCGCACCTTTACAAATCGGGCAAACCAGGATGTCCAGGAGCCGCGAGTCTAGTGAGTTCATGATTTAATTCTCTTGACAAGCCAGTCGATGAAACGAGGCGCTAGTTGCGTGTCACGCACTGCGACCCAAGCAAATTGAGCGCGCCCATTCGGCCATTTTACGGCGTCTTTCTCGGTCATGACGACAAAGGGCTCGTCAATCTGCTTCAGCGTTGTTTTATCTAAAGGGGCGTGATCGCCTAGGGGGTAGGGGGAGATCACTAGACCGAGTTGACGAAGTGCGCTAAAAAACGCTTGGGGTTGGGCGGTGCCTGCGATGGCTGCAAGTCCACGACCAGAGGCGATGTCGGTGAGCTCCTTGGCCGTAATGGCCCGAAAGTCTTCTTTACTGGTTTCGCGTGTCTGCCATTGAGCGATGGGTAGGAAGCGCAATTCACTGAAATACACGCTAAATCTTGGTTTCTTAAGGATGGTATCGAGCAATGGCTCGCCTGGTCGGGCGGCACTCGCAATGGCTACGGCCAGCTCAGGCGAATCCTCCATGCTATTGAGGATGAGCGTATCGACTTGTGCGAGCGCGGCGATGGGCTCTCGTAGAGGGCCGGCGGGCAACACCTCGCCATTGCCAAAGCCGCGGGCATCGATCAGGCAACACTCAACCGTGCGGGGGAGGGTGCTATGTTGCAGGCCGTCGTCAGAGACGACCACATTGATTTCCGGATGTTCTTTGAGCAGAGTATTGAGCGCGCTCATTCTCTGCCCCGAGACGACCACCGGAAGTTGCGTGGACTTGGCAATCAGCACGGGTTCGTCCCCGACCGATTGGGGTCGACTTTTGGCTCGAACCTTGAAGGCTTGATCTTCTAGCTCATAGGCCGGTGAACCGTAGCCGCTCGCAATCAACCCCACTTTGAAGCCGCGTCGGCTTAGCGCCTTGGCGATCTCTATCGTGACCGGCGTTTTTCCTGAGCCGCCCACTAATAAATTGCCGACCACAATGACTGGCACTGGCGGCCGTGCTAGTCGTCGCAGCGACTGTGTTTTGGTGATTCTCTTTTCGGCGAAAGCCGCCAATGGGCGAGCGCAAGCCATGAAAAATCGATCTCGCCAGTTGCGAGGTGGCCTAAACCAAATCGATTGCAGTTTACGTTCTAAATAGGACTTCACTTTTTTTAGGGCTTCAAGCTAACGCGGGGCCTGAGCGGCAATGCTAACCCGTTCCAGCCCGGCTTGGCGCGCCGCATCCATGACGGCCACGACCGCTTGATGACTTGCCCCTGCATCTGCATAGATCAGCACGACGGTTTCCTTTTTGTCGGTCACCAGCCTTCTCATCTCCGCCGCCAAGGCCAGCGGCGCGTTAAAACTCCCGATCGCCTTGCCATCTAAACCGCGTAGGCTTGCCTGACCATCATTGCCCACGACCACCGTGATTTCTGGGGGTTTGCTGCTAGAGGCCTGATTGCGAACACTAGGCAGTTCAACTTTGAGCTCGTTGAACTTAGTATAGGTGGTGGTCACCATTAAAAAGATGAGGATCACTAAGAGTAAATCGATCAGGGGAATGAAATTAATCTCGGGATCGTCCTTGCTGGTACCAAAGCCTCGCCGGAAGTTCATGATTTCAATGACGCAAAGGCATCGGCAACCCGAGCGGCCGCCTGCTCCATCTCAACCAAGTAACCGTCGACTTTCGAGCGAAAGAAACGATAAAAAATCATCACAGGCACGGCAATCAAAATGCCAAAGGCGGTGTTGTAGAGGGCGGTGGAAATCCCTTGCCCAAGCTGCTGAGGGTTTGTGCCCGATGGTCCTTGAGCATGGAAAATCTCGATCATACCCACGACCGTACCAAATAAGCCGAGCAGCGGGGCCACAGTTGCGATCGTGCCCAGGGCTGGTAGGAAGCGCTCAAGTTGATGAGCAATCAAGCGACCCGCAGACTCCATGCCCTCGCGCATGGCGAGGCGTCCGGACGTGCGTTGGCGGATGCCTGCGGCCAAAACCTTGCCAAGCGGAGAGGCCTGGGCTAATCGGTTGGCGGCTTCGGGTGTGAGTTGTTGGTTGCGGGCCATGAGCAACACTTCTTCAACTAAGCCCTCAGGCATAATTTTCGAGCGCCCGAGCGCTAGAAACCGCTCTACGATCAAAGCGACCGCCACTAGGGAGGTGACAATCAAAAACCAAATGGGCCAACCAGCGGCCTGAATCAATGAAAACAAGAAGGGCTCCGTAGCTGATAAAGCTCAGCTCTGTGTGTCGAGGGTAAAAAAGCAACGCAATCTGGCAATATCGCCATTCTAAATCGCCACGAATTGTCGTTTCTTTCTCCGATTGCAGCAAGCTGTGGATAACTCTGTGGAAACTTGACAATCACTTAAGATGTTTATCTCGCTGTTTCCTCAATTCTTGAATTAGCTGCCGGGCTTTTGGAAATGTTTTCGAATAAAATCAAACACTTAGATGAACTGCTCTGGCTTCCCAACTTTGATTACCTTAACCTTAGTAGAATCGCGCCTTTGTGGATAGATTGCCTTGGAAACCCGCATGAACACTAGCTTTTCTGAACAAAACCAAGTCATTTCGCGGGATTACGTCACGGTTTCTGAGCTAAACCGCATGGTTGCGGGCTTGATCGAACGAAACCTGCCGATGGTGGGGGTTCGCGGGGAGATCTCCAACTTTGTTCGGGCGGCCAGTGGCCATTGTTACTTCACCCTCAAAGATGCTGGCGCCCAAGTTCGCTCAGTCATGTTCCGTGGCAAAGCACAGCTTTTGAATTTTTCGCCCAAAGAGGGCACCAAGGTCGAGGCTTATGCCAGTGCGAGTTTATATCAGGCGAGGGGCGATTTTCAGCTACAAATTGAATCAATGCGGCAATCGGGAGCGGGCGATCTGTTCCAGGAGTTTTCGAGGCTCAAAGCGAAACTACAGGCCGAGGGCTTATTTGATGAAGCCGCTAAGCGTCCCGTCCCAGCACGTCCTAAGGCGATTGCCGTCATTTGCTCGGCGCAGGCGGCAGCCTTGCATGATGTATTGATTACCCTGTCGCGCCGAGCCCCGCAAATCCCAGTCTATATTTTTGCGAGTCTGGTCCAAGGTGCCCAAGCGCCCGCGAGTCTGATCAAGGCCTTGGATACGGCAAACCGCTTTGCAGTTCAACAACTTTCACTGAAGCAAAAGCATCTAACTCAAGGGCATAGCCCTCTGGAAGACGTGGCCCCCGATGTTGTGTTGCTCGTCCGAGGCGGGGGGGCCATTGAAGATCTGTGGGGCTTTAACGACGAAACACTGGCTCGCGCTATTCGCGCCAGTGCCTTGCCAGTGATCTGCGGCGTCGGCCATGAGAGCGACGTCACCATCGCGGATTTTGCGGCAGACCTGCGTGCAGCGACACCGACGGCGGCGGCGGTGGCGGCTACACCGGATCGCCAGCAAGAAATCGAGGCAGTTCAATTCGCCAAACGTGCCCTCACTCGAGCCGTGCTACGGTGCCTGGATCAAGCGGAACAAGGGCTTGATATGGCGTTGCGACGTTTGCATTCGCCTATGGACGTCTTAGCGCTTCAAGAACAAAAGCTGCTCGCCTGGCGTCATCGTCTAGGGGTATTCGGAAAAGGGCTGAGTGCCCAAGAACCCCTCATTGAGCAGCTACTCGGTCGGCTCGGACTGAGCCTACCCAGACGAATCGCGCAGCATGTTGATCGTCTAGCATCGCTTCAGGCGCAATTGCAACTCGTCAGCCCGCAGGCGGTCCTCGATCGGGGTTATGCGATTCTTTCGCAAGATAAAATTATTCGCGCACCCGAGGATATCGACGCCAAGCGTCCGATTGAGGCTCAATTGGCAAGGGGGAAAGTACGCCTCCAAGTAATCTGAAGTTACAATCTATGCTTATCGAAAAATCTCATTCGAGCGCGCGCTCCACTATTTTACTAAGGAAAAACAATGGAACATAC
>JAYVKZ010000189.1:0-6019 GCA_043767985.1 Betaproteobacteria bacterium
GCCTTCGATTTAGTCATGTACAGCGAAGCCTTGATGTTTTCCAGGCTTAATTTCCAGTGGTGGACAGCTCGAGGCTATGTGAACGCCATGCTGCTCCCGCTGATCGTTGTCGCCGCTATTCGCAATCGCAATTGGAAAATTCAAGTCTCGATGTCGCGCAATATGGTCTTCCACTCGACCGCTTTATTGATCGCCGGCGTCTACCTAGTTGTGGCGTCAATGGCAGGCTATTACGTTCGCTACGTAGGGGGTAAGTGGGGCGAAGTAGCGCAAGCGGTGGTGGTTTTCGGCGCGGTCGTTGGGCTGACTTTGGTCATGCTTTCAGGCGCCCTCAGAGCTCGCCTCAAGGTATTTTTGGCAAAGAATTTCTTTAACTATCGCTTTGACTATCGGGAGGAATGGTTGCGACTCACGGATACTTTGCATTCATCAAATCGCAAAGACTCTTCCCAGGCCATCTCGGCAGAGACCTTGATCAAATCACTCGGGCGCATCGTCGACAGCATGGGGGGCGCTCTCTGGCTACGCAAGGAGGACGGATTTCCTTTAGCGGGTCAGGTTGGATTAGAGCACTTTGCCGTTGATTTCGAGACCAACTCCCCCGTCCTTGAGTTCTTATCGCGCCGCGACTGGATCATCGATCTGGATGAATATCGCTCCACAAGAGATGCCTATGAATCCATCAGCCTTCCGAATGATCTGCTCATCAATAAAGACCTGTGGATTTTGATCCCACTCACCAACGCAGGGCGGCTAGAAGGGGTTCTAGGCTTAAATCGCCCCCTGTCAGCCACCGTCCTTAACTGGGAAGTGCGCGACATCTTGAAGGTTGCAGGCCGACAAATTGCGAGTTTAATTTCCTTGCAAACGGCCGTTGAGAGCCTAGTGCAATCTCGCCAGTTCGACTCTTTCAACAAGATGTCGGCCTTTGTAGTACACGACCTTAAGAATTTAGTGTCTCAACTGGCGCTTCTCGTGCGTAATGCAAGCACCCATAAACACGACCCAGAGTTTCAGCAAGACATGCTCGAGACCGTAGAAAACGTTCTCGAACGTATGCAGGGTCTTTTATTGCAACTCAGATTGGGGACGAAGCCGATCGAAAAACCACAAGCGGTTGTACTAACCGAATTACTTGCGCGTGCAGTGCAGGCTAAGAAGGGGCTCAAACCAATCCCGAAAATCAGCATTGAACCCAGCGTGATCGGGCTCAAAGTGCTCGCCCATTCGGATCGGCTTGAACGCGTCCTAGGTCATCTTATTCAAAATGCCTCGGAAGCTATGCACGGTTCTGAGGGCGTGCTGGAGATTCTCGCGAGCGCTGCCGACCCTCAAAAAATCATTGTGTTGGTCAAAGATACAGGGCAAGGAATGAGTGCCAACTTTATACAAACTCAATTGTTTAAGCCTTTTAATTCAACCAAAACCCACGGAATGGGTATCGGTACGTTCGAAAGTCGCGAATACTTGAAAGAGATTGGCGGTTCCTTATCGGTCACGAGCCAAGAACGTGTCGGGACGACCTTCAGGATCGAATTAGCGACCGCTCCGCACCAAAAACTAGATATTTCTTGAAATTTGTTGGATTCTAGAAAAATGACTCAAGAAAGACAAGCTTTACTCATGGTTGAGGACGACCCAGGTCTGCAAAAGCAGATGAAATGGTCGTTTGATCGCTATGAAGTGCACTTCGCGTCCAATCGAGAGGAAGCGATTGCGCAGCTTAGGCGCATCGAGCCTAAAGTGGTGACCTTAGATTTGGGCCTCCCTCCGGACGAAGACAGCACCAGCGAGGGGTTCAAAACGCTCCAAGAGATTCTAAATTTACAGCCCTCAACGAAAGTCATCGCGGTCACCGGTCAGAATGATCGGACGAATGCCGTCCGTGCCATTGGCCTGGGGGCCTACGATTTCTTTTCCAAGCCTTTCGAAGCCGACATTCTTACGCTCGCTCTTGAGCGAGCCTTTCGAGTATCCGATCTCGAAAATGAAAATCGTCGTTTAGCGATCACCCAAGATAGCGCCCCCCTACAAGGGTTATTAACGCGAGATCCTGGCATGCTAAAGCTTTGCCGCCAAATTGAGCGGCTTGCACCCACCAACGCAACCGTGCTGCTCAATGGAGAAAGTGGGACTGGCAAAGAGGTCCTGGCCAAGGCCTTGCATGACCTGTCGAACCGCAAAGAGAAGCGTTTCGTAGCCATCAACTGCGCAGCCATCCCTGACGCTCTCTTGGAAGCTGAACTTTTTGGTTATGAAAAAGGTGCATTCACGGGCGCCGTCAAGCAGACTCCTGGCAAGATCGAAGTCGCCGACGGCGGGACGCTTTTCTTGGATGAAATCGGAGATCTACCTTTGCCGCTTCAGGCCAAGCTCCTGCGCTTCCTTCAGGAGCGGGTGATCGAACGTATTGGCGGCCGACAAGAAATATCGGTCGACGTTCGAGTGGTCTGCGCCACCCATCGAAATCTGCGAGAAGGTATTATTCAAGGCACCTTCCGGGAGGATTTGTTCTACCGCTTGGGAGAAATTATCGTCCCGATTCCGCCGCTCAGAGAGCGTACCGGGGATGCTATCTTGATTGCCAATTCCTTTGTGAATCGATTTTCTCTTGAAAATAGGCGAGATCGCCTGATATTAAGGGAGGATGCGCTTGATTCCATTCAAAATCACCGCTGGCCAGGTAATGTTCGAGAGTTAGAAAATTGTGTGAAGCGAGCAGTCATTATGGCCGACGGTGTCTCGATCACCGCAGACGATCTAGGACTGAGCGCTGCGGCGAGCGAACCTATTTTCAATTTGCGCCAGGTGCGAGAAGATGCCGAGAAAAACGCGGTGCTCAAAGTGATGGCTTATTGCGATAGCAACATCGCCAAAGCGTCTGAACTTTTAGGCATCAGTCGGCCAACACTTTATGACTTACTTAATCGGTTTGGGTTGCGCTAGTACGCAACAATAATTCGAGTTTAGCCGACAAGGCTTCATCTCGTGGAGAAAACAATGCAGTTTCGTCAATCTCAATTTGCTCTTGCTGCCGTACTTGCACTAAGTATCGGCCTGGCATCGTGCGGAAAATTTGGTGGCGCAGATGACTCCCTGGCCAAAGCCAACCAAGCCCTGCAATCCAAAGACTTGAAGAGTGCCGAGCTTTTTCTAAAGACAGCGATTCAAAAGCAAGACTCTGCCGAGGCACGCACGCTACTGGGTGGAATTTACCGCGATACCGCTGATTTCAAGGCCGCCGAATCGGAGTATCGCCGAGCAATTGAATTGGGAGCAGATAGAAATAAAGTGGTGCCCCTTCTGTTTGATTCCATGTTTAACATGGGCGAGTTTCAAAAAGTCATTGACGACTCAAAAAATCTCGCGGTAGACGGTCCTGAAGCCAAGGCGATGGTGAGCACCGTGATTGGCCGATCCTATCTCAGCCTCGCCAAGAACGACCTGGCCAAAAAATCCTTTGAGGAAGCCCTCGCCGCGAAAGAGGGTCACCTACCCGCCAAAGCCGGTTTGGCTTCCTTACTGGCCATGAATGGCGATAAAGAAGGCGCCCGGCGCGCTGCCGAAGTGATTCTGGCGATCGATTCAAACTCAACTGATGCATCCATGCTTAAAGCGGATCTGATGCTTCTCGACGGCAAGCTCCTCGAAGCCAGAGATTTGTTCGCCAAGATTGTGATCGCTAGTCCGTCCAACATTTTGGCGCGCGCAAAAATTACAGCGATTGAGATTGATCTTCGAAATTTTGACGCTGCGCGCGCTCAGTGGAAGGAGCTCGCCAAACTCAACGGTGCCAGTCCGGGAACAGCCTACCTGCGAGCTCTTCTTGAGTTTCGCGACAACAAACTTGATGCGGCCAGGGAAGCGATACAGTTTGCACTGAAGGTCTCGCCAGATTACCTGCCCACCTTAACCTTGGCAGCGAACATCTATCTCGCCTTGAACTCTTATGAACAGGCCGAAAAGCATGCGCGCATGGTGCTTGAGCGCTCCCCTGGGGCGATTCAGGCCCAGCGACTACTCGCCGCAACTTATCTTAAAATGAACTCTCCAGAAAAAACGATGCAGGTCGTGCAACCGCTGCTCGACAAAAACGTCGAAGACTCGGCGATTCTTGCCCTTGCGGGCGAAGCAGCACTAAAGTTAAATGACCCGGTAAAAGCCGCAGTTTACTTTGATAAAGCCTCGAAACTCGACCCTAACGATCCTTCGAAACGTACCGGGTTAGCACTGGCGAAAATGGCGTCGGGAGATCAAGCAACGGCATTTAACGAGCTAGAGCAAGCCGTCGAAATCGACAGTAAGAATTCGCAGGCGGATATCGCGCTGATCATGGGACGGGTCAAAGAAAAGCAGTATGACAAGGCTCTTGAAGCTGTTGCAAGGCTTGAGAAAAAGCAAGACAAAAGCCCTCTCCCCCTCAACCTCCGGGGCATGGTCTTCATGGCCAAAGGCGATGTTCCCGCTGCCAAAGTAGCTTTTCAGAAAGCACTGGAACTTGATCCCACTTTCTTTGCAGCAGCGGCCAACCTGGCTAGTCTCGATATGCGGGAAAACAAGCCGGAAGAGGCGAAAAAGCGCTACGAAGCACTGTTAGCAAAGGATCCGAAGAACTCCCAGGCACTCATTGCAATAGCCAGCTTGAACGCTCGTTTGGGCGGCTCAAAGGAGGCTAGCCTTGAGTATCTGCGCCGAGCAAAGGCAGCAAGTCCTGGTGCGATCACGGCTGTTCTCGCCCTTGCCAACTTTTACATGGAAAACAAGCAACCCAGGGACGCAATTCCGGTCATTCAAGAAGGCCTGACCGCCAACCCAAATCGCCTTGAGTTATTGGATATCCTCGGCTCGGCCTACCTGCAACTCAATGACCGCCAGCAAGCGATGGATACCTTTGATCGCATGGTCAAAGTGAACCCCACATCGGCAGCACTGCAGTATCGAATGGGCGAGCTTCGCGCGTCCCTGCGTGATGAGAGCGGCGCTTTGCAGAATTTTAAGCGTGCCTCTGAACTACAGCCCAAGGCGGTCGAACCTAAGATAGCCATCGCCTCGATGCTGCTGAGGCAAGGCAAAGTTGCTGAGGCCAGAGCTGTTGCCGCTCAATTACAAAAGGAGATCGGAAATTCTGCGGCTGGCTTGACCCTAGAAGGCGATTTGTTGGGCGTCGAGGGCAAATGGGCCGAAGCCTCCATTCCTTATAAAAAGGCATTTGTCCTTGAAAAAACTGTGCCTATCGCAGTCAAGCTTCATCAGGCATATTTTCGCGCGAACAAAAACGCTGAGGCGGATAGCTTGCTCACTGACTGGTTAACCGCCTCACCCAACGACGTGACCATGCGGCTCTACGCAGGTGAGCACGAAATCGCCAGACAACGATGGGCTGAAGCCGTCAAGCATTACGATGTCGTTCTCAAAATCGATCCTAAACATACTGCCGCCCTCAACAACGTAGCCTGGGCGCTTAACAAATTGAAAGATCCGCGCGCGCTCAGTCTTGCGGAACAGGCCTATGCACTAGCGCCGCAAAGTCCTGCCGTCATTGACACGCTTGGATACTTGCTAATCGAGACAGGCAATACCTCGCGAGGGGTGGAGTTGTTAAGGCAGGCTGTAAGTTTAGCGCCCAAGGCGTCAGAGTATCGCCTCCATCTTGCTGAAGGGCTTTCGAAAGCAGGCGACAAAGGTGCGGCACGGAAAGAATTAGATATCGTGTTGAAGGACTCCCCTAGTGGATCGGTTGGCGATGCTGCAAAAGCCTTAGCGGCTAAGCTCTAGCCAGTGATGATTTAGTTACCGATGAATCTCAGGTCCCAGTTGTTTGCGGGTTCACGGCTCGCC
Organism: Betaproteobacteria bacterium; assembly: GCA_043767985.1. Classification (GTDB taxonomy): domain Bacteria; phylum Pseudomonadota; class Gammaproteobacteria; order Burkholderiales; family Burkholderiaceae_E; genus JAPOKJ01. The sequence continues at coordinate 5,839 of JAYVKZ010000189.1, forward strand.
TTTCTCGCTTGTCTCGTCGGAGTCAGCAGTTTCGTTTTCGCGCAATCTGCGTTCGGGCAATCTGATCCGGCCACGAAGACAGCCCGTCTCACAGAGCTTACAGAATACGGCGTGCGTTTCGAGCATGCGGAAGGCGTAGACCGAGATTTCTCGAAAGCTCAGGCGTTCTACTGCGCTGCCG
>JAYVKZ010000190.1:0-5606 GCA_043767985.1 Betaproteobacteria bacterium
GATTTGCGATCAAGGTGGTGAGTGCCAATTGCAAGACTTGGCCGTGGGTTACGGCGGCTCTGCATCTGAGTACACCGAAGAAAAGCGGGTGGTGTTTCATAAGTCGATTGGCCCTCTGGTGTCGGCTGAAGGGATGAGCCGCTGCATTCAGTGCACTCGTTGCGTTCGTTTCGGGCAAGAAATTGGTGGCGTCATGGAGCTGGGTATGACCGGCCGTGGCGAGCATTCTGAAATTATGAGTTTTGTCGGCCGCTCAGTGGATTCTGAGTTGTCGGGCAATATGATCGACATCTGCCCGGTGGGCGCTTTAACCTCGAAACCCTTCCGCTATTCGGCGCGCACCTGGGAGCTCTCCCGTCGCCAGAGTATTGCTCCTCATGACTCGCTCGGATCGAATCTGCAAGTGCAGATTAAGTCGAACAAAGTATTGCGCGTGCTCCCCGTTGAGAACGAAGCGATCAATGAGTGCTGGATCTCAGATAAAGACCGCTTCTCTTACGAGGGCTTGAATTCAGAAGAGCGTCTAACCCAACCGATGCTCAAACAAGACGGGCGCTGGCAGACAGTAGATTGGCAGACCGCTCTGCAATATGCAGCCCACTCACTTCGCCATGTCAAGGAAGAGTCGGGTGCTGAAAGCCTCGCAGCCTTGGGTTCGCCCCATAGCACGGTCGAAGAGCTCTACCTGCTTCAAAAGCTGATGCGCGCTATGGGCAGCGACAATGTTGACGCTCGCTTGCGGCAATCTGACTTTGGCAGTGATGCGGCACTGTTGAGTACTCCAAGTCTCGGCATGAGCATTGCTCAATTTGCTGGTCTTGATCGTTACTTGATCGTTGGCTCTTTCCTGCGCAAAGACCATGCGCTCATGGCCTCGAAGGTTCGTCAAGCGGTGAAGCGTGGTGCGCAAGTATCAATTCTGCATGCGGCGGATGACGAACTTTTGATGCCCGTGGCAAACAAATCTATTTTGAAGCCTTCTGCGTGGTCAGGCTACCTCGCTGAAACTACAGCGGCCGTACTCACGCAGTTGCAAAAGCCCTTGTCTTCAGATCTTGCTGCCCTTAATGTGAGTCCGACCGCGAAGTCGCTCGCAGCCTCGCTACTCTCAGGAAAGCGCATTGGTCTGTTTTTGGGTAATGCAGCGGTGCAGGCTGGCGATGCCTCAATGCTGCAGGCGCAACTACAAAGTCTCGCAAACGCTCTTGCGCAAAAACCAGTGCAAGGCGAAGAGACCTACAGCCTTGGTCTTGGCCAATTGGGCGAAGCTGCCAATAGTGTTGGGCTTTATTTGGCGGGTGCGACCCCTTTCGCGACAGCGGCAATCAACGCTAAGCCGGTGGGAGCTCAGGGTATGAATGCTGCTGTGATGTCGGCGTCTAAGGCCAAGGCCTTTGTCTTGCTTAATCTTGAGCCTGGCTTCGATGTGGCTTTCCCAAGCCAATTAAAGGTCAGCCTTCGCCAAGCGAAATCCGTCGTTGCCTTGACCTCCTACCATTCTGCCGAACTCGCCGAGCATGCCGATTGCTTGCTCCCGATAGCGCCATTTACTGAAACGGCCGGCAGCTTTATTAATACCGAAGGTCGCCTGCAAAGTTTCAACGGCGTGGTCACTCCGGCGGGCGAGTCTCGTCCAGCCTGGAAAGTGTTACGCGTGATCGCTAATCTGCTGGAAGTTCCCGGCTTTGAGTTTGACTCTGCGGAGGCTGTTCGTGCTGAAGCGCTCGGCGGGAAGATCGAATCGGGAACTTTTATCGATGCCAAGTATCTTGGCTTGAAGCTTGGTGACAGCAAAATGGTGGCACCCTCCAGTGCCCCTAGCTCGGGTGTAGCAAGTGCTGCTTCGACAGCGACGCCTGCTGGCCTAGAGCGTCTACCTGAGATTGGTCTTTATGCGGCGGACCCCATCGTGCGTCGTGCGCCTAGTCTGCAACAAACAGCCGATGCCAAGCGCCATGTCGCCGAAGTGCATCCCCAGACCCTCACGGCCTTGGGCGTGGCTAGCGGAACTTGGGTGGATCTTCAATCGGCTCAAGGCGCGAGCGCCAGAGTCCAGCTCAATGCCAATGAAACAATTGCTGAGGGCGCTTTACGTTTGCCGATCAATACCTTAACGAGCACCAGTCTTCCGCTAACAGGAGTCTTGCAAGTGGCGGGGAGGGCGTAAACATGGAGTTTTTCACTCTGGTCAATATTCACGCCCTAGGCAACCAATATCTGGCCGGTGCATGGCCGGTCGTTTGGAATCTCATGAAGATCGTGGGTATTGTTGCGCCACTCATGGGTTGTGTGGCCTATCTCACCTTGTGGGAACGCAAGATGATCGGTGCGATGCAGATTCGCAAAGGCCCCAATGTGGTGGGCTACGGTTGGTTGCAACCGATTGCGGACGGACTCAAGCTCTTATTGAAAGAGGTGATTGTCCCTAGTCAGGCCAGCAAGGTGCTCTACATCATGGGCCCGATCATGACGATTGCGCCGTCGCTAGCGGCCTGGGTGGTCGTGCCCTTCGGTCCTGAGCTTGCCCTGGCCAATGTCAATGCGGGGCTTTTGCTTTTTCTGGCGCTGACTTCGCTGGAAGTTTATGGGGTCATCATTGCTGGCTGGGCCTCAAACTCCAAATACGCCTTCTTGGGTGCCTTGCGCGCCTCCGCTCAGATGGTGTCCTATGAGTTGGCGATTGGTTTTGCAATGGTGGTGGTGTTGATGGTGTCAGGCAGCCTCAATATGACCGATATTGTGCAGGGCCAAGACAGGGGCTATTTCGCCGAGCGCGGTCTCAATTTTCTGTCTTGGAACTGGTTGCCCTTACTGCCCATCTTCGTGGTGTATGTGATTTCGGCGGTGGCCGAAACCAATCGTCACCCTTTCGACGTGGTGGAGGGTGAGTCCGAGATTGTCGCCGGCCATATGGTCGAGTATTCCGGCATGGGCTTTGCGATCTTCTTCTTGGCTGAATATGCCAACATGATCTTGCTGTCTTGCTTGGCGGCCATCATGTTCCTTGGCGGTTGGCACGCGCCGATAGATTCAGTGGTGTTCAACTGGGTTCCAGGATGGCTCTGGCTAGGCATCAAAACCTTCTGTGTCGTCTCCATGTTTATTTGGTTCCGCGCCTCCTTCCCACGCTATCGCTATGACCAAATCATGCGCTTGGGCTGGAAGATCTTCATTCCGGTGACCTTGGTCTGGTTGGTCGTAGTGGCTGCCTGGATGCAAACACCTTTCAATATCTGGAAATAATGGAAGCCAATCATGGAAGTCGTTAAAGATTTCATTTCGAGCTTCATGCTGACCGAGCTTCTCAAAGGGTTGAAGCTCACTGGTAAGTATTTCTTCGCTCGTAAAATCACGGTGCAGTTTCCCGAGGAAAAAACGCCGATGTCGCCGCGCTTTCGTGGCTTGCATGCGCTGCGTCGTTATCCTAACGGCGAAGAGCGTTGCATTGCCTGCAAGTTGTGTGAAGCGGTTTGCCCGGCCATGGCCATCACCATCGAGTCCGACAAGCGCGAAGACGGCACACGCCGCACGACTCGCTATGACATTGATTTAACCAAGTGTATTTTTTGCGGTTTCTGCGAAGAGTCTTGCCCGGTGGACTCGATTGTTGAAACCCATATTCATGAATACCACGGCGAAAAGCGTGGCGATTTGTACTTCACCAAGGACATGCTCCTGGCCGTAGGCGATCGTTACGAATCGGAAATCGCAGCCAATCGTGAGAAGGACGCTAGCTACCGCTAGGCATACAGTTATGGATCCCCAAACACTTTTCTTCTGGATCTTCGCGACAATTACCGTGCTGTCTGCATTCATGGTGATTACGTCGCGCAATCCCGTGCATTCGGCGCTCTACTTGGTGCTGACTTTCTGCTCCAGCGCCGGAATCTGGCTGTTGCTCAAAGCAGAATTCTTGGCCATCACCTTGGTATTGGTTTATGTTGGCGCGGTCATGGTGCTGTTCTTGTTTGTAGTGATGATGCTCGATGTCAATATCGACAAGCTACGCCAAGGTTTTTGGAAAAACTTTGCGGTGGCCGGTGTCGTTGGCATGGCGATTTTGATCGAACTTTCTCTCGTGCTTTTTCACAGTTTCAAAGGCGTGCGCGCCAGTGATGCGCCGGCCTTGCCTGCCAACTACAGCAACACCAAGGCCCTGGGCGCACTGATTTACACGGAGTATGTTTTAGCCTTTGAAGTGGCTGCGGTGATTCTTTTGGTCGGCATGGTGGCCGCCATTGCCCTTACGTTGCGTCGCCGCAAAGACAGCAAATATTTCAATCCTACCGAGGCGATTCGCACCAAGGCGAAAGATCGCCTGCGTATTGTCAAAATGCCCTCAACTTCCGCACGGGGCGTAGAGGCCCAAGCCGCCAGTGCGCATGCCGCGCGTGTGGACGCGGCTGCAGCCCAGGCTCCCACCGCCCCGAAAGCTGGAGGCCAAGCATGACCTTGTCGCTTGCTCATTTCCTGGTGTTGGGGGCGGTGCTCTTTGCCTTAAGCGTGGTTGGCATTTTCCTGAACCGACGAAACATCATTCTGATTTTGATGTCGATTGAGTTGATGCTCTTGGCGGTCAACCTCAATTTTGTCGCATTCTCGCATTACCTGGGTGACGCCGCTGGGCAAATCTTTGTCTTCTTTATTTTGACGGTGGCTGCTGCCGAATCTGCGATTGGCTTGGCGATTCTGGTGGTACTGTTCCGCAATCTCGACACCATCAATGTCGAAGATCTTGATAGCTTGAAGGGTTAATCGCAGCGATGAAAACCGCGTATCTCTTAGCTGCATTCGCTCCCCTAGTTGGGGCAATCATCGCCGGTTTCTTTGGCAAAACAGTGGGGCGCTCTGGCGCTCACACGGCCACCAATCTTGGCGTCTTTGTCTCCCTCTGTGCTTCGCTGTGGACTTTTTTTGATGTCTCAGCCGGTAACACTTTTAACGGTACCTTGTACGAATGGGCCACCATTGGCAGCCTGAAGTTTGAAGTGGGCTTCTTGGTCGACTCTCTGACAGTGACCATGATGTGTGTGGTGACCTTTGTGTCATTGATGGTACACATCTACACCATTGGCTATATGTCCGAAGACCCTGGTTATCAGCGCTTCTTTGCCTATATTTCCCTGTTCACCTTTTCCATGATGATGCTGGTCATGTCGAACAACTTCTTGCAGTTGTTCTTTGGTTGGGAGGCTGTTGGCTTGGTGTCGTATTTGCTGATCGGCTTTTGGTACACCCGGCCCACAGCCATCTATGCAAACCTGAAAGCCTTCTTGGTCAATCGGGTGGGCGACTTTGGCTTTGCGCTGGGTATTGGTCTGGTGCTGGCCTATATGGGAAGCATGGACTATGTCGAGGTCTTCAAAACTGCTCCCAGCGTTGCGAACAAAACGATCGAGCTCATTCCAGGCGTTGCTTGGTCGGTCATGACCGTGACTTGTATTTGTCTCTTCATCGGTGCCATGGGCAAGTCGGCTCAGTTTCCTTTGCATGTGTGGCTGCCCGATTCCATGGAAGGTCCTACTCCCATCTCAGCGCTGATTCATGCGGCCACGATGGTGACGGCCGGTATCTTCATGGTGAGCCGGATGTCGCCGTTGTTTGAG
>JAYVKZ010000191.1:0-8533 GCA_043767985.1 Betaproteobacteria bacterium
CTCGTTTTCCAAAAGGCAAGTTCTACGCCTGCTCCATGCTGCCCTATCCCTCCGGTAAGCTGCACATGGGCCATGTGCGCAACTACACCATCAATGATGTGATGTACCGCTACCTGCGTATGAACGGCCATAACGTCTTGATGCCGATGGGTTGGGACGCCTTCGGCATGCCGGCTGAAAACGCAGCGATCGAGAAAAAAGTCGCCCCTGCCGCCTGGACGCGCGCCAATATCGAAGATATGAAAGCCCAGATGAAACCTCTGGGCCTGTCGTTTGACTGGTCGCGTGAGATCGCGACCTGCGACCCAACGTATTACAAATGGAACCAGTGGCTGTTCCTCAAGATGCTCGAAAAAGGCATCGCTTACCGCAAGACCCAGGTCGTCAACTGGGACCCGGTCGACAACACCGTCTTGGCCAACGAGCAGGTGATCGATGGTCGCGGCTGGCGCTCCGGTGCCTTGGTTGAAAAGCGAGAGATTCAGGGTTACTACTTGGCGATTACTCAGTACGCGGAAGAGCTTCTCGATCACACCAAGCACAAACTCCCAGGCTGGCCGGAGCGGGTTCGCCTGATGCAGGAGAACTGGATCGGCAAGAGCCAAGGAGTGAACTTTGGCTTTCCCTATGAGTTGAACGGTGAGAAGAAACTCATGCGGGTGTTCACGACCCGTGCTGACACCATCATGGGCGTGACCTTTTGCGCGGTGGCCGCTGAGCATCCTTTGGCACTTCATTGCGCGGCGAGCAATCCTGCACTTGCAGCGTTTATCGAAGAATGCAAAAAGGGCGGTGTCTCGGAAGCAGAGATTGCGACGGCTGAAAAGAAGGGCATGGCCACCGGCTTTTTCGTCAGCCATCCTATTACTGGTGCACAGGTCGAAGTATGGGTAGGCAACTACGTGCTCATGGGTTACGGCGAAGGTGCCGTGATGGGCGTACCGGCACATGATGAGCGTGATTTCGCGTTCGCCAAGAAATATAACCTGGCGATCCAGCAGGTCGTACAAGTAGGCGACAAGCCCTGGTCTGTTGCAGCATGGCAGGAGCATTACGGCGACAAGGAAAATACCCGCTGTATCAACTCCGGCAAATACGACGGCTTGTCGTTCACGGAGGCGGTCGCCACTATTGCAACCGACCTCAAGGCCAAAGGCATGGGTGACGTACAAACCACCTTCCGCCTACGTGATTGGGGAGTGAGCCGTCAGCGCTATTGGGGCGCACCGATTCCCATCATCCACTGCGAAGATTGTGGCGCCGTACCGGTGCCCTATAAAGACTTGCCAGTGGTGTTGCCAGAGGATCTGATTCCCGATGGCAGTGGCAACCCGCTCAACAAAGATGATCGCTTCTTGACATGCCAATGCCCGAGCTGCGGCAAGCCGGGCAAGCGCGAGACCGACACCATGGACACCTTCGTGGATTCGGCCTGGTATTTCATGCGCTACTGCTCGCACGACAGCCATGACGCGATGATCGATGCGCGCAATGATTACTGGATGCCGATGGACCAGTATATTGGCGGCATTGAGCATGCCGTGTTGCATCTCTTGTATGCGCGCTTCTGGACCAAGGTGATGCGCGACTTGAAGCTCGTGAGCTTCGACGAACCCTTTACCAATCTGTTCACTCAAGGCATGTTGCTCAATGAGTGCTACTACCGAGAAGATGTGGCCGGCAAGAAGCGCTGGTTTTATCCGACTGAGGTTGAGATCAGTTTTGACGAAAAGGGCAAGCCCTTAAGCGCCAAGGCGATTGAAGACGGTTTGCCCGTGATTCAAGGCGGCATCGAAAAGATGTCCAAGTCGAAGAACAACGTGGTGGAGCCGCGTGACGTGATTGAAAAGTACGGTGCCGATACGGCTCGCTTTTTCATTATGTTTGCAGGCCCACCAGATCAAAGTGCGGTGTATTCGGAATCCGGCATTGAAGGTGCTCATCGTTTCTTGAAGCGCTTGTGGACCTATGTTTACCAGCAACGCGCTTGGCTTGGCGGTGAGGCCCTTGATCTTCAAGCCACGCTCCCAAGCGATCTGCCGGACACCCATAAGGCACTGCGTCGCCAAGTGTATTTGTTGCTGCAACAGGCCGATTACGACTTTCACCGAATGCAATACAACACGGTGGTTTCGGCCTGCATGAAAATGCTCAATGCGATTGAGGATGCCAAGCTGGGTAGTACAGGTATTGATGCGGCGGCCTCCAAGGCGGTCATGCAAGAGGCTTTGGCGATCCTCATTCGCGTGCTCTATCCGGTGGCGCCTCACGCCTGCCACGGCTTATGGGTTGGACTTGGCTTCGCGGCCAAGCAAGACTTGCTTGATGCTCCCTGGCCACAAGTCGATCAAAGCGCCCTCAGGCAAGACACGCTCGAACTTGTCTTGCAAGTCAATGGCAAGGTAAGAGGTTCTTTAGCGGTAGCCGCGCAGGCCGACAAGGCGTCGATCGAGGCCGTGGCACTGGCCCACGAAGCGGTGGCTAAATTTGGTGAAGGACGGGCCGTGAAAAAAGTGATCGTCGTGCCTGGAAGACTGGTCAATGTGGTGGTTTAAGCACCCCTACTTTCCGAGTCCGGTACGCCAAAAGCCGCGCTTTGCTTTGGTGGTGTGCGCGCTCTTGGCGAGCTGTTTAGCGTTGTCCGCTTGCGGCTTCAAGCTGCGCGGCGATCAACGTTTTGCTTTTGAGAGTTTGCACTCAGGCTTTGGTGTGAACTCGGACATGGGCGCGCAGTTTCGCCGAACCGTACGCCTCTCGGAAAGTACTCGACTGGTGGATCAGGCGAAAGACGCGCAAGCTCGCCTGGAAATTATTCGCGAGCTGAGAGAAAAGGAAATCGTCGGTCTGTCCACGAGCGGCCGCCCGCGCGAGTACCAATTGCGCTTGCGCCTGACCTTCAAAGTCATGAGCGCCATGAATGACGACCCAGTGACCGAGCTTTTGCCAGAAACAGAGATTGTGCTGCGGCGCGACGTGAGCACCAATGATCAACAGCTGGGTGCCAAGCAGGAAGAGGAACAGTTGCTGTACCGTGAGATGCAAAGCGATCTAATTCAGCAACTGATGCGCCGACTTGCCGCGATACGGTTGGGTTCAAGCAGCAGTACAAACACTACCACCAACGGCATCAAGTAGTCGCGAGCGACCCATCTCCATGGCCTCGATGAAATACGATCAACTGATGAGTCGACTCAGCCTCGGGGAGCGATCCACTGCCGCCTTGCCACCTGTCGTGTGGGTGCATGGTGAGGAGGCGCTACTCGTGTTAGAGGCCAGTGACGCGGTGCGCGCCCTGGGTCGATCACAGGGGATCAAGGAACGCCAGGTCTTTGAGGTGGATCGCAGCTTCAAGTTCGAAGCCCTTCAAGCCGAGCTGAACTCCCTGTCGCTTTTTGCAGAAAGTCGCCTTATCGAACTTCGCTTTTCAGCGAAACCCGGCAAAGAGATCGGTGAAGCATTAAGCATCGAGACAGGCCGTCTAGATGAGAGCACCCGCTTACTAGTGACGAGCCCCTATCTTGACAAAGCGACCACCGAGTCCGCCTGGTTTAAGAAGCTAGACGCGCTCGGCTGGTCCTGCGCCGTCTTTGCCATTGACCGCAAAGAGATGCCCGATTGGATCGCGCAACGGCTCGCCCGTCAAAAACAGCGCGGCTCGCGAGAGGCTTTGCAATGGCTGTCCGATACCTTAGAGGGCAATTTGCTGGCTGCCAAACAAGAGATCCTGAAGCTTGCATTTCTTTTCCCGCCAGGCGAGATCGAACTTAAAGCCCTGCAAGCGACGGTCCTGACCGTCTCGCGCTTTGATAGTTTCGACCTGGTGAGCGCAGCGCTCAGCGGTGATGCCGGGCGCTGCCTGCGTTTGTTGAAAGCCATTGAAGCCGAAGGTGAAGCGACTGTGCTGGTGCTAAATGCTTTAGGCAATTGCGCCCGAGATCTCTTGGCCGCAAGTGATGCAGTAGCCAAACGTCAGCCACTTGAAACCGTGCTGCGCGGCGTATTTTGGAAGAATCGCCCCGCCTATGAGCAGGCCGTGCGTCGACTCAAACCAGCGCAAATTCGCAAGGCCCTGCAACTTGCCGCCCAAGCCGATACAATTGTCAAAGGGATTGCGCCGAGCGCCCTACCCCACCTCGGCCACAAAGATGCCTGGCAGGCGCTGACCGAGCTGGCCCTCGCACTATGCGGGAAGGATGACTTGATTTATGAAAACTGAACACATTGACGTACAAGCCTATATGCAGCAGTTGGGCTCCCAAGCGCGCCAAGCTGGCCGCGCTCTGGCACGGGCCAGCGCTGAGTTAAAAAACCGCGCCTTGCTGGCGACAGCGGCAGCCATCAGGCGCGAGGCCAAGGCCTTGCAAGAGGCCAATGCAAAAGATTTAGCTCACGCCCAGTCGGCTGGGCATGACGCAGCTTTCGTAGATCGCTTGACGCTTACCGATCAAGTGATTGAGAGCATGGCGGAAGGCTTAGAGCAAATCGTCGCTCTGCCCGATCCTGTCGGTGAGATGAGCGAATTGCGTTTTCGCCCAACCGGCATTCAAGTGGGCAAGATGCGGGTGCCCTTAGGGGTGGTCGGTATCATTTACGAGTCGCGCCCGAACGTGACGATTGATGCTGCTGGGCTGTGTATTAAGTCAGGCAATGCCACCATCTTGCGGGGCGGCTCCGAGGCCGTGCATAGTAACCAAGCCCTGGCGCAACTCATCCAAGAAGGTTTACGCACAGCGGGTCTGCCTGCTGAAGCCGTTCAGGTGGTCGAGACCACGGAGCGGAGCGCCGTTGGTTGTTTAATTACCGACACTAAGAATATTGATGTGATCATTCCACGCGGAGGCAAGTCGCTGACCAGTCGCATTGCAAATGAAGCGAAAGTGCCCGTCATAAAACATCTTGATGGGATATGCCATGTATACGTCGACGAGTTCGCTGACCTCACAAAAGCGCTAGCCATTGCCGACAACGCCAAGACCCAGCGTTACTCCCCTTGCAACACCATGGAGACCTTGCTCATTCATCAAGCTGTCGCCGCAACCTTCTTACCGCAGATTGGTCAGGTCTATTCCGACAAAGGTGTAGAGATGCGCGGCTGTGCGGTGACCTTAGACATACTTAAGAGCGCAGGGCTCCAGGTAAACCCGGCTTCTGAAGAAGATTGGGCCACCGAATATCTCGCACCCATTGTCTCCATTCGCATCGTGGCGTCACTCGATGCGGCTATGGATCACATTGCCTTGTACGGCTCGCAACATACCGATACGATTGTGACTGAGCAGCATAGCCATGCCATGCGCTTTTTGCGCGAGGTAGACTCTTCTTCGGTAATGATCAATGCCTCCACTCGTTTTGCAGATGGCTTCGAATTTGGCTTGGGCGCAGAGATTGGCATCTCGACCAATAAACTGCACGCTCGCGGACCGGTCGGGCTAGAGGGGTTAACGAGTCAGAAGTGGGTGGTGTTTGGGTCGGGTCAAATTCGCTCCTAAGTGAAAATGGAATCAAGCTACCTCTGGGCCAAGGCCTTTCACATTGTTTTCGTGGTGAGCTGGTTTTCCGGTCTGTTCTATTTGCCAAGAATTTTCGTCAATCTGGCCATGATTGACCAGGGCCCCACGAGAACCAGTACGGCCGCCGAACGGGATCGACTCTTACTCATGGCACGTAAGTTGTTGCGCTTTATGGGCCCGCTTGCCCTTTTGGCCTTGGGCTTGGGCATGTGGTTGTGGCTGGGCATTGGCATCGGAAAGAAAACGGATGGCGGCCCCGCTGTAGGTTGGATGCATGCCAAGCTTTTTGTGATTGCGTTGATCATTGGCTATCACCATGCCTGTGGCGTCTTGCTCAAGAAATTCGAGAAGGGTGAGAATAAGCGCTCCCATGTCTGGTATCGTTGGTTCAATGAAGCTCCCGTGTTTCTCCTGGTGGCCGCTGTGATCTTGGTCGTCGTCAAGCCATTTTGATGCGCATCAAGAGGCATACACCTCAAGGCCCTCTTTACTTTCAACTTTGTCAATTTTAAGACTATGACCATCATCGATTACTACTTCACGCCGCAATCCCCTTGGACCTACCTGGGCCATGAGCGCTTACTTGCGATGGCGACTAAGTACAAAGCACAGGTCCGCTGCAAGCCCTGTGACATGGGCAAAGTATTTTCGGTGTCGGGTGGCTTGCCGCTTGGCAAACGCCCACCTCAGCGCCTAGCCTATCGCTTGCAAGAGTTGGCTCGTTGGCGAGATCATTTGGGTGTGGCCCTCAACATTCATCCCAAATTTTTCCCGGTCGCAGGCGATGATGCCTCGCGGCTCATCATTGCGGCTCGCCAGCGCTATGGTGAAGCTACGGCGCTAGCCTTGACCGGTCGGATTCTTAAAGCCGTATGGGCCGACGAACAAAACATTGCCGACCGTGTGCAACTGGTGGCGCTCGCCAAAGCAGCAGGTGCAAGTGAGCTCGCCGAGGTCGATTGTGATCAGGCCAATGCTCAAGCGGAGTACGACAGTAATACCCAAGTGGGTACTGACCTGCAAGTGTTTGGCGCACCTTGGTATTTAATTGAAGGTGAATCCTTTTGGGGCCAAGATCGGCTAGACTTTGTTGAGCGCAAGCTCGCCAAACTATCTTGTTGATTCTTTTCTCACCGTGCCCGCGTGGGCTAGAGTCGACCCTCGCCATTGAGCTCAAGAACCTGGGCGCCGAGATCTTGAAAGAGGTGCCAGGTGGTGTCTCTTTCCAGGCTGCAAGCGTTGTACCGTTTGCCGATGAAGACGCTTCTTTGCGAGCCTCTTGGGCCCTGGTGTATCGGGTTAATCTTTGGTCGCGCATGGCCAGCCGGGTGTTAATTAAGCTGGACGAAGGTTTCTATAAAAAGGAACGAGATCTTTACGATTTGGCGGTGGACATCCCCTGGGAAGCCATCATGCATCCTAGCCAAACCTTGCGTATCGACACCTCTGCAACGCGCTCCCCGCTAAAGAGTCTTAACTTCGCCAACTTGTTGATCAAAGACGCCATCTGCGACCGTCTGCGCGAGCATTTGGGGGATAGGCCCTCCATCAACACCGAAACGCCCGACGTGCGCGTCTTCATGTTTCTTGAGCCTTTTAAAGCCACCCTGTATGTGGACAGTTCTGGCGAGAATCTGTTCAAACGAGGCTGGCGGCATGCTGAAGACAAAGGTGCCGCACCGATTAAGGAAAACCTTGCCGCAGGCCTGATTGCGCTTAGTGGCTGGACACCAGACCAGCCCTTTGCCGATATATTTTGTGGCTCCGGCACGATCGCGATCGAGGCTGCGCAGCAAGCCTTAGACATCGCCCCGGGCTTGCATCGTGAGTTTGCGTTCCAAAGGTTGACGGGCTTTGATGAAGATCTCTGGGCCGAGGAGTTTGGTCAAGCAGAGCAAAAGGCCTATGCCGGTCGGCTTCAAGCCAGCATTCAAGGCAGTGACATCGACGCCTCGCTGATTCCCATGGCGCAAGTCAATGCCGAGCGCGCGGGCTTATCGCCGGATGTGATTCAATGGTCAGTAAGTTCCGCCGAGCGAGCCAAGCCCTGGCATGGTCAAACCAGTGGTGTTTTGGTGAGTAACCCACCTTATGGGGAACGCATGGGGCCCTCGTTCGATCCAGTGGCCTTGGGACAGAACATGCGCGATGGATTCTCGGGTTGGCGCGCTTGCTTAATTAGCTCGGATCGAACCTTGCCCGGTCAAATACGCCTGCGCGAGTTTCGCAAATACCCTTTGTTTAATGGTGCCTTGGAATGCCGCTTGTTTTGCTTTCAGATGAACTTAAAACAAGAGCTTCCCGAACCGCTCTCAGAGTAGCGCGTTGATTATTGCCTTGGGAAGCAAGGGCTAAAAACCGCCAAGCGAGATTTCAGATTAAACGATACCAAGGTGCTCCGTCGCTTGCCCAAGACTTTTGGCGGCGCGCTTGCTGTGAAGTTTGACCTGCAACCGTAGGTCATTCACCGAGTCGGCATTACGAAGTGCGTCCTCGTATTCAATCTTGCCTGCCTCGAACAAGTCGAACAAGGCTTGATCAAAAGTCTGCATGCCAAGTTCGCGACTCTTTTTCATCAAGTCTTTGATCAGACCCACTTCGCCTTTAAAGATCATGTCAGCGACCAGAGGGGTATTCAACAGAACTTCCACAGCGGGCACACGCCCCTTGCCTTGAGACATCGGAATTAAGCGCTGCGAGATAATCGCTTTGAGGTTGAGCGACAAATCCATGAGCAACTGTTGGCGTCGCTCCTCTGGGAAAAAGTTAATGATACGGTCTAGCGCTTGGTTGGCGCTATTGGAGTGCAAAGTCGCCACACACAAGTGGCCAGTCTCAGCAAACGTCACGGCATGCTCCATCGTTTCGCGGTCGCGAACCTCACCGATCATGATGACGTCTGGCGCTTGGCGCAAGGTGTTCTTCAATGCAACCCCCCAACTTTCAGTATCCACACCGACTTCTCGGTGAGTAATGATGCAGTTCTTGTGGGGGTGCACGAACTCAACCGGATCTTCAATGGT
>JAYVKZ010000192.1:0-6259 GCA_043767985.1 Betaproteobacteria bacterium
AGCGGATCAAAATCTCCCTTGGCTCACTGAGTCCCTTCGAATACCGAGAGAGCCTCGGACTTGCAACATAAACCAGTCCAAGATTTCCGCCGCACCTCCGCCGGGTCAACATTCGATGAGCGCCAACAGCCCCGCTCCTCTTCTGTCTGATCTGTTCTTTTATTGCTGCTTATTGTTTGTTACACTACTTCTATTGTTACTCATTATATTGAGCACTAATGATGGAAACTTTCTACTTCCCGCGCAAGGCACTAGCGGCCGCAATTGCGGATGCAATCGTAGGATCATCGAAATCCTATCTTCCGAAAACCGGTCTCGCCCCGCAGCCAGCTTCCGGCACCTTTCTGAGCGCCCAGCGTCGGCAGGGCAAAACATCGTTCCTCGTGAACGATCTAAAGCCAGAATTGGAAGCAAAGGGTCTTCTGGTGATCTACATCGATTTGTGGGCCGATCTCGAAGCAGACCCGCAAGAACTGCTCTATGGTGCTATCGATCTTGCCCAGTCGCAAGCCGGAGCTCCAAGCGGGTGGATCGGTAAGGCCCTATCCAAGTCAGCGAAAGCTGTAGATTCGGTCGGCATCCCTGGAATCGCTTCCATAAAGCTCAAATCCGCTTCGGGCACCTGGCGGCGGGCAACGCTCGCTCAGACCTTTGCAGAAGTATCCGCCCACAGAGAGGCTAACAAATCTCTTTCAGAAAAGCGCATGGTGCTCATCGTAGACGAGGCGCAACAAGCACTAGCAACCGAAAGCGGTACGTCAATGATGTTCGCCCTAAAGGCCGCAAGAGATGCCCTCAATCTAGGGCCGCCTGAGCCTAAACTGTTTTTAATTTTCACCGGTTCTGATAGGAGCAAGCTGGCCAGCCTTTTGGCGACAAAGAACCAGCCGTTCTACGGCGCGACGATTCGAGACTTTCCAGTTCTAGGCCCAGACTATTGCGCCGCCGTGGCGGCTCATTTCAACATGTTATTGCGTCAGGGAATGGGACTATCCACCGACGCGATTGAAGGCGCTTTTTCCGCTCTAAACTACAAGCCCGAGTCGCTAATGGATGCCATCGGTGACACGCTCCAATTAGCCCAAGCGAGCAAAGTCGGGGAGGAAGGTGCGCCGAGTATGGACGCTCTCTTGGAAGCAATAGTTAAAGAAACACGATCCGGCGCATTCCGAGCACTGACGGATACTTTCCATAGCCTAACGCCTTTGCAACAAGCGGTTTTTTTGGGAATTCTTCGAGGTGGGCAAGCTTTCGCACCTTTCTCCGAAGATGCCCGCATGGAATACTCAAAGACACTTGGACAAGAAAAAATCGTCTCTGCGGCCAACGCTCAAAACGGCCTCTCAGCACTCGTAGCGCAAGGCCTGCTCTGGAAACCGCTTCGTGGTGGATACCAGGTCGACGACTCGATTTGGATGGAGTGGGCCGAACGCGAAACTAAACCACCAACCACAGAAAGGCAACAAAAATGACCAAGCAAATGCGAGACTTGGACGAAGAGGCCTACAAAGCTCCTTGCAGTGTTGCAGCAAGTATTGTTCTACGCTCTCCCGCTCGATCAACACTCTCAGCAGGTGCTCGGGCTTGACCCAATAGTGCTTCTTTTCGCTGGCCAAAGCCATCGCGCAGCTTCGCACTTGTTCTAATAACTGCAAGTTAACCATGCGCTTTCCTCGTCATCGTGTTCTCCGTGTCCACCCGTCTCGACGCCTTTTTAAACCGGGTGTGGAGATTCGCCATTTTGCTTAAGTTATTGATTTTGTGGACTATATGCTCTCTTTATAATCTCAATACCATATCTAGGATTTCAGTCGTACGGGTTCATTCCCAGCAATTTCTGGTTTCGCCCACACAACAAAGGTGTTGTTTTTACCGTCTCAAACCCCGGTTCACTTAAAACGGCCTCATCTCTTGCCCGCTCAGCTTCTTCGATCGATTTTTATTACTGCTGTGGAGATCGTCGAAATTCTCTAAACCATTGATTTACAATATTTATTTGATTATTTTTCGCCCACAAACCATACCTGAGAATTCACTCGTATCCCGGATGGCCACCCAAATTCCCCCATCCGTGGCCACTTCAAACTCCCCCATCTGAATTGATCGGGAACAGGGTTTAGAGCCGGCGTCGTCGGCCTCTGTTTGGCGGGACGTAACCCGACCTTCCCCGAGGGGGAGGTCACGGAGTGAACGTCTTGAAGCCGCACAAACAAACCACCATCTTTACCCTGCTGGGTCTGGGCAAGACCCAGCATGAGATTGCCCGTGTGACGGGCATTGACCGCAAGACCATCCGGTCGTACCAACGCGAGTTCGAGAGCTTGCGTGCAAATTCCCCCGGGGTGGCCACCGACTGGTTGAAGCAAATTCCCCCACCCTGGCCACCGACCCCCACGGTTCTGGCCGTGCCGTTGACGCCGTCCAAGTGCGAACCGCACCTTCATTGACCAGCAGTTGCGACTCGGGCGCAATGCCGTGGCCATTTACCAAGAGTTGGTGGATGTGCACGGATTTGAGGGCGCCTACAACTCGGTCAAGCGCTTTGCAGCCAATGCGCGGCGCAAAGAACCCGAGCAATTCGACCGCCTGTCCTTCCAACCCGGCGAAGAGATGCAGGTCGACTACGGCGAAGGCGCGCCCACCCTTGTTCCGGGCACCGGCAAGTACCGCAAGCCCCGGTTGTTTGTGGCCACGCTGCGTTATTCGCGGCGCAGCTTCCGGCGCGTGGTTTGGAAGTCAGGCCAACAGGTGTGGGCTGAGCTGCACGAGCAGGCTTGGCGCTACTTTGGCGGCTCCACCCGGTATGTGGTGCTCGACAACCTGAAGGAAGGTGTGCTCAAGCCTGATTTGTACGAACCCGAACTCAATCCGGTCTACGCGGCCACGCTGGCTCACTACGAAGTGGTGGCCGATCCGGCCAGAGTCCGAGACCCGAACCGCAAGGGCACGGTCGAGAATGCTATCGGCCACACCCAGGCCACGGCACTCAAGGGCCGGCGCTTCGAGACGCTCGATGCGCAGAACGAGTTCCTTGAGCACTGGGAGAGCAAATGGGCTGCCTCGCGCATCCACGGCGCCGAGCGCCGCCAGGTACAGGCCATGTTCGAGGAGGAACGGCCCCACCTACAGCCGCTGCCTCTCACCGGCATGCAGTACTTCACGCAGTTCGAGCGTACCGTCATCGACGACGGGTGTGTACGCGACAGCCACAGTAGCTATGCTGCGCGCCCGGCCCCGATTGGCTCGATCGTGTTAGTGCGCCGCTTTGAGCGGCACCTCGAAATTCGCGACAAACGCACCCATCAACTTCTTCGTACACACACCCGAGCCGAGAGGCCGGGCACCGTGAAGTTACCTCTGGCCGAACGCATCTATAACCCGTCACGCGAGACGCTCTCCATCCTCAGGCAAGCCCGTGCCATTGGCACCGATGTTGAGCGCTTGTGCGAGATGCTCTTCTCTACGGAAGGCAGGGCCGGCCAGCGCAAACTCTGGGGCATTGTCGGCCTGGCCAGGCGTTACCCGCACTTCCTCATCAATGCAGCCTGCGCCCAGGCCCTCGATCAAGGGCCGTACAGCTACAAGTTCGTCAAGGCGCTGACTGAGAAGAAGGCAGAGGAGGCCTTAGCAGCGCTGGAGCCCGCATCTGAGACAACGCCTGCTGCCTCGTCGGGCCTGACTCAACATCACGAACTGATCCGCAGCACGCAGGAATACGGCGACCTGTTCGCCCATGCAACCACGCCCGCTGTCGGCGCCAAGGCAGGAGCCCAGGCATGAATCTGAACGATATCGAACGCGCCCTTCGCGAATTGCGTCTGTCTGACATTGCCGACACCTTGAGCACCCGAGTCATGCAGGCCCAAGCGGCCCAGCAACCCTTCCTCGACACGCTCGCCGCCATGCTGCAAGACGAGCTGGATCGGCGCCGATCTAGACTGACCGAGCGCCGATTCAAGCGCTGCGGACTTGACGAGCGGCTCACGCTGCTGGACTTCGACTGGCGCTTCAATCCCAAGCTGCCACGCAATGCCTGTTACGAATTGCATACCCTCAAATTCATCGCCGAAGGCACCAATGCTCTACTGATTGGCAAGCCGGGAACGGGCAAGAGTCATATTGCAAAGGCGGTGGCCTACCAGGCCACTTTGCAAGGCTACGACGCCCGCTACGTTGAGGCTGACACCGAGTTTGCCCGCTATGGCCTGGCCAGCGCCAGCGAACAAGCCCAATGGCTCAAGGGCTGGATCGACCCTGACCTGTTGGTCCTTGACGATCTGTTCCTGGCCCGGCGTATTGCAGATGTGAGCGCCGAGCTGCTGCAGACCATTGTTCACCAGCGCTACAAATTGCGCCGCTCCATCGTCATCACCTCGAACCGCGTCGTGCAGGACTGGGGCAAGTACCTCGCAGACGCCACCATGGCCAGCACCATTCTGGACAGGCTCATGCATCGCTGCGCGATGCTTGAGTTCGAAGGCCGGAGTTACAGGCTCAAAGAGGCCGCTGCCCGCATCGTCGTCAAACCAGAAATGGCATAATCAAACCGTCTCGCCCTGGGGGAATTTGGGTGGCCATAAGTGAGGGAAGTTGAAGTGGCCATCCGTGCTCGTATCTGCCAATTTCAGTCCGGAGCGACAATTTTGACGGCCGACGCCAGAGTCAACTTAGCTCTCAAGATCCGCTTTCATACATGACCAACTCTCAGCTTGCGAAACGTAGCAAATGCTCGAAATTAGCCACGCGAGTGCAACGCCAAAGGTGACGGAATGGAAGAAACGGGAAGGTTTATCTTTACAGATCAAGTGGTGGATACCATATTTCAGAATCTCCACAGCAGCTTGGAAAGCCGAGCCTGGGTAGATGCCTATCGAAAAATGCACTTATTTCGAAGAAATCGAAAGTCCAAGAAATGCGACGATCGCATCGATATCGAAAATAGTAACTCTGGCCCCAATTTTAACTGGTGGTGGAAACCCCGGGCGAGTTTTCACCCACAACCACAGTGTCGAGCGGCCGATATTGAGGTGGGCTGCGGCCTCGCGAGCTCTAAGGTAACGCTGCGCTGCAAGACGATGTGAAACTTCTGTTTGGTGCATAAATGACGAGCCTTTGACTATGTGCTCTCACAATCATCCGTCAAAGCTTCTCAAGTCAGAACGAGAATGCGTTTAAGAAACAGCACGCTTTCCACCACGAACTCTTTTTCAATCACCGACGAATTTAACTCTTTGATAGTTCCACTGAACGAGTCATCTCGGGTTTTTACGGAACTTTTACGGAACTTTTTTGAATTCAACAAATCAATGCGATTAAAATAAATCCGCAAAACACGCTAAGTCATTGATTTTATTGGTGGGCCGTGTAGGACTTGAACCTACGACCAAAGGATTATGAGTCCTCTGCTCTAACCAACTGAGCTAACGGCCCGATGCTATCTTTACAAATAGAACCAGCTCGACAGTATAACGATTGCCTAGAACCCTCGCGTCGGGCTTAACGACAACTTTCATTCTTGTCAGTGCCGCCCACGGCAACCACTTCATTGAAACCCGGTTCCTCGAAAACACCCGACTGAGCGACAATATCGTCCCCGAGTCTCGACTCGTTCCACCGCAGTACCGATTTGACGCCTCGCAAAGACTCCGTTTCTCCTCCCGCCCTAGACCCGGCATTCGCCATGCTCGCTGGTTCACACCACAATCCCAAGTTTCGAAGCCAACTCAATGCGCTCATGATCGCTGGGTTTTGCTCCATGGCGTCGGCACGGGTGTGCGACTCGATGTTGCCCATGTTGGCCTCCGAGCTGGGCGGGACGGTGAGTTCGGTCTCTCAGGTGATTGCTAGCTTTGCCTTCGCCTACGGATTATTGCAACTTTTATTCGGTCCCTTGGGTGATCGCTTTGGCAAGCTCCGTGTGATCTTTTTTGCTTGCATGGCGGCCAGCCTGGGCGCTGCTGCCTGCGCCCTGTCCCAAAACCTCACCGCCCTCACTTGGGCAAGGTTTTTTGCGGGTGCCACCGCTGCGGGGGTGATTCCCTTAGCGATCGCTTGGATTGGCGACTCGGTAGCCTACGCCGACCGCCAAGCGGTCATGGCGCGTTTTCTGGCAGGTACCGTCACCGGTTTAATTCTTGGTCAAATCCTGGGCGGCCTCGCAAGCGATACGGTTGGCTGGCGGGGAGCATTTTGGATGATTGCCATCATTTACTCGCTGAGCGCTCAGCGCTTATGGTCGTATCGGGGAGTTCAAGTCAAT
>JAYVKZ010000193.1:0-7111 GCA_043767985.1 Betaproteobacteria bacterium
GAAAACTCACCCCATCGACCGCGCGTACGACACCGCCGCCTCGGCCAATGATGTCTTTCTTAAGGGGGAAGTGTTTGACCAGCTCCTTGACTTCGAGCAGTGCGGCGGGGTGCAGGCTCATTGCTTGATCTCCATGGCCGAGCGCAGGCCGTCCGACAAAAGATTAAAGGCAATGGAGGTGAAGAAGATCATGATGCCCGGTAAGGCTGCGATCCAGGGCTGGATGTAGATCGCGGTACGCAGGGTGTTGAGCATTAAACCCCACTCAGGTTCGGGCGGCTTCACGCCCAATCCTAAAAAACTTAATCCTGAGGCCAGGATCATGCTTACTGCAATGAGGCTGGTGCTGTACACAAAGATTGGCCCCAGCACATTGCCGAGGACATGGACGCGAACTATCGTGAAGGCGTTAGCGCCAGAAGCACGGGCAGCTTCGACAAAGTCTCGGCTGCGAATTTGAGTGGTGACGCTTTCTGCCACCCGTGCGATGGGCGGAATGAACACGACCGTGAGCGAAATCAGTGAGTTGGTAATACCCGCGCCCAGGGCGCCGCTCAGTGCAATCGCCAAGAGCACCGATGGAAAGGCGTAGAACACATCAATCGTGCGCATGACGGCGGTGTTGATGAAGCCACCGGCATAGCCTGCCAAGATGCCCAGTGAGGCGCCGATGGCAAAAGCGCAAAGCACTGGCGTAATGCCCATGAAGAGGCTGAGTCTGGTGCCAACAATTAGGCGACTGAGCATGTCTCGACCCAATTCGTCGGTACCGAGGGGGTAGCCCTCTGTACCTATCGGCTTGAGGCGGTTAAACATGCTGGAGGCGTAGGGATCGGCGGGCGCTAGCCAGGGCCCAAATACTACGAGTGTGGCCAGTACCAGAATCATCGCCGCAGCCACCAAGGCCGCCGGGTCGCGCATGAAGCGTTGGGCAACCGTCTGCCAGTAACCGGGGCTGCGCTCCTGGGTTAGCTTGGGGACCTTGCTGGGGTCTACCGCGACATTGAGCACGTTCATCGCGCGATCCGCGGGTCGAGGCTACTTTGCATGATGTCGACCACCAGATTGAGCACGACAAAGAACATCGCCAGCACCAAGATCGTTCCTTGCAGTAGGGGAAGGTCGCGTTGGAAAATAGCGCTATTGAGTAGGAATCCAGCGCCAGGCCAAGAAAATACAGTCTCGATCAAGATGCTACCGCCCAAGAGATAGCCAAGCTGCAAGCCCATCACCGCTAGTGCGGTGGGTGCAGCGTTTTTAACGACATGGAAAAAGATGCCGACATCGGTTAAGCCTTTCGCGCGCAGGCCAACAATAAATTCTTGCGCGAGAATATCTGCGACCAGGGCGCGAACGGTGCGCGCGATGATGCCCATTGGAATCACGCTCATGGTGACGGCGGGCAAGATTAGGTGCTTCATGTACTCCCAATTCCACACCCAATCCGCCGAGCTGCCAGGGCCTGCGCCGCCCGGGGGCAACCAGCCGAGAATGACTGAAAACACAATCACCATGACCATGCCGAGCCAGTAGTGAGGTACGCTGACGCCGAGCACCGCAGTAATCGATGCCGCCTTGTCGATCCACGAGTTCTGAAAGTAACCCGCGACAAAGCCGAACAGGCAACCAAAAATAAAACCAATGAGGGTGGCAAATACCGAGAGTCGCAGGGTATTACCGACCGCCTTCAAGACCTCGTCGGCCACCGCGCGGCCACTGGCAATACTGGTACCGAGATCGCCATGCAGCGCTCGCCATACCCAGCTCGCGAATTGCTCAGGGTAGCTACGGTCAAAGCCGTAGAGCTTGCGCATTTGCTCCTGCAATTCGCCGGAAGCATCCGGCGGCAGGATGGAGACCAGGGGGTCGCCTGGGGCGATATGCACGAGAGCGAAACAGACCAAGGCTACGCCCAACATGATGGGCAGGGTATAGATCAGGCGGCGCAGTAAAAAAGCAATCATTCAAACCACAATCATTCTGTCCGCCCGAGGGTGCTACTAAAAATTTCTGATTATTCGATCGACATGGTGGCAATGTCGATGAACCAGCTTCTTGGTTGCACGACACCTTTGACCTTGGGCGACATGGCACGTGGACCGACGTCATGAGCAATCCAAACAAAGGGTGCTTCTTCGACGATATGAGCGTGAAGCTTGGCCAGCGCCGCGTCTCTCGCTTTGTCATCGAAGCTACCCCGTGCATCAGCGATCAACTTGTCGACCTGAGCATTGCCGTAGTAGCCCCAGTTATTGCTGACCGGAGGGAAGGTCTTGGTGCTGGTAAAGCGAACCATGGCGAAAAACGGATCCATGGCTGCGAAAGATACATTGGTCGCGTTGGCGCCATTGGCCGAGGGATCCTTTGCACCTTTACGCCAGTTGGTAAAGAGAGTGTTCCACTCAATCACGTCGAACTGCACGTCGAAATGACAGGCCTTGAGCGATTGTTGAACGAACTCGTTCATTGGCAGAGGTTGCATTTGTCCGGACCCGCTGGCGCTAATTTGAACCTTGACTTTAAGCGGCTTGGCTGCTGAGTGACCTGCTTCGGTCATCAACTTCTTTGCGGCTTCGGGATCGTACTTGATGTCGAACTTAGGATTACCCCACCATGGGTGGCCAGGAGGCACGGTCCCCTTGGGAACCGCCATCATGCCGCCCAGCAATTTTAGCAGACCGGTACGGTCCACACAAAGATTGGCGGCGTGACGTACTCGCTTATCGAGCCAAGGCGAGCCTTCGGCAAAAGATAACTGCCAGGGCCAAACATGGGGCTGCTGGTTAAAATAAATTTTGTTGCCGCGAGACTGAATCTGAGGCACGGCATCGGGCGAGGGTGCTTCTATCCAATCGACTTGGCCGGACAATAAGGCGGCCGTGCGGGCATTGGCCTCAGGCATAGGAATCATCACCACACGATCCAGTTTTGGAACACGCTTAGGATCCCAGTACGATTTATTGGCGACGACTTCGAGTCTTTCGCGCGGGACAAATCGAGCCATTTTGAAGGGGCCTGAACCGGACGCATCGGCGGCAAAAGCGACCCAAGCGGTCTTGGCACGATCTGCGGCAGGATTGGCTGCGGGGGTCGCATCGAACTTCTTCTGCCAATGAGCTGGCGAGGCCATGAACAGGTTGGTCAGGTTTAAAGGCAGGAAGGCGTCGGGCTCACTCGTAGTGAGCTCCACGGTTGCATCATCAATCTTTCTTGCGGAGCGCAGAGTGGGCATGCGCGATGCAGTGACGCCGACCTGGCTAGCGTCGAAATGAGGAGCGTCTTTGTCGAGCACTTTGCGCACGTTCCACACGACTGCGTCAGCGTTAAAGTCGCTACCGTCATGAAACTTTACGCCTGAGCGTAGCTTGAAGATCCATTTTGTCTTGTCCTTGGCGTCTACCGCCCAACTGGTCGCGAGGCCAGGGATCATCACGCTGGCTGCGTCAGTCTTGGACAGGTCCCATTGCGTCAAGGCGTCGTACATGGGAATACCGGTAAATCGGTTGCCTTCAAAACCTTGGTCGGGTTGACCGAGCGTTCTTGGGATATCGGCTGCGGTCATCGCAATACGAAGCACTTTTTCCTGACCCTGGGCAGGCAGAGCGGCGAAAATTGCGGCGGCCGAAAAGAGGGCCGGAGCAAAATAAGGGGCCAAACGATTCATCTGGTTTCCTGAAGTTAAAGTTGAATTTTGCGGATGTTCCGCGACGGCGAAATAACAAGGGTCAGCAAGGAGTGTGCCACCACAGCCTCTTGCATCATTCTGGAATATTAACCATTCGGCGCACCAAGAGGCAGCAAATTATCCCAAAGTGCTTGCCCGTGTCAATTTCGAGGTCAAAAATGCACGAAAAAAATGCGGCGACCAGGTTGGTCCTGGTCGCCGCAGTGTTGGAGTTCGGGTTTTCGCGCCGAGCGGGCTTAGTTTGAACCCCAGATTTCGTTGGCCGTTTCGATCACGAGCCGAAGTTTATTGCGCTGGTCTTCTACCGCAATATTATTGCCATGAACTGTACTGCTGAAGCCGCATTGTGGGCTGAGTGCCAATTGGTCCATTGGCGCGTATTTGGCGGCTTCGTCGATGCGGCGCTTCAAGGTGTCTTTCGACTCCATCTCGCCAAACTTGGTGGTTACCAACCCGAGCACCATGGTTTTACCCTTAGGCAGGAAGCGCAGAGGGCGGAAATCGCCACTGCGGTCATCGTCATATTCCAGGAAATAAGCGTCGATATTCATTTCTGAGAGCAGTGCTTCGGCGACCGGCTCATAGTCTCCGCTAGCAGCGAAGGTGCTTTTGAAATTGCCGCGACACAGATGCATGGCCAAAGTCATCCCGGCTGGCTTTTGAGCCACCACTTTGTTGATAAACATCGCATAGCGATGAGGAAGTTCGTTTGGGTCGTCGCCGCGGCCGCGTGCGGCCTCACGCATTTTTGGATCGCACAGGTAGGCCAGATTGGTGTCATCCATTTGCACGTAGTTGCAACCCGCCGCAGACAGGCTGCGCAGCTCGTCCCCATAGGCTTTGGCCACGTCGTCGTAAAACACCGGATCGAGCTCTGGGTACGCGACCTTACTAATTCCCGCACGGCCTCCCCGGAAATGCAGCATGGTGGGGCTCGGAATGGTGACCTTGGGGGTGTTGCCCGAGGAAACATGGGACTTCAAGTATTCGAAGTCCGCAAGTTGAATGTTATTGGCATGGCGCACTTTGTCAACCACCCTCATCACTGGTGGCGCGAGTTCTTCGCTGCCATCGGGGCGTTGAATGGTCACGGGTATGCCTACTTCTACGCCACCTAGTTGCTCAAGGAAGTCGGTATGAAAATAGGTGCGACGAAACTCGCCGTCGGTAATGCTCTTCAGGCCCACCGACTCCTGAAATTCGATAATTTCTTGAATGGCCCGATCTTCTACTACGCGTAACTGAGCCGCGTTGATCGAACCCTTGGCCTTCTGTGCGCGGGCCTCCAATAAGTATTGTGGGCGCAAAAAGCTGCCGACATGATCGTAACGAGCGGGTAACGTTGCCATAGTGGTCTCCTGTTGACGAATTATTGTTTGCGATTCTAACTCGATGAAATTGGACGGTTATCGGTATACATTAATCCCCATTTATTGCGATAATTAGGCTTTTAAAGGTAGTATTTAGTAAATATTGTATACAATATGTATTCATGACTCTTAAAAATCTATCCCATTCGCTCAACTTGGACGGTACCGTCATGGAGCCTACCAATGTCGACAATGCGCGCGCACCGTCCGCAGAAAGCGCCCAGGCGAGGGCGCTTTTGCAGCTTCGAGAGCTGATTCTTTCAGGAGAGTTGCCTGGGGGACTGCGGGTCGCCGAGCTGGCGATTGTTCAGCGCTTGGGCTTGTCACGCACGCCGATACGAGCCGCGTTGCAGCGCCTTGAACAAGAAGGCTTGTTGGAACCTTTAAGCAGCGGCGGCTACGTCGTCACGTCGTTTACGGAAAGTGACATTTTCGACGCGATCGAGTTGCGCGGCACACTTGAAGGTCTATTGGCTCGCCGCGCCGCAGAACGTGGTGCAGCCTCAGCGCTGCTGATCGAAGCTCGTCAGTGCCTTGCCGAGATCGACCAATTGCTTTCGCAAAGCAGCTTGAGCGATGTGGGCTGGGCAAGCTATGTGGCCTTGAATGAGGGTTTTCATGCATTGCTCACTGAGTTGGCCGACTGCCCGCTGATCGCGCATCAATTGGATCGGGTGTTGGGCCTGCCTTTCGCTTCGGCCTCGGCGTTTGTCGTAGCCCAGGCCAACTCAATGCATGCGCGCGACATGCTCATTGTGGCGCAAGACCAGCACCATCAGGTGCTCGACGCGATTTCTCATGGCGAAGGCGCTCGTGCCGAGGCGATCATGCGCGAGCATTCGCGCTTGGCGCAGAGAAACTTACGACAAGTGCTGCAAGGTGACGGCGATCAAACCTCAACGCAAAGAGTTATTCGACTACTGCGCCGCAAGGGCACGGTGCGATGAAAACATCGCATGGCGCGGACTTCCAATTTACAATAGATTGCGTTGCCTAGATTTGATCAAATAAAGGAATCCGTTTTGATGACACTCAACCTCACACAATGGGCCAAGGCGCTTCTGCTATCCGCGAGTGCGGCTGTGATGTTCGCTGCATCGCCTAGCGTTCAGGCACAGGCACAGTCTTTCCCGAGCAAACCCGTGACCCTGGTCATTCCGTTTCCGCCTGGAAGCGCAACCGACGCGATGGGTCGAGCGATGGCGGTCGCAGCCACCAAGGCCTTGGGTCAGCAAGTGATTGTCGAGAATCGACCTGGCGCCGCCGGAACCTTGGCTGCTGGTTCATTAGCGCAAAATGGTAACCCCGATGGCTACACAGTCGCGATCGTCCCTGCCTCGTTGTTTCGCGTTCCTCATGTACAAAAGGTCAACTACGACCCGATCAAAGATCTCACCTACATCCTGGCCTTTTCCGGTTATACCTTTGCACTGGTCGTGCCTGAAAGCTCACCTTGGAAAACGCTAGGAGACTTCATTCAGGCAGCCAAGGCGAACCCTGGGAAAATCAGTGTGGGTGCCAGTGGCACGGGTAGCTCGGGCCATTTGGCGACCCACTTCTTGTCGCTAAAGTCTGGCGCTGAGATTACTTTTGTACCGTTCAAAGGAGGCGCCGAAGTGTTGCAAGCTTTCGCAGGCGGGCATATCTCAGCGGTG
The DNA here is from genome assembly GCA_043767985.1 of Betaproteobacteria bacterium. Taxonomy (GTDB): domain Bacteria; phylum Pseudomonadota; class Gammaproteobacteria; order Burkholderiales; family Burkholderiaceae_E; genus JAPOKJ01. The sequence continues at coordinate 6,711 of JAYVKZ010000193.1, forward strand.
ATTGATGGTGGCTGGGCACAAATCGAAAAACAGGGCAAGGGTCGGGTACTGGCGATGTTCTCAGACAAGCGCCTGCCGCGCCTAGCGGACGTACCCACTGCGCGCGAGGCCGGATTTGATGTGGTCACGAGCAGCCCGATTGGGCTGGTCGGGCCGAAGGGGATGGACCCAAAAGTCGTCAAAGTGCTGCATGACGCGTTCAAGTCCACCTTGAGCGATGCAAACTACCGCAAGTTCCTGGAAACCTTTGACCTCACTGACAACTATATGTCGGGGGATGATTATCTTCGGCTCGCGTCTCGCATGTTTATCGAGGAGAAGAAAAACGTGGAGACGCTCGGACTCAAACAACAGTAGGTCGAATTACGGTTTCGACTTTTTGCGACGAGCGGCTGCCAGCA